>DASUGR010000050.1:0-8224 GCA_036273915.1 Planctomycetota bacterium | reverse complement strand
GCCTTCTTGTGGACGACCTCCAGGTTCGTCGTCTTGCCCGACATGCCCGGGCCGTAGTAGACGATCTTGCACTGGATCTCCTTGTTCGCGAAGTTGATCTGGACCATGGCGGCTCCCTTTGCTCCCGTTGCTCACATGCCTCGCATCGTGATGGAGGGCGCGACGCGCTTCAACTGCTGCGCGGCGCTGTCGATCTCGATGTAGAACGCCTCCGACCCCGCCGCTGTGATGACGACGAGGTAGACGGTCCCGCAGTCGACGACGACCAGGTCGCCCGTCGTCGCGCTGAGCACGATCCGCTTGAACGGGTCGTGTCCCGCTTCCTTCAGTCCTTCCGAGACCTCGACCACGAGGTCCCCCGCGAGCGCGGCCACGGCGTCGCGGTCGAGGTCGCCCGAGAGGCGCTCCACGACGACCATCCCCTCGTTGGAGACGATCATGCTGCCGCGGACCCACGCTTCCTTCTCGAGGCGGTTGAGGATCGCTTCCATCTACTCCTCCTCCCCGCTGCCGTCGGCGCGCGACGCCGTGACGACCATTTCCAGCCCTTCGGCGATCCGCTCTGTCGAAACCGTGCGCGGGGCGCGCGCGGCGACGGTGCAGTTGCCGGCCGGTACGAGGACCAGGCGGCCGAACTTGCCCTCGACCATCAGGCGGCGCATCGTGCCGAAGTTCATGTGGCGGCCCGCGCGCCGGGCGGCCGCGTCGATGCGGCATGCGAGCCGCACGAACTCCTCCTTCTTCTCGCCGGCGACCGCGAGCGGACGGCCGCCGCTGCCGATCGCGGCGAGCTGCTCGATCCGCAGCCTTCGGCCGATGCCGGCCGCCGCGGCCGCGAAGAGCTTCGGAGAGAGGGCGCCTCCCTGGCGCTCGGCGACGAAGCGCCGGCCACCGGGGTAGGCCGCCGGGTCGTTGGGCAGCTCCTGGTTGTCCTCGGCGGAGTCGAGAAGGACCTCGAGGTCCTCCTCGGCGTCTTCGGCGGTGCCCTTCGGCATCGTCTGGTCCCGGAACTCCTGCAGCCGGGCGTTCGCCGGGTCGAGACGGAGGACCTCCGCGATCTCGTTGCCGGCGTGGCGCACGGCGCCGATCGACCAATAGAGGAGGCCCATGAGGACCCGCGCGCGCAACGCCTTCTCGTCGAGCTCGAGCGCCCGCTCGAGGCTCTCGAACGCCGACCGGGCGTCGCGCGCGAAGAGCTCCGCGAAGTAGCGCGCGAGGTAGACCTCGCCGACGTCGATGTGCGCCTCGGCCGAATCGGGGAACTCCCCGATGAAGCGCTGCGCGACCTCGAGCGCCTGGTCACGGTTGCCGAGGTCGATGTGGAGCGAGATCAGCTCGCGGTACGCCCGCTCGTCCTTGCGCTCGTCGATCGTCTTCTTGAGCTGGGCGAGGCGCTTGTTGGCGCCCACGCGCCGGACGTACTGGATGACCGCGCGCAGCCGGACAGCGGTGGGGAAGCGCTTCAAGCCGTTCTCGGCGGCCTGCGTAGCCTCCTCGAACCGGCCCGCCGCGACGAGGCGCTCGGCCTCGGCGACGGTCGCCTCGAGCTCGCGCGCCAGCTGCGGCGCGTCCTCGCTGCCACGGGCCTTGCGGCCCATCCCGAACAGTCTCTTGAGGAATTTCACGGTTTCGTTCCCCACCCCGGTCTGGTGTCTCGTGTCCTATCGACAGGCGGCGCTCCGGAATTGAGACGGCCCCGGTTCGTGCCGCCCCCCGGACCCCCCTGCCTCCCGTTTCCAGGGCCCATGGCCTAGTCCGTGGCCTCCAGCTTGTAGAGATTGCCCTGCTCGTCCCCGATGTAGACGGCGTTGTCCCGGACCACCGGACCGCCGAGGATCCGGCCCTTGGCCTGGAAGGTCCATGCGAGCCCGTAGCCGTCCTGCCGCGGGCCGAAGCACGTCAGGACCTTGTCGTGGACGAAGAAGATCCGGCGGTTCGCGTAGACCGCGCTGCGGACGGCGTTCGGGTTCTGTACGTACTCGTAGAGCTGCAGCCCCGTGTTCACGTCGAACGCGAGCAGGTGGCCCGGGCGGCGCGACACGTAGACCTCGGGGCCCTGCACCGGCGGCGTGCGCTTGATGCGCAGCTCGTCGATCGGCTTCCGCCAGCGGATCTCGCGCGTCGAGGGCTTGAGCGCGATGAGCGCGCCCTCCTCGGCGCCGAAGATCAGCAGGTCGTCGTCGACGACGGCGGGCGCGCACGCGAAGCTCCCCTCGAGCCGCAGCGGCTCCATGAGGGGGGTGCCCTTCGCGAGGTCGAGGTAGCTCACGTCCCCCGCGGTCGAGAGCACGAGCAGGCCCTTGCCGACGATCACCGGTGCCGCGCGGACGCCCGTGGGCGTCTGCTGGGTCCAGAGGTTCCTCCCGGTCGAGACGTCGTGGGCGACCACGCTGCCCGCGAGGTCCACGACGTAGAAGACGTTCCCGCGCACGGCCGGGGTGGCGTGGATCGCCGCGGTCATGTTGAGCGTGTACCCGAGCGAGTCGCCGGTCCGCGCGTCGCGGAAGAAGACGTGCCCGTCGAGGCCAGGGATGCAGAGGACCTTGCCGTTGCACGCGAGGCCCGCGGACACGCCGTCGACGTCGAGCCGGTCGTTCGCGAGCGTCTTCCCGGTCGTCGCGTCGAAGATGTGGTAGCGGCCGCTGCGCGTCGCGACGGCGACGCGGTCGCCCCACGCCACCGGGTCCGACTCGATGAACTCCTCGCGGAGCGGGCGCTCCCACGTGGCCGTGCGAAGCAGCGGGAAGATGTAGGTGTAGTTGGCCGGATCCGCATCCTCGCCCGAGAAGGGGCCGAGCATGCGCATCTCCGTCCGGAACGACTTCCGGCGGAGCTCGAGCTTCGTCTCCCTGTGCGGGTTGAGGCGCACCAGTGTCGGCGTGGGGCGCGAATACTCGACCGTGTCCAGCAGGATCGTCGCGCCCTGCGGCAGCGTCAGGATCTCCACCGGGAGCAGCAGGTCCGCGACGATGTCCGCGTCCTTGTACTCCTTGAGGAGATCGAGGTAGATGCGCCGGGCCGCCGTCCAGTCGCCCACCTCCTCCAGGGCCTTCGCCTTCTTCATCTCCGCGGCGACGCGTTCCATGTCGGTGCGGATGTTGTCGATCTTCTGCTGAAGGGCCGGGTCATCCTTCCAGTCGGGATCGACCGCGAGCTGCTTCGCGAGCTCGTAGCGCGGCAGCGCCTCGAGCAGCTTCCCCTGGATGTAGTAGGTCTCGGCGTCCGCCTTGAGCGCCGCGGCCGCCTTCTGCGCCGCCACGACGTACTGCCGGCGCGCCGTCTCGACCCTCTGCGACTGGCCGTCCAGCGTGTCGAGCATCGCCTTCGTGCGCACGAGGAACTCGCCGCTCGTCGTCTGGCGCCGGATCACCTCCGCGATGGAGCGCGCCTTGTCGGAGAGGTCCCGGAACTCCTGGAAGTTCTCGTCCGCCGTCCGCACCCGCAGGAGCAGGGCCTCGCGTTGCGCGAACGCGTCGGAACGGAGGTCCTCGAGGAGCTGGGCGTAGATCGTCGCGGCCTTGCCGCCAGCCCGCACCGCGCCCGCCTTCTCCTCCGACGCGCGGCCGAGGAGCTCCTGCATGGCCCCCCCGATGGGTTCTTCCGTCGACTGCGACCCCACGCCCTGCTGCTTCACCCAGACGACCGCGACGCCGCCGAGCAGGAGGCTGAGCCCGAGCGCCACCGCCACGCGCGGCAGCGCCGGGCCGACGCGGCGCCGACGGCCGGACGAGATCTTCCGCAGCCTGTCGCGGATGTCCTGCCGCTCCGGGTCGAGCGCGAGCAGCCGCTTGTACAGGGTGACCGCGTGGCCCACCTGCCGGCGCTTCTGGTAGGAGCTCGCGAGCCGCTCGCACTCCGCGCTCGCCTGGGGCACGTCGCCGTGCTCCGCGTGCACGTCCACGAGCGAGAGTGCGAACGCGACCTCGTCCGGGAAGATCTGGAGCAGCCGCTCCAGCAGCGCGGTCGCCTCGTCCGGCTGGTCCTGCGTGAGGTACCAGCTGACGAGCGTCTTCCCCGCCTCGACGATGTTGACCGCGAATTCGGCCGCCGCCCGCGGGTTCTCGAACACGAGGTCGATGAGGTACCGCAGCGCCTCCGGCTCCGGCCGCGGGTAGTTCGCCACGCGCCGGAGGACGTCGATCGCGCCGCGGTAGTCGCCCGCGCGCACGAGTTCCTCCGCGAGCCGGCGGAGCAGCGCCGCCGCCTCGGGGAAGTCGCGGTTCGCCTCGTGCGCCTCGGCCGCCTCCCCGAGGATATCCAGCGGGAAGTCGCCGGTCCCGATCAGGTACTCGTAGTGGCGGATGGCGGCCGCGCTGTCTCCCATGCGGAGCGCGAGGCGTGCGTTCTGGCGGATCGCGTCGGCGGGGACGAGCTCGATGATGCCCGCGTCGAGGTACGCGGCCATCAGCTTGCACACGTGGAACTTGTTGACGTAGGAGACGTCGATGACATCGCCGATCGAGTTCGACCCGTCGATGAACGGGTCGACACGCGGCGCGTAGCACTCGCGCAGCACCTCCCCGTCCACCTCGCCCTCGGCGCCCGTGAAGCGGTAGATCTCGCGCGGGCCGCGGATGCGCCGGCGGATGTACTCCCACTCGTCGGTGCGCCGCGCGATGTCGATGAGCAGCGAGTTGACGTTCAGGCTGACGTACGGGATGTCGGTCTCGGGGAAGAAGCCGTCCACGTACTCGAACTGCGCGTCGCTGCGGTTGAGGAAGAGCTCCTGGATCTCCTCTTCGCTCTGCAGCCGCAGCGCCTCGTCGACGTCCGCCGACGCGCACGCGCCCATGTCGACCAGCGTGTCGCCGAGCAGGCGGTCACCGGAGCGGCGCGACTCGACCGCGCTCTGCAGATGCGATTCGTCGATCCTGCCGAGGCGGACGAGGATCTTCCCGATCAGGTTCGACTCGTTGCGTTCGCGCGAACGGATCGACACGCCCTCGCGCGTGAAGCAGATGGCGCGCTTCCGGGGCCCGTCATAGATGAAGAGCGTCCCCTCTCTCCCCGAGAGGGAGAGCATCTGGAAGATCTCCGTGAGGTTGACGCTCGAGAGGCTGCCCTTCAGGGACATGGCCCGGACGTCTCCTCGCTGGCACCTTCAGGCGCGCTGCTCGTTTTCCGCATCAAAAACCTTGGGCCCCTCCCGGTACCCCCCGGCGCCCCCTTGCAGGGGCGGGGCGGCGGGCATAGGATGGGCGACGGTTCCGAGTCCGTATCGGATCGGAACTCCCGTGCGCTTGAATCGTCGAAGGGAGCGAGAGGAAGCTGGTGAGCCCCTCGAAGAGGATCTACGAGCTGTGGTGCCTCCTGAAGGCGCGTGTCGCGCTCGTTGCCGGTTCGACCGCAACGGCCCGGACCGCCTTGAAGGCGGCCTTGCGCGTGAACCCGAACAGCTTCGTGGCACACTTTCTGCTGGCGCGGCTCTACTGGCGGGAGCAGTCGGTGGTGAAGGCAAAGCGGGAGTTCGACCTCGCCTGGCAGATCGATCCTGAGCGGTTCGAGCGCGCGTATGCCCGTCTGAAGGCGGTGGATGAGGACGTTCCCGACCTTTTCTCGTACCCGATGGGGGGGGGCGAGGGGGGGGTGCCGGTCTACAACCGGCGCGGCCGCGCCCGCGCGTACGGCGATTTCCGGGACGAGGCCGAACGGCGCCGCTTCGCGTCCCTCCCGCCGATCACCCGCGACGAGATCCTCCGGATCGACTGGGACCAGTTCCAGTCGTAGCGGTACGGTGTCACGCTCCGGTCCGCTATCAACGGGCCACCAGCCAGCGACCAACCCTCGGCCGTCATTCCCGAAAACCCGCACGGATGGCCGAATCGCGGGAATTACTAGGTGACGGGTGCCTGGCACCGTACGCCTACTAACGGCGGTGGGTCCAGGCGTCGTTGGCATAGCGATCCGAAACGAGACGCTCGGCCTCCTGCCACTCCGAGGGCGAAGGCGTTTCCGCCACGAGCACGGCCCCCCAAGCCCCCTCCGCCTCCCGGATCACCGCTGCCTCCGCCTCCGCACGCGTCACGACCCTTCCGGCAGCCTCCGACAGCGAGGTCGCGCCCTCCGACAGCGGGTTCCGCTCGAGCGGCAACGTCCCGTGCAGCAGGAACCGCCCGCCCCCCCGGCGCTGCGCCGACCCGAAGAGCTTGCGGCCGCCCGCGAGCAGGTCGTAGCACGTGTGCGCGTCGAAGCAGAGCCCCGCGGGCGCGACCTCCGGCTCCCCCTCGCCAAGGACCACGCGCACGCCGAAGGATGCCGCGGCCGCCGCGACGATCGCGTTCATCTCGCGGTAGACCTCCTCGACCCGGCGGCGCGCGCCGACCCACGCGATCGTGAGCTCGCCGGTGTGCGCGATGGCGCCGCCGCCCGTGGGCCGGCGCACGAGCATGAAGCCCGGCGGGCAGGGGATCGCCGCCGCGCGTTGGAAGAACCCGAGCGAGAGGCCCGGCGGATCCCACGCGTAGAGGCGCAGCGTCTCGCGGCCGGAACGCAGGAGCGCCTCGTCGAGCGCGAGGTTCAGCGCGGGGGGGAGGGCTCCGCTCCGGATCAGCCGCAAGGCGGTTACGCTTAACCCGTGGCCTCCCCGCCGTTCAAGGATTTCCGGAAGCCCGACTACCTGGGCGCGTTCGGGCTCCTCGAGGAGCCCCCGGGCATCCTGCTCGTGGCGAACCGGCGCATCCTCGCCGGCCGCCCCGAGACCACCTGGGACCTGCCGGGCGGCGGCGTCGAGCCCAAGGAGACGCTCGAGGAGGCGCTCCTCCGGGAGATGAGGGAGGAGACCTCGCTCGACGTCCGCGTCGGCGAGATGCTCTTCGTCGCGGAGGGCGAGCGCATCCATGGCGGCGTCCGCACCGGCGTCTGGCGGTCGTTCTTCTTCCGGATCGAGCGCGCCGCGGGCGAGATCGACATCTCGAAGGAGCAGGACATCGTCGACTACCGCTTCGTGCCGCGCGCGGAGATCGTGCCGCTCCTCACCGCCCCCTACCACCGCGGGTTCGTCGCCTGGCTCCTTTCGGGGGGCGAGCTGCGCCACGCGTTCGACCGGTGGATCGACTGAGGACGACGGCGCGCTTGGCGTCCGGCGGCAGCGCATAGGGAAACGGCCCCTCCTGGACGAGCCCGAGCTTCTCCGCGGCCGCGGCCCCCTCCTCGAGCTCCTCCCCGCCTACATCCCCCTTGTAGTGCACGATCGCGCCTTTGGGCGCGAGCAACCCCTTGGCCGCGCGCACGACCTCCGCGATCTCCCCGACCGCGCGCGCCGTCACCACGTCGCACCGCCCGAGCAGCGGCGCGGCCTCGCGCGCGTCGGCGGCGAGGACGCGGACGTTTCGCAGCTCGAGTTCGTCGACGGTCTCCGCGAGGAACGCCGCCTTCTTCCGGGTGCGCTCGAGCAGCGTGATCGTCCAGCCCGGACGGAGGCGGGAAATGGGAAGGCCCGGGAAACCCGCCCCGCTGCCGAGGTCGGCGAGCACGAGCCGGTCCGCGGGGAGATCGCGCAGAGCCGGCACGACGAGGAACGGGAGCAGCGAGTCGAGCACGTGCTTTCTCAGGAACTCCTCGGGCTCGACGATGCGCGTCAAGTTCATGCGCTCGTTGCCCTTGAGCACGCACCGGCGCAGCCGCTCGTAGAAGTCGCGGTCCGAATCGACGCTCGCGAGGATCTCCTGCATTGCTCGGATTGACGCCGACCCCGGCGCCATAGTACTAGGATCCCGGCCGATGGAAGAAACCCGGGTAAGGCACCTCGCGCGGTTCGCGGCCGCGGCCGCCGCCGGCCGGCGCGATGCGCTCCCCGGCTACGTCCGCGACGCGCTTGCCGCGGTGCCGCGCGCCGACCTCCAGGAGGCGGCGCTCCAGGTCTTCCTCTTCGCCGGCTACCCGCGCGGGATCGGCGCGTTCGAGGCGCTCGCCGAGGCGGCGCCCGGCGCCCCGCCGCCCACCGAGCCGCCCGGCGACTTCGCCGCGCGGGGCGACACGGTGTTTCGCGCCGTCTACGGCCCGCATGCCGCCGAGGTGAAGGGGAAGCTCGCTGGCCTCCACCCCGACTTCGCGCGCTTCGTGCTCGCGGACGCGTACGGGCAGGTGCTCGGCCGCCCCTTCCTCGGGCTGCCCGAGCGCGAGGCGATGGCGGTCGCGATGCTCGCGGCGCTCGAGCAGGACGCGCAGCTCCGCGCGCACGTGAAGGGCGCGCTGCGCGTCGGCCTCGCCCCCGCGCTCGTGCGCG
>DASUGR010000049.1:0-22440 GCA_036273915.1 Planctomycetota bacterium | reverse complement strand
GAGGGGATCCTCGGCGACGCGATCGTCGACGCGGTCCTCGCCGGGCTCCCGGAGATGCCCGCCGAGGTCTCGCGGCTCGGCACGTAGGGCCGAGGAAGCGGCAGGGGGTCCGGGGGCGGCCCCCGGGACCCCCCCGGCGTGCTACCCTTGCAACAGACGTGTTGCAGCCCCCCTCGGTGCCCCGCCTCCTCTACCGGGTCCTCCGGATCAGCTGCCCCGCCTGCGGGCGCGGCCGCATCTTCCGGCGGTTCTTCCTCCGCGCGGAGCGGTGCGCGGGCTGCGGCCGGCCGTTCGAGCGCGAGGAGGGCTACTGGGTCGGCGGGTCCGAGGTGCACATGTTCGCGTCCTTCGGGCTCTCCGTGATCCTCTGCGTCCCGTTCCTCGTGCTGTTCCCGCCGACGCCCCTGCTCTACGCGGGCGTGCTGCTCGGGCACGTTGCCGTCTCGGTGGCGATCTTCCGGTATTCGCGCGCGCTCTTCCTTGCCGTCGACTTCTATCTCGATCCCGGAGCGCCCGCGGTGAACGGCGACGACCCGGGCGGCCTCGGACTGCCGGAGCGCCCCCGTCCGGCGCCGGGCCACGCGCGGCGCGCGCCGGGGGGCCGCCGCGCAAGCCGGCGCGAGCGGCAGCCCGCGGACGCACGCTAGAGGCGGGCCACCACGAGCGTCACGTCGTCGCGCGGCGGAAGGTCGCGCGCGTGCTTCTCGCAGTCCTCGCGGATCGCCGACACGACGTCCGCCGGCGCGGCGCCGCGCTTGACGGCACGCCGCACGATCGTGCGGATGCGGTCCTCGCCGTAGAGCTCGCCCTCCGGGCTGTGCCGCTCGGTCACGCCGTCCGTGTAGCACACGAGCACGTCGCCGCTCTTCACCCCGATCGCCGGGCAGGGGCCGGCCGAGAGGTCGTCGATGAGGCCGAGGGCGGGCGCGGTCGGCGGGATCGCGCGGAACGTGTCCTCGGAGGGACGGTAGAGGATCGGCGCCGTGTGCCCCGCGTTCTGGAACTCGAGCACCATCTTCGCGCTGTCGAGCACGCCCACGAAGAGCGAGACGAACATCCCTTCCGTCAGCTCGTTGCAGAGGGCGCGGTTGAGGAGCCCGTAGAGGCCCCCGAGCGACCTCCGGGTCTGGAGCAGGCCCCGCAGGTGCGCGCGGACGTTCGACATCACGAGCGCCGGGCCGATGCCGTGGCCGGAGACGTCGCCGACGCAGAGGCCGAAGCGGCCCGCGTCCACCTGGAAGTAGTCGAAGTAGTCCCCGCCCACGCGGCTGGAGGGTTCCGAGAGGCCCGCGATCTCGGCCTCGCCGAACCGGGCCGGTCCGGCCGGCAGGAGGCGCTTCTGGATGTCTCGCGCGACGCGGAGCTGGTGGCTCATCTCGCGCGCGAGGATCGTCTCGTGCAGGAGGCGCTGGTTCTCGATCGCCATCCCCATCAGGCCCGCCTGCGCGTAGAAGAGCCAGAGGTCGGCGTGCGTGACCGCCGGCGCGCCCATCGTCGAGTCCATGTAGAGGACGCCCAGCGTCCGCCCGCGCGCGCTCACCGGGGCGCACATCACCTGGCGCAAACGCATGGCCGCGACCGAGTGGGTCAGGTCGAGGATCTCGCCGTCCCCGCTCACCCGTTCCACGACCGGCTGGTTCTCGTGGAGCACCTTCTCCGGCACGGAGCGGGAGAGCACCGGATTGGGCTCGAGATCGCGTCCGTGCCGGTCGCGGCCCGTGCGGACCTTGAGCTCGCCATCTTCCTGGAGCAGGAGGAGGAGCCCGCGCTCCGTCCGGGTCGTCTGGATCGTATGGTCCACGAGGCGCCGCAGCAGCTCGTCGAGGTCCGTCGCCCCGAGAACCTCGCTGACCGTCGCCATGAGCGCGCGGAGGCAGGCTTGGTCGCGCGCCGAGTCGCCGGAGATGCACTCCGCGAACCTCTTCAGCTCCTCCGGAGTCAGCCAGCACGCATCGTTGTCCGGAGACGGCAGCACCACGCTCGCCATTGGGCCAAATTATGCGCGAATCGGGTGGCCGGAGCCAACGGGGGGCGTAAAAAAGACGTTGCCGGGGCTCCCATTCGCGTCCAAAGCGCGTAGCCTGCTAGGTACCGGGGAGCGTGCCGGGATCGGGCCCGGACGGTCTTCCGGGGACTCCGTCGGGGGAATCATGTCTCGAAAGAGCCTAAGCATCGCGTTCGTCCTGATCCTCGGCGTCGGCAGCGCCGCGTCGCCCATCTCGCTCGGTCCGCGCTACAAGGACGAGAGCAACGGATTCCAGATCCAGGTCCCGGACAAGTGGGACCAGGTCCCGACCAAGTTCCAGGAGGTCACGCTGATCGGCCGCTGGAGCGGCCGCGCGAGACGCGGGATGGTCACGCCGGAGCTCCTCGTGCTGCGGTTCCTCCAGACGAAGGAGGCCCCGACCACCCCGGGATCGGAGTCGTCGGGCCAGGGGATCCCCGGCTACGAGTCCATCATGCGCTTCCAGGAGAAGGACGTCTGGGAGTACGTCGATCGGCGGGTCCTCGGCAGCATGGAGGTCACCGAGGACGATCCCGACCTGAAGATGTCGTCGAAGGCCCTGCAGGGACATCTCAAGATCTACCGGGAGAAGGGGCAAAGCGACGCCACGAACCGGAGCCTGCAGCAGGTGCAGTCGATCCTCGTCGTCGCCGAGATCCGGACGATCGTGCCGAGCGACTCGGTCTACGGCGTGATCTACGCGTGCTCGGCCGCGGACGAGGACGGCATGATCGCCACCTTCAAGAGCTCGATTCGCCGATTCAAGATCCTCGAGCCGGACGAGGACGACGCGGACGAGGACGACGGCGACGCGGGCGAGGTCAACATCTTCGTCGACAGCGAGAAGAAGCCCGAGGAGTGGCGCAACGCCCGCAAGAAGAAGCTCGAGGGGCTCAAGGACTGGGACGCGCTCGACACCGAGCACTACCTGATCGTCTACAACAAGGAGGTCAAGCGTCCCCTGCTGAAGAAGATCGCGGCCCACATCGAGGCGATCCGCGCCGACGTCTACGAGAAGCTCTTCCCGCCGACGAAGGAGGTGAAGGCGATCTCGGTCGTCCGCGTGTGCAAGGACGACGAGGAGTACCACAGGTATGGGGGGCCCGGGGGCTCGGCGGGGTACTGGTCCCGCGGGGACGAGGAGCTCGTCTTCTACCAGGACAAGAACAACAAGAAGGACTCGCTGCGCGTGCTCTACCACGAGGCCTTCCACCAGTACATCCACTACGCGGTGGGCGACGTGGCGCCGCACAGCTGGTTCAACGAGGGGCACGGCGACTACTTCGCGGGCCACGACCTGATCGGGGGCAAGTTCGTCGCGAAGCCCTTCCGCTGGCGCACGGGCATCATCGCCAACGCGCTCGCCCAGAAGACCTACGTGCCGCTCGAGCAGTTCCTGAAGTACACGCAAGGGGAGTACTACGCGAACCCCGGGCTCTGCTACGCGCAGGGGTGGTCGTTCATCTACTTCCTCCGCGAGGTCGAGCGGAAGAAGATCGTCAAGTACAAGAAGTACTGGGGGCTGCTCGATCGCTATTTCGAGGCGATCAAGAAGAACGTCAAGACGGTGAAGGAAGGCGGCATCGAAGGGCTCAACGACCCGCCGCCGGCCCCGCCCGAGGGCAACCCGACCGAGCCCGCGCCGGGAGGGGACGGCACCGTTCCGCCCGGCACCGAGGGGGCAGGGCCGGTCGTGAAGCGCGAGCTCCCGTCGCCGCCTCCCGGTCTCGAGAGCCCCTTCCCGGGCGAGCACCCCGAGGCGGGCGGCGCGGACGCCACCGACGCGTCCGGCACCACGAAGCCCCCCGAGCTGCCGGCGGGTGCCGGCGGCGAGCGCCGCACCGTGGCGGGCCCGGTGATCAAGGACGCGGAGAGCGCGCTCGACGCCGCGGTCGACGAGGTCTTCCTCCACAACAAGCAGATCGACATCAAGGAGCTCGAGAAGGACTGGGTCGAGTGGAGCAAGTGACCCGCTCCCCGCGTGAGGGAGCGGAGAGCACGCCCGCCGCATGACAGCGCTCTGCCTGCTGCTCCTCTTCGCACCCGGCGCCGAGGAGACCTCGTACGCCGACATCGAGCGCCTCTTCCGCACGGAGACCCCGGCCCCCGAGCCCCCCGCCGGTCTGCGCGCACCGGCCAATTCCCCCCGCCACGAGCGCGCGCGGGAGGAGTACCGCGAGGCCGTCGCCCGGTGGCACGAGAAGGAGGACGCGAGGAGGCGGACGATCGAGGAGGCGTGCACGCGGCATCTCTCCCAGTACCCGGAAGGGGAGCACCGGCTCGACGTCCTCTACCTGAGGGGCGTCAACCGCTACCGCGACGGCCGTTTCGAAGATGCCCGGGCCGATCTCGCGAAGTACCTGGAGCAGGCCCCGGAGACCGCGGTCGCCTCCGCCGCGAGGGTCGCGCTTGTGGAATCCTGTCGCGCGCTGGGAGACTTCGCCGCAGCCCTCTCCTACGGGGGCCCGGACCCCGACCTGCTCGAGGAGGCTGGAAAAATCACGGAGGCGATCGCTGCTGCCGAGGCGAAAGGCGACGCGGAAAGGGCCGCCCGATGGGCGCTCATCGGCAAACCCTTCCCCGAGCCCATCCCGATCCCGGAGGGGGTGGTGGCCGTCATCCTCGCAGGGGGGAAGAGCCTCCCGAAAGAACGGGAAAGCCGGCTCCGGGAGCAGTTTTCAGCCGAAAAGCGGAATGTGGCTTTTCTTTCGGCACCCGGCCCTTATCCTGCTGCCTTGTACCTCTTGGACAGCCAAGGGGTGGTCCGGGCGGTGGACCCTCGACCCGACAGCATCGAGCACCGCGTTCGCCGCTTGGCCCGGCGTGGCTAGCGAACGATCGTTCTGTTGATTGGCGCGCCGCTCGCTGTTGTCAAGCTTTCGCAACGCTCCCCCTGTTGGAGATCACATGAGCCTCGGACGAATGGGCCCTCTCAAGGTCATCCGCGATCGCGGACAGGACCGCACCCGGCCGTCGCCGTTCCGCGACGTCGCTGCCAGACCGACCACGCCCACGACGCGTGGACTGCCCCCGGTCGCGCGTGGCCGCGCCCGCCGCGGCGCCCTCCGGGCCGCCCGGCACCAGGTCTCCGAGCAGATCGATCTCGGCGCGACCATCGACCGCGCGATCTCCGAGGAGGAGCGGATGGAGCGCTGGCTCGAGTACGTGAGCCGGCGGGTCGAGGCGCCCTGGGTGAAGAACTTCCTCCATCGGATGGCGCTCGAGGACCGCGACCACGGCCGCATCCTGCGCCGCCATCGGAACGATCTTGAGGCGCTTCCCCCGGTCCCCGCGGTCATGGCGCGCCGTCCCTCGCTCCCGACGCACATCGAGATCCGCGGCGAGATGGGCTATTACCGCGCGCTCCTCACGGCCGTGCAGATGAAGGCCGAGGCGGCGGAGTACTACCGAAAGCTCGCCCCCGCGGCCGAGAACCGCTACCTGCGGACGTTCCTCCAGATCCTCGCCAACCGCGAGGAGGAGCAGCGCGACCTGCTCGCGGACCTCCTCGACGCGCAGCGAGGCGTCGGGTTCGAGCGCACCAAGTCGGGCAAGATCATCCCGCCCACGCCCGAGTGGCTCGGGATGTACCTCCTCGACGACCCGGACGAGGTCTAGGCCCCAAAAGAGGGCCGGGGAGAAATCCCCTGCAACGGGGGAAATCCCCCTTCCGCGCCGGCGGAGAGGCTCGCGCGGCGGGCCCCTCGGAAAAAATCCCGGGCAAGGTCATTGCGAAGCGCGCGCATACAATCGCCCGCCGTGCGCAAGGTCATCCTGCTCGCGATCCTCGTCCTCGCGGCAGCCGGTCTCTGGTGGGTCCTGAGGCCGAGGCCCGTGCCCCAAGCCCCCACGGGGCCGTTCGCACGGGCCGATGCCTACTACCGGAACGAGCAGAGCGCGGAGTACCGTCGCGCCCGGATCGAGCTCGAGACCCTCGCGGAAGCCTGCGACCGGAGCGCCGCCTTCCACCTCGACATGGCGCTCATCGACCTGCAGGAGGTCAACTACCGCGTCCAGGACCAGGACCGTGCGCTGTCGGAGCCGGACTACCGGAGGCTCTTCCGGTCGGCGCTCCAGCACCTGGACCGCGCGCAGCTGCTCGAGCCGGGCAACGACGCGGTGGCGTACAACCGCGCGCGCGTGCTGATCAAGCTCGCGCCCGACTCGGAGAACGGCGTGGACCTGCTCGCGCAGGCCGCCCTTCTGCTCGAGCCGCTGACGCGCCGCGAGCCCCCTGACCCCTCCGCGCTTCTCCTCTACGGAGACCTCCTCTCGGAGCAACGCGACCTCGAGGGCGCACGTGCCGCCTACGCGCGCATCGAGGCGATGGGAAAGGACTTCGTCCCCCGGACGCTCTACTTCGTCGCGCTCAACAAGCTCGCCCGCGTCCTGACGATGCTCGATCCCCCGGCCGGGGCCGCGCTGCGCGACCGGATCGAGCGCGAGTATCCCGAGCGGCCGAAATCCACGCCGGGCGCCCTCGAGCGCGGCCGCTATACCGACCTCGTCGAGCCGCAGGCCCCGCCGCCCACGCACGCGGAGCCCGAGACGCTCACGTGGGAGCGGGTGACCGACCGCGTCGGACTCCCCGCGCTCGGCAAGCCGCGGTACGTGATCGCGCCCGACCTCGACGGCGACTGCGCGCGCGATCTCGTGGCGAACGGCGCGGGCGGCCTGCGCGTCCTGCGGAACCGCCGCAACGCGACGTTCGACGATCTCACGAAGGCGGCCGGGCTTCCGGAGGATATGGTCATCGCCGCGGCCGCGGCGGGGGACGTGGACAACGACGGCCGCTGCGACCTGGTGCTGGGGGGGCCCGGGGGCCTGCGGCTCTTCCTCAACCGCACGCCGGCGGAGGCCCCCGGGGACTGGCGGTTCGCGGAGAGCAGGCTCGACGGCGGCGCGTCCAGCTTCGACGCGCGCGCCGGGGAGCCGGTCGCCTGCCTCGCGTTCTGGGACCTCGACCATGACGGCGACCTCGACCTCTTCGTCGGGGGCGCGACCAACCGCGTCTACCTCGCCGCGATCGAGTACGCGCCGCGCAAGGAGGGCGAGGATCCCTCGATCCCGCCCGTCCGCTTCGTGCGCTACACGGAGTGCGGGGAGAAGCTCGGGCTCGGCGCGCCCGCGGCCGCCGACGCGCTGATCCTCGACGTGGAGGACGACCAGGACGTCGACCTGCTCGTGACCAGCGCCGCCGGCAACGCGTGGTTCGAGAACCGGCGCGAGCTGCGCTTCACGAAGCACGACCTGCCGCAGGGCGAGGGGCTCGAGGCGCGCGACGTCGACAACGACCTCCTCGAGGAGGTGCGGATCGGCACGACCGTCTGGAAGTGGAAGGACGGCGCGTTCGCAAAGGTCGCGGAGCACTTCGCGCTCACGGACCTCGACGGGGACGGCGTCGTCGACACGAAGCCGCAGCCCGGGCTCGCGAGCGAGGGGCGGCCGATCCGCGCGATCGACTCCGACTTCAACCGCGACGGGAGCTGCGACCTGCTCGCGCTCACCGACACGCGCCTGGACCTCTTCCTTTCGGTCCGCGCCGCGGCGTGCGGCTGGATCGACGTCCGGCCGCGCGGTCTCAAGACGAACGAGCTCGGCATCGGCACGAGCGTCCGCCTGCGCGCGGGCGACCTGCGGATCGGCGCCACCTGCCGCGACGGGCTCGTGAGCTTCGGCCTCGGCCGCCGCTCGATGGTCGACGCGATCTTCCTGCGCTGGACGAACGGCGTGGAGCAGGGGTCCGTCACGCCGAGGGTCGCCTCGTGCACGGAGATCGAGGAGCGGGAGGGCGAGGTCGGGTCGTGCCCGTTCGTCTACGCCTTCGACGGCGAGCGCTGGCACTTCGTCGCCGACTGCCAGTCGGGCACGCCACTCGGCCTGCCCGTCGCGACCGGCGTCTACCTACCCGCGCGCTCCAACGAGACGATCCTCGTGCCCGGGGAGACGCTCAAGGCCGTGAACGGCGTCATCCGGCTCGATCTCGCGGAGGAGTTCCGCGAGCTGTTCTACGTGGACCAGGTCGTGCTCCGCGCGATCGACCATCCCAAGGACGTGCGCCCCGTGCTCAACGAGGGGTTCCGGGTCATGAGCTTCCCCGAGTTCCGCGTGCACGCGCTCGACGACCTGCGCCCGCCCGTGGCGGCGCGCGACCAGGCGGGCAAGGACATCCTCGACCTCGTGCGCAGCAGGGACGGCAGGCACTGGAAGGGCTTCGAGCCGCTCGACGGCCAGTACACGGGGCTCGCGCGCGAGTGGGCGATCACGCTCGATTTCGGCGACGTCATCCGGGGGGGCTCCGGGGGCGACCCCGCACGCGTGCTCCTCGTGATGGACGGCTGGGTCGAGTTCCCGACCTGCTCCGCGTCGATCGCCGCGAGCCAGTCGAAGACGGTGCACTTCATGCCGCCGGTGATCGAGGTCCCGCAGGCGGACGGCACGTGGAAGGTCGCGGAAGGGGATCCCGGGTTCCCGGCCGGCAAGGGCAAGGCCGTGCTCGTCGACCTCACCGGGAAGCTCGGCGTGGACGGCCGGATCCGCATCCGCAGCACGCAACGGATCCACTGGGACGCCTTCTCCATCTCCACCGGGCCGGACCGCGACCGGAAGATCACGCCGCTCCGGCTCATCGGCGCGGTGCACAAGTACCGCGGCATCGGGCGGCGCGTGGACGACCCGGACGGCGAGCAGCCGTGGCGGTACAGCCACGACGACCTCCTCGCCTTCGTGCCCTACGACCAGATGCCGACGGGCATGGTCACGAAGTACGGCGAGGTGCGGGAGTTCGTGGCGGACATCGACGACCGCTACCCGATCATGGCGAGCGGCGACGTGATCGAGCTCTCGTTCGACTCGACCGAGCTGCCCATCCTGCCCCAGGGCTGGGTGCGCGACTTCTGCTTCACGACCGAGGGGTGGGTGAAGGACGCCGACATGAACCAGGCGGTCCGCGAGACGGTCCGGCCGCTCCCCTTTCACGGGATGAGCGGCTACCCCTACGACGAGACGAAGGAGCACCACCCGCAGCCGGACTTCCTCGCCGAGTGGCTCACGCGACCCACCCGTCGGCTGGTCGATCCCGAGGCGCTCAAGTAGCGTCCGGGCGGCCCCCGGGGCCCCCTCACCTCACGGGCTCATAGGCCCGCCGAAACCCGGGAACCGCCCCCCGGGTTCCAAGGGAGTCATGAGAAACACCCTGCTGCTCCTCCTCCTCGTTCCCGCGCTGCCCGCCCTCGCGGGCGACGAACCCGCAAAGCCCCGCGCAGCGCTCATCGAGCAGCGCGACGCGGACCACGACGGGCGCCTGAGCCCCGCGGAGTTCGGTCCCGACCGGGAGATCTTCGATCTCCTCGACCGCGACGGCGACGGGTTCCTCACCGCGCAGGAGCTGCCGAAGCCGCGCAAGGCGAAGGGCGAGGACGGCGCGAAGCCCGCGAGGCCGCGCGGCGAGGGGAAAGAGAGGGGTCCCGGGGACGACCGGCCGATGGGGCCCCCTCCCGGCGAGGGCCAGGGTCCCGGCGGCCCGGGTGGCCCGGGCGGACCCGGCGGCGCGGACCGGCCGTCCGTTCGCGAGATGGCCGAGGGCATCCTGCAGCGTCTCGACAAGGACGGCGACGGCCGCCTCACGGCCGCCGAGATGCCGAAGGAGGGCAGGCTCGACCTCTCCAAGGCGGACCGGAACGGCGACGGCGCGGTCGACCTCTTCGAGCTCACGCTCGTGATCTCGGAGCGCGCCGGCCGCGAGGGCCCGATGCTCGCGAAGCGCCTGAAGCAGATGGACGGGAACGGCGACGGCGCGATCGACCGCGCCGAGTGGAAGGGGCCGCCGGAGCGCTTCGACGCGATCGACGCCGACAAGGACGGCCGGATCACCGAGGCCGAGGTGCGCGGGGCGCTCGCCGCGATGGGCGGCGATCGTCGCGGCGAGGGCCGCTGGACGGACAAGAACGCCGACGCCGCGTTCCGCCGCTTCGACGCGGACGGCGACGGCAGGATCACGGCGGAGGAGTGGAAGGGGCGTCCCGAGACGTTCCAGCTCCTCGATGCCGACAAGGACGGCGCGGTCACGCGCGACGAGCTCACGCCGAAGGGGCCGCGCGGTCGCGGCGGCAACCGGCCGGACATCCGCAGCGGCAAGGACTCCGCGCATTTCCTCGACAAGTACGACGCGAACCACGACGGCCAGGTCACGAAGGAGGAGTTCCCGCACGAGCGCCGCTTCGCCGAGATCGACGCCGACGGCAACGGCACCCTCTCCAACGCGGAGATCGAGGACTCGATGGACCGCCAGCGCAACGAGGAGGGCTACGGGATCTTCGAGCGCTTCGACCTCGACGGCGACGGCAAGATCACGCGCGAGGAGTTCACCGGCCCGGCGGCCGACTTCGAGCGGCTCGACCGGAACCACGACGGCGTGATCGACAGGGCCGACGGCGCGGAGCAGCCCGCGGAGCCCGAGGGCGCGAGATAGCGGCCCGTTGCGAGAGGCCACGGGTCCGGGTCGACCCAGGTTGATCCGGATCGGCCGGGCCTGACGAACGGGTTCAGCGCGCCGGTCCGGCCACGCGGAGCTGTCCGGCGTGGGCCGCGGCGCGTTCGTCCCAGGGGCGCAGGCGCAGGTACCGGTCGTAGGAGCGGAGCGCCTCTTCGGTCCGGCCCGCCATCTCGTGCAGCGCGGCGATCTCGAAGTGCAGGCGGTCGTGGTCGGGCCGGAAGCGGACGAACTCCTCGAGAACGCATAGGATCCGCTCCCGCAGCTCCGGACGCGGACGCACGTACGCGTAGCTCTCCGCCAGCTCCATCGCCGCCGCGCGTCGCAGGACCGCGTTCGCGTCGTCGAGCAGGGGAACGAGCGCTCCGGGGTCGCGTGCCGCCACGCCCTTCACGGCCGCGCGTCGCACGAGCGGGTGCGGGTCGGCCAGGAGAGGCCGCAGGTCCGCGTCGTAGCGGGTGAGCAGCCATGTCGCGGCCGCGCGACGGATGGGGTTCTCGTCCTCCAGCAGCTGGAGCAGCGGCTCCCTCGCCCCGGGCTCTCCCGCGCGCGCGGCCGCGACGGTACGCGCCAGCGCCACGCGGTGGTTGCGCTCCTCCGCGCCCGGGTACCAGCGCGCGAAGGACTCGGCCACCCAGCCGGGGGGCGCCTCGACGTGGCAGGACGCACACGCGTTCGGGATGCCGAACTTCTCCGTGTTGCGGATCGAAGGGACCGAGATGGAGTGGTCGAAGACGCGGCCGTGGCCGGCCTCGATCTCGAGCCGCGGCAGGTGGCAGGCGATGCAGCGGCTCCCGCTGCTCTTCGCCGCGTGGTTCGTGTGCCCGGTGAGACGGACGGCGATCTCCTGGTGGCAGGGCAGGCAGAGCGTGTCCTGGTCGAGTCGCGTCAGGAGGTCCCCGGGCCTGTCGTGCCCGTGCGCGTCGTGGCAGTCCGTGCAGGCGAGCGGCCCGCAGCGGCTCCCCATGAGCGGGACGAGGTTGTGGATCAGCTCTCGCGCCCGTCCGTCGGGGTGGACGCGCACGTCGTCCTCGAGGCCGTTGACGTCGACGGCGGCGAAGAGGTCGTCGCCGGCGCGGAACCCGGGC
Source organism: Planctomycetota bacterium (assembly GCA_036273915.1). Taxonomy (GTDB): domain Bacteria; phylum Planctomycetota; class PLA2; order PLA2; family PLA2; genus PLA2. Next base: position 10,856 of record DASUGR010000049.1, on the reverse strand, counting down.
TTGACCATCGTGCTCTCGGTGTGGCAGTAGCCGCACGCCTGGTTCGAGCGTTCGATCCCCATCCGCCCGGCGTTCAGGATCGGGTCGGGCCCCCTGTCGAGCCGTCGCCACTTCGCGACATGCTCCCCGCCGGGTCCGTGGCAGGCCTCGCACCCGACCGCGGGCTCCGTCCACGAGGAGCCGTAGGTTCCGGCGTCGGCGTCGTAGCCGATCGTGAAGTTCGTCGTGTGGCACCGGCCGCAACGGCTGTTGAAGTTCCGCGCGTAGGTGGTCCAGGCGTTCGGGGAGTCCGCGGGGATCTCCAGCTTCGCCGGACCGCCGAAGACGAAGTCCGCGTAGTCGAACCAGCGTTGCCGGGGGACCTCGAGGAAGACGGGAAGCACCTGGAGCCGGCCGTCATCGAACCGCGTCAGGTACATCTGGATGCGCCGCGAGCCGACGACGAACTCGACGGGGAACCGGCCCGCCGAGCCGTCCGGATTTTCGCAGGCCATCTCGGCCCCGGGACCCAAGCGGTGGTCGAGGCCACGGGTCGTGAACACCTCGCCGTCGAACGGCCTCCCGACCGTCTCCTCGGAGAACCCGCGGACCGAACGCGAGTGGGTCGACGCCTGCCACTTCCGGGTCTCGCGCTCGTGGCAGCCGGCGCACGCCTCCGAGCCCGTCCACGCGGGACCGGGCTCCTCGCGGAGCACGGCGACCGCGTGCGGTCCGCGTCCGCGGCGCAGCGTCAGCCACGAGGTGCCGAGAAGGGCGACGACGAGGAAGCCGACCCCCACCCGCCACACGCTAGCCGTCCCTTCGCTGGCGGATCCGCCGCTCGACGGCCCGCAGCTCGTCGAGCTGGGACTTCAGCGACGCGATGCCGTGCCACTGCAGGTAGTCCGGTGACTGGTGGTACGCGGACTTGAAGGTGATGGAGTGCGCGAACTGGACGAAGAAGAAGAGCAGGCGCTCCGGATCCGACTGGTTCTCGAACGCGGCCGCGGGAGCGAACGCGTGCCCCGCCGTCGGATGGGCGATACGCTCCTCCGGCATCGGATCCAGGAGACCGTCCCGGTAGAGACCCTCGACGATGCGGACGGCCTCGGCGACGAGCTCGTCCGCGTGCCGCTTGATCCGGTCGGCGTCCCCGAGGGCGCGCTGCGAGAGGCGGCGCATGTGGCAGGCGTCGCACCGCCCGAGCATGGTCTCGCGCTCGCGCTCGATGCGCGCGGGATCGAAGATCTGCATGGGGACGGGCGGACTCTCCCCCGCCGCGACGGCGCCGTGGGCGGCGCGGCCGCGCGTGAGACCGCGGCTCGCATCGTGCGTGCCCTTCATGTGGCACGTCACGCAGGTCGGCGCCTGGTTCTCGTCGTGCGTCGCCGCCCAGACCACGCCGTGCTTCGACAGCGCGAACGCCTCGAGCTGAGGGTGGTCGGGCCCGCAATGGCACATCCCGCACGCCTCGGGCTGCCGCGCCTCCTCGACGGAGAACCGGTGCGCCAGGTGGCAGCCGTCGCAGCGGCCGGTCTTCGGCCCGGTGTCGTGGCAGCCGAGACAGGCCTGGCGCTGCACCGCGGGGATCTGCGCGAGGAAGAGCGGGTTCGCGGTGGCGTCGTCGTGCGCGCGGCCGTGGACGCTCGCGAGGAACTCCTCCGTCTGCGCCGCATGGCAACGCCCGCACACCTCGGCGGGCACGCGCCCCTCGGCGCGGAACATCGCCTCGTGGTCGGCGCCGTGGCAGTCCTCGCAACGCACCTCGTTCCGTGCGTGAGCGCCCGCGTTCCACGTCGCGAGCAGTCCGGGTTGGCGCGAGCCGTGGCACCCGACGCAGGACTGCTGCGCCGCCGAGGACTGCGCCGCCGCGGCCTGCGGATCGTGAGACTCGGTGCAAGCGAACCCGAAAAGCGGGAGCAGCAGCCCGAGCCAACGAGCCATCCCTGGATTCTACTGAGGAGCACGCGCGCCGGCGCGCTTCGAACCCGCACCCTGTGGTCGAAAACACGACAATCTATGAGCAGTGAAACACTTGTGTTGCACGACGCCGCGCGGGCGCGACCGTCGGCGCGGTCCCCGGCGCTACTTCTTCTTGATCTTGTCGAGGATGTCGCCGAGCCCCTCCTCGGCCTTCTTCTCGAGGATCCCCTTCGCCAGATCCTCCGCCTTGGGGAGCGCGAACCTCGGCGCCGCGGACGTGCCCTTGATCGCGACCGGGATCTTGTCCACGTGTTTGCTCACGTCCTTGAACGCCTTCCCCCCGCCGAACTGCTTCACCAGCGGCAAGAGGTCCATCGTCAGGTCGAGCTGGCCGTCGAGCGACACGCGGCCGGCGAGGTCGTAACGCGCCTCGTGCGTCTCCGCCGAGAGGCGGTTGAACGCGATCCAGCCCTGGCCGAGCCCGAAGGACGCCCCCGCGTCCTTCACCTGGATGCCGCCCGGCGGGCGGCCCGCGAACTCGCCGAGCTTGGCGACGACCGACCCCGCGGGGAGCTGGAGGCCCGTGAGGAGGACCTGCCCCGTACCCACGAGGTTCGGCTTCATCGCCTCCCACGTGAGGCCGCTGCCGCGCACGTCGAAGGAGGCGTCGATCTGGCCGTCGGCCTGCCCTTCGGCCTTCGCGGCCAGCGGGTAGAGCGATCCGACGATCGGCATCAGGTCGTCCGTCAGCTTCACCGCCTGCGCGTTGAGCTTCGCCTGCCACGCGTCGCCGCCCTGGAGCTGCAGGCGACCGGTGCCGCTCAGCTGCCCCTGGCCGGCGAAGTGCGCCTCGATCTTCTCGAGGTCGAGCCAGCCGTCGGACTCCTTCGCGTCGAGCTGCAGGTCGCGCACGTGGACGCCGTTGCGGTCGATCGAGTCGACGCGGATCCTGATGCCGGTGTTGCGCTCGTCCGCCTTGTTCGTGAGCCGCATCCAGACGCCCACGCCGTCGAGCACGAGCGACTCGCCCTTGTCGAGGTCCTCGATCGTGACCTTCGAGTCCGTGAGCTCGAGCGAGAGGTCGAGGTCGGGCACCTTCTCCTCCCCCGTGCCCCCTCCTTTCGGGCTGCCGATGCCGTCGAGATTCGTCCCGCCGCCCTTCCGCTGGAAGAGCACCTCGAGCCCGTCGCCCTTGAGGCTTCCCTTGAACGTGCCCTTCATGGCGTCCCCGAGGGGGATGTCGAGCTTCAGCCCGTCCGCCTGGAAGAGGGAGGCCTCCGGGTAGCCCTCCGGGTTCCTGATCGCGAGGTCCTTGAGCTCGATCGAGGAGAACAGGAACCCGACGTCGAGTTTCCCGATCGTGACCTGCCGGTGGAGGGCTTTCGCGAGCGCGGCCGCGATCTCCTTGCGGCCGGGCTCGGAGCTCAGGATGTACGGTCCGCCGAGCATGATGCCTAGGAACATCACGAGCACGAGCACGAAGAGCCATTTGACGGTCTTCCACATGGTCGGCTGAGCGTAGCACCAGCGGGTGGAAATGGGGGGGGTTCGGGGCCCGCCCGCTTCGCGGGTCAGTTGTTCAGCGCGCCCTCGAGGATCCACTGCCGGATGCGACCTATCTCCGGCGCCGTGAGCGGCGTGCCGTTGAGCGGCATCTGCGGCGTGACCGTGCCCTCGATCCGCTTCACGAGCAGGCTGTTGTCGGGATCGCCCGCGATCACGACGGCGCCCGAGCCCCCGCCCGCCATCACCGCGGCGTAGGAGTCGAGCGTGAGCCCGCCCGCGCCGCCGTGGCACGTGATGCAGTCCTGGACGAAGATCGGCAGGACGTCGAAAGCGAAGGAGACGGTCGCTCCGCCGCCGCCTCCGCCGCCTCCCCCGCCACCTCCCCCTCCGGGGTTGTTGTCGCCGCCTCCGCCGCCACACGCGGCAAGGGCGAAAGCAAGAAGCACGACGATGCCACCTCTTAGCGTCACTCTCGGACCTCCGTCCGTAGTCTATCCCTCGTCACGCGGCGTCCGGGACGGATTTCCTTGCACTCGCCTCGCGGTCTCGTAAGGTAGCCCGTACGGAGGGAAGGCGCCCGTGCGACCGCCCGGCGACGCCCCCCGGTTGCCCATGTCGAGAGTAAGGTTCCGCGCAGGCGACGTTGAAATGGAGCTTACTGGCTCCGAACCGTTCGTGCTGCGCCAACTGAAGCTCCTTTCTGGCTACCTTGGCCGTGCGGACGCGCGTGCTCTGGACGACGCCCCTGTCGAAGAGGCCGCTCCGGTCGAGCCCCCGCCGAACGTGGCGGAGCCCGGTCCCCGGCCGGAGGCCCGCGAGGCGTTGGCCTCGCCGGAGCCCCCGGCCGCCCCCGCGGCGGAGCCGGCGCTCCCCGCGACGCCGACCAATGGCGGGCACGCGGCGCCCCGGCCCGGGAACGGCGGCGGGGAAGCAGCCGACGAGCTGATCCGCTTCTACGGGAGATTCCAGCCCCAGGGCCTCGACCGCCAGAGCGACGCGGCGCTGCTCTTCGCCTACTACCTGCAGCAGCGCGAGGGTCAGACGTCGCTCCAGCTCGGCGACCTCATCCGCTGCTGCATACGCGCGGGCGTCGACACCCGCAATTTCAACCGGACCCTCGGAATCCTCACCCGCCGCGGCTACCTCGAGACCGTACGGCACGGACACGCGTACCGGCTGTCGGAGCACGGGGTGGCGGCGGTCGAAAGTCGCATGTGATGGCTGCACTCGACGAGCTCCGCGAGATCGTCCAGCTCTGCCGGCGCGCGGACGCCTGGCGCTCGGAGACGATCAACCTCATCGCCAGCGAGAACGTCCTCTCGCCCGCGGCACGGCGGCTCCTCGACTCCGACTTCCACCACCGCTACGCGGAAGGGCACCCGGGCAAGCGGTACTACGAGGGCACGCGCTTCATCGACGAGATCGAGGAGAAGACGCGCGTGCTCGTCGGCTCGGTGTTCAAGGCCGACCGGGTGGACGTCCGGCTGCCGAGCGGGACGCTCGCCAACGAGGCTGCGTTCAGCGCGCTCGTTCCGCAGGGCGCGACCGCGCTCGCCCACGGGCTCGACGGCGGCGGCCACATCAGCCACGCGCGGTTCGGCGCCCTCGGGAAGCGCGCCGCGAGGATCCTCGAGCTCCCGCGTCACCCGGACGGCTACCGCCTCGACGCGGCGAAGGCCAGGGACATGATCCGCGCGGAGCGTCCGCAGATCGTGGTCCTCGGCCGTTCGCTGTTCCTCTTCCCCGAGCCCGTGCGCGAGATCAAGGAGGCGTGCGCCGACGTCAAGGCCGTGCTCCTCTACGACGCCTCGCACGTGCTCGGTCTCGTCGCCGGCGGCGAGTTCCAGGACCCGCTCGGCGAGGGCGCCGACCTCGTCACGGCCTCGACCCACAAGACCTACTTCGGCCCGCAGCGCGGCATCATCGTGTCCCGCGGCAAGGACGACGAGTTCTGGAAGCCGATCGATCGCAACGTCTTCCCCGGCGTGACGAGCAACCACCATCTGTTCAGCCTCCCCTCGCTCCACGCCGCGACGCTCGAGGTCCGCGAGTTCGGCGCCTCGTACGCCCAGGCGATCGTCCGCAACGCGCGCGCGCTCGGCGCCGCGCTCCACAAGCGCGGCCTGCACGTGGACGCGGCGGACCTCGGCTACACGGCGAGCCACCAGGTCGCGGTCGATGTCGCCGCGCACGGCGGGGGGCGCGACGTCGCGAAGCGCCTCTCCCAGAGCGGCATCATCTGCAACATGAACGTCCTGCCGGGGCGCGAGGGCCAGACCCCGCTCCGTCCCGCGGGCATCCGCCTCGGGGTCCAGGAGATGACCCGCTTCGGGATGGGCGAGGCCGAGATGGGCCGGATCGCGGAGCTCATCCACGCATCGGTCGTCGCGCACAAGAACGTGGCGGACGAGTGCCGCCGTCTTCGCGCGGCGCACCCCGAGATCCGGTACGGCTACCGTCTCGACCAGATCGAGCTGGTGCACGCATAAGCCACTGTCTGTCATAGGGTTGCGTCGGTAGGTTCCCAGCGGGCGGAAAAATTCCTGACGTCCGCACCCCGAGCGGCGCGATTCTGATAGCATTCCCTGCCCCGGGGCCATCAAGAGCAACAGGGGAAGCGACAGTGGGGGCCCCGGGGGGAAGCGACAGCTTCCGCAAGTCGATTGGAAACAAAGGGTTATGGCCGCACTCTCTACCGAGAGCATTGTCCCGCTGCTGGAGTCGACTGACCCCGAGCTTCGTTGGGCGGCCGCCAAGGTGCTCGGCGCGCTCAAGCCGGAGGGGGACGGGATCGTCCAGGCGCTCACGCCGCTGCTCTCCGCCGACGACGCGCGGCTCCGGCGCGCCGGCCTCGAGGCCGTGGCCGCGCTTGGCGCCGACCAGGCACTCGACGAGGTCACGCGGCTGCTCGAGGAGCCGGGGGACCTGGGCCGCCGGGCGATCGAGGTGCTGGCGGGTCTCGGCCCCGACGTCCTAAAGCACCTCCAGAAACGCCTCGACGGCGCGAGCGAGACGGGGCGCCGGAGGATCCTCACCATCGCGGCCCGGGTCCGCGGGGCGGTGGGGCTCGACCTCATCACCCGTGCGCTCGAGGCGGGGCACGGCGAGTCCATCCGGGCGCTCGGGACGCGGCTCGCGAGCGAGCTCGAGAGCGCGACGACGCGCGAGCGCGAAGCGCTGCGGCGACGTCTCGAGGCTTTCCTCGACGCGGCGGATCCCAGGGCGCGCCCGCACTCCGTGGAGACCGCCTTGGACCTCCTCGTCCGGCTCGACGGCGCCGACGCGGAGCGCCGCCTCCTCGCCTTCGCCGCGGCCGGCCACCCGCCCGCCCTGCGCAAGCGCGCGCTCCTGACGCTGGGCGAGATCGCGGGGACGAGGAAGCTCGAGGAGGAGGTCCTCCAGGGCCTCTTCGCCTGCCTCGAGGACCCCGACTTCGGGAGCGTCGTCTCGCCCGCGATGCAGGTCCTCGAGTCCGCGAAGCTGTCGGCCGTGCATGCGCCGCCGCTCCTCGCGCTTCTCAAGGGGCACGACCCCGCGCTGCGCCGGTTCGCGGTCACGGCGCTCGGCCAGGTGGACACCCCGACGAGCGCCGCGGCGCTCCTCGACGTCCTCCGCGGAGACAACCCGGACCTGCAGAAGAGGGCCGCCGTCGCCCTCTCGAAGCAGCGGGCCGCGGTCGCGCCGGTCGTGGCCGCGCTCGCGGACGCGCCCGACGCGGCGACCGCCTGGGTGCTCGCGCGCATCGTCGGCCCCCACGCGCCCCGGCTCAAACCGGAGCAGGTGACGCCCCTCGCCGCGGCCGGAGCCGTCTGGCTCGAGTCCGGCGACCCGCGCGCGGAGGCGGTCCTCCACGTGCTTCGCGACGACCATGCGGAGGCGCTCGCCGCGGCGAACCTGAAGCGCGCGCGCCGCATCCGCAAGGACCGGAAGGGCGGCGAGATCGTCAACCTGATCCGCCCGCTCATCCGGGACGGCGCGCCGGTGCCCGACGAGCTCCGCTACGAGCTCGCGATCGCCGAGGTCGTCCGCGGCAGCAAGGACGTCCTGCGCGAGGCCCGGCTCCAGCATCCCGGCCTCGAGATGCTCGAAACCCTGCTCCACGTGCCGGATTTCGGCGTCTTCGCGCGGCTCAAGAGGGACAAGCACCTGGTGACGCCGGACGAGTACCTCCTGATCGGCTGCCACTTCGCGGAGCGCACCTACGCGGACCGCACGTTCGGCGGGGATCTGCTGCGCTGGCTCGCCGAGAACTTCCCGGACACCGGCGCCGCGCGGGCCGCCGAGGCGAAGCTCATGATGGAGGGGTTCCCGCCGCCGAAGCCGCGTCCGGTTCAGAGGAAGGGGAAGGGCCCCGGGAAGGGGAAACCCCCGAAGAATGCCGCCCGGCCCAGGGGCCGCCGCCCGTAGCGCCGCCCCCGGACCCCCTGCGCTTCCCCCCCGGGAAGTGTCCCTCTTCTTGTCAATCCGTTCCTCCCGCGTTTGCCCCCCCCTGCCCCTGTGCTAGTGCTTTCCTTGGACGTGTTCCAGAGGGACCGCTGCGCCGCGGCGTGGCCATGGCAAGTAAAGGATTGACGATGAAGAGGAAAGGCCAATCGGGCTTCTCGCTCGTCGAGGTCGTGCTCACGTTCGCGATCATGGCGGTCGCGACGACTGCGCTCGGGCTCGTGGAGCTCTCCAACTCGCGGCGCACGCAGGAGTTGAAGGAGCGCGACATCGCGTTCGGCCGCGGCCAGGCGATCATGGAGCGCATCCTCCGGATGCCGTTCGGGGCGCCCGGCGTGGCTCCGGCCACGGCGGCCAAGTACGACATCCTCTTCGGCTCGGACGAGGACGTCCGCCAGGTCTCCCTCACGGAGGTCCAGCAGCGCGACGAGGACGGGGACGGCGTCGTCGAAGGCGGCCCCATCAAGTTCACGCTCGAGGGCGTCGAGGACAAGGGGGTCTGGGAGGTCTACATCGACGCCGACCTCGACGGGAACGGCGTGATCGAGCCGGTCGTGGACGGGATCGAGACGCGCGAGGGGCGGACGGACCTGATGCGCATCGAGATCCGGCGGAACGAAAGGACCGTCCTCAAGACGCTGCGGGCGCGCACGCCGCAGGAGCAGGACGAGACGGATGCCCTCAACTAGCGGGCGGGGAAGGAGCAGCACGATGCGTCGCAACGGCGGTTTCACGCTCATCGAGATGATGGTCTCGACGGGCCTCTTCATCGCGGGGGCCCTGTTCGTCTACTCGACCTTCTCGGGCGTGACCAAGAGCTCGCGCTCGGTGACGGTGGACATCGACCTCGGGTCCTACAACAAGCAGGCGCTCACCCGCCTCTTCAGCGAGATGCAGGCGAGCTCGCTGACCGCGCAGGACACGGACGGCCTCGACTCCACCGAGCCGGAGCCCGTGCTCACGATCGAGGACGACCTCGCGGCGCCGAAGCCGCAGACGAAGGCGATCATCGTGAATCGTCGCACGGTCGGTTCCGCGACTGACGTCGGCGGGGCCTGGGAGGTCGGCGGCAGCCGGATGCAGGCGCGCGAGATGTCGATCGCGACGAGCAAGCGCGTGCGCTTCCGCAAGGTGATCGGCTACCAGTTCAATCCCAGCGCCGGCTCGATCACGCCCGAGTGGTCCCGCTGGATCACGTACGCCGTGAACGACCGGGGCCAACTGGTCCGGAGCCTCGAGGGCGGGGCGTCGCGCATCATCTCGCAGAACGTCGACGCCTTCGACGTGCAGGCGCGGGTGGACAACACGCTGCTCGTGACGCTCATCACGGCGAAGCGCGATCCCAGCCACCCGGGCTGGCGACGCTACGCCAACTCGATCACGGTCCATCCGAAGAACTGAGGCGCGCAACGCCTCACCCGTCGAAGCGGCACGCGCCGCGGAGACGGGCGGCTCGCGAGCGGGCGGCGGCCTTGGAGGCCGCCGCGGCTCATTTGGGGACGGGGCGGCGGAGCGTTTCCGGGCCGCCTTGCGGGCGGTCGCGCGTGTGTTAGGTCCACATAGGGACCACTGCGTTCCCAAGGAGGAGCGATGGCCGAAAAGCAGCAGCCCACTGGCACAGGGAAGTCGAGGACCGCGTTGCTCGCCCTGCTCGTGATCGCGGGCGTGGCCGGCGGCGTCCATTTCCTGGGTGGCTCGGACGACAAGCCGGCGCCCAAGGAGTACGTCGACGACGACGTCGTCGAGGTCGCGCCGCTCGTGCCCGCGAGCCGCATGTCCGGGGCGTCGTGGCGTTCGGCGGACCAGGTCAGGGAGGACCGCGCCACCGAGGCCGAGGCCGCGGGCGACGCGGGCGAGAGCGTCTTCGACCAGGTGCAGTGGGACGCGGACGACAAGGAACTCGCGTACGACAAGAGCGTCGAGCAGACGGTCAAGGACATCGACGGTCTCGGCATCTACGTCGCTCCCGCCGACAGCGCGAAGAAGAAGGCGCCCGCCAAGAAGAAGGAGGGCGCCAAGTAGGCGCCGCGAACCCAGGGAAGGAGACCAGAGATGCGGAAGATCATTTGGAGCCTCGCGATGCTCATCCCGGTTTCGGGGATCGCCCGGGCCGAGGAGAGCGCGTGGACGCTGCTCGAGAAGGGCATCGACGAGTACCGCAAGGGGCGGCCGCAGCGCGCGGAGCAGATCCTCGACGCCGCCGTGCGCATGGACGCCCGCTGCGAGGACGCCTGGTACTACCTCGGGCGGATCCGCGAGGACAAGGGCGACACGCGCCAGGCGGTCGAGGCCTACAACAAGATCACGAAGGACTTCCCGACCTTCTCGCTCGCCGCCGAGCGCTTGGGCGATCTCGCGCTCAAGGCGGGCGACAAGGAGGCCGCGCTCGAGCACTTCAAGGTGCACGCGGAGGCGCGTCCCACCGCGAACGCGCTGATGCAGCTCGCGAGCGTCCAGATCGACCTCAAGAAGTACGACGACGCCGAGGCGAGCCTGAAGAAGGCCGCGGAGCTCTCCAAGGGCAACCTGGACGTGACGGACCTGTTCGGCCGCCTCTACCTCGAGGCGGGCCGCAACGAGGACGCGCTGGCCGCCTACACGGAGATCGTCCAGAAGATCCCGGCTGACAACACGGCGCGGTTCCTCCGCGCGCTCTGCCTCCAGCGGCTCGATCGCTGCGACGAGGCGGTCGCGGAGATGGACCAGGTGCTCGCGAAGGACCCGTACCACGCGATGACGCTCAAGGCGCTGATCGCGCTCTACAAGGACGATCCGGCGCAGGCCTCGAAGGTGAAGGACTACCAGACCCGCCTCGCGCGCCTGGCGAAGAGCAAGCCCGCTCCCGCCCGCCCCGTAAAGGGCAACTCCTAGGTCAACGGTTAACCTGCGCGGTCTCCGCAACCGGGCCGGGGACAAGGACTTGCGGCGCCCGGAGTGCGCCACGCTTGGCGCATCATAGCAGCCATCGGCGCGCGGGCGCATCGACCCACAATGGCTCCGGGGTG
>DASUGR010000048.1:0-8537 GCA_036273915.1 Planctomycetota bacterium | reverse complement strand
GCGACGAAGCGCGGGTCGGTGAAGAGCTGCGCGCGCATGCGGTCGCACTGGCCGCAGGTGTCGTGCTGGAGCGAGAGGAAGATGGGCACGCGCCGCTCGCGCGCCTCCTTCACGGCGAGGTCCCAGCTCTTCGCGAGCTTGAGCGTCGCCTTCACCTCGGGCTTTTTCGGCTCGCGGTCCGGCTCGGGATCGTCCACGGCGCAGCGGAAGCCGACGCTCCCGTCGGCGACCTCCATCGGCTGCATGCAGAGGTCAAGTACCCGGAGGTTCAAGGGGTGCGGGGACAGCCACGAGCCGCCCTTGAGCATGACGCAGCGGTCGAGGTGCGGGTCGCCGCGCCTCGGGAGGACGCGGTCGTAGGCGTTGCCGGCCATGTCGAGGCAGCCGTAGGGCGACGCGCCCAAGGCGTGGGACCCGACGGGCTCGAGACCGCGCGGCTTCGGCAGTCCGAAGTTCGCGTGCGCGGCGGTGGGCTTCTCGTCGCCCCACGGGTAGAGCTTGCCGTCGACGCCGCCGGCGGCCTTCTCCCACTCGGCGGCCTCGGGGATGCGGCCCTTGACCCACTTCGCGAAGGCGAGCACGCCCTGCCCGGTGGCCGCGGTCACGGGATAGCGCTCGCGCCCGGGTGCTGCGCGCCACGTCTCGCCGTCGCGCACGAGCCCCTCGACCGTGGGATCGACGAGCCCCTTCGGATCGGCAACCTGTGACAGGAAGCGCGCGAACTGCTCGTTCGTGACCTCGGTCTTGTCGATGAAGAACGACTTCACCGGAAACGGCTTCGGCTCTTCGACGGCGATCTTCCCCTCGTACGGCCGGCGGAGGAACTCGCCGCCGGGCACGCGGATGACGACGGCGCCGTCGATCTCGCGGTACCACTCCTCGGCCCCCTGCTCGTTGAGCCCGAGGTAGGTGAGGCCCTCGGCACGCGCCGCGGCAGCGAGGAGGAGGAGAAGGGCCCAGCGCACGCCGCGCCACTCTAGCAGCAGGAGGAGGGTGAGGGGGCGCGGGGGAGAGGTCGACGCCCTTCCCCGGCGCCGCATGCGCCCTACGGTCGTCTCTCCCAGAGGAGCACACCGGGCCTTGCGTCGTTGCCCCGTGGGCAACTCGCCGTGAGCAGGCGCCCGTCGGCGGTGAACGCGAGCCCCTCGGGCCGCCCCGCGATGTCCAAGTCCTCGATGATCACTTGTCGCCCTTCGCCCGTCCTTGCCTTCATGAGCGAGATCCCGCTCACGTTGGTGATCGTCGCAAGCCACGTCCCGTCACGCGAGAATACGGCCTTCTTGAACTGCCAGCCGGGGGTGCCCCGACCGCTTTCCGGCCAGCCGGCCTTGAATCGCGTAAGCGTCCTCCCTTCCCGCGCGTCGACAAGCGCCAGTTCGACGACATACCAAGGGTAGGCATCAGGATTGGGGGCGACAAGCCAAGTCCGACCGTCGGGGCTGGCGCAGACAAGGGCGCCCCCCACGACCTGCTCGGTCTTCCCGTCGCGCCTGATCCTGGTCTCGAACGGCTCCGCAAGAACCTCCGCGACCGCGCGGCCCGGAAGCCGCAGATACGCCGACACCTTCTCGGAAGCGCCCGATGTCCTCTCGATCCTCCCGTCCTTGAGGTTGATCGCGTAACCGACGTCGTTCTCGGCGAAGAACGCCTTCCCCTCCCACGACGCGAAGCAGAAGGGGCGAGGGCACAAAGCGACCCTCGTGGAAGTGTCGAAGCCCAGCGGAATACGTTGCTCGATCGCCCATCCGTCGGCGCCCAACGCGACGACGATGAACGCATCGCGGGCGACCGTCGCGAAGCGACGCGAGTCGTCCGCGAAGGCCACCTCGAAACCGCCGGCATCCAGGGGGATGCGCCAAGCCTCTCTCTCGGGGGCGACGCTCCAGATGGACAGGCTCCCGCCATCGGCCCCGTCGAGAAACGCGACCCACTTGCCGTCCGGGCTGAACGCGCAATGCCAAGGAAACATCGCGACCTGCGGCCCGAACGGCCTCGGGTCGTGGAATACGGAATTGCGCTCCCACCGGTCGACCGGCGCCGGGGGCGCCGCTTCCCTCGGAGGCTCCGCCGGCTCCTCTCGCCGGTCCTCGGGGCGGGGCACCTTGTCGGCAGGTCCCCTACATGCGGCGCACAGAAGCACCGCCGCGCCCGCGAGCATTGTGGCCGTCCTCACTCCCCGCCGTGGCGGTACTTGACGATGTGGACCTTCTCGAGCGTCATCAGGCCCTCGCGGACCATCTGGTCGAGCTCGGGCAGGATCGACGCGATCCGCTCCGGGCGGTCCGCGATCTCGATCACGATCGGGAGGTCCTCGGAGAGACGCAGGATCTTCGTCGTGTGGATCCGGCTCGCCGCTCCGAAGCCCGCGATCCCGCGCAGCACCGTCGCGCCCGCGAGCCCCTTCTCCCGCGCGAGGAGCACGATCGCCTCGTGGAGCGGGCGGCCCTCGTGCCGGTCGCTCTCCCCGACAAAAATACGCAACAGTTGCCCTTCGCCTTCGAGCTTCATGGCTACATCATCTCCGCCGCGGCGCGCCCGAGAAGGACCGCGCCGATGCCGACCAGAACGTTCAGCCCCGCGTTCGCGAGAGCGAGGCCCAATTGCCCGCCGCGCATCAGCTCGACCGTCTCGTGGCCGAACGCCGAGAACGTCGTGAACCCGCCGAGGAATCCCACGACGACGAACGCGCGCGCGTCCGCCGTGACGCGGTCGAAGAGCGCGCCGATGAGCAGGCAGCCGAGCGCGTTCACGGCGAGCGTCCCCCACGGGAACCCGACGCCGCGCCCCTGCACGAGCCCCGCGAGGCCGTAGCGCGCGAGCGCCCCCAGCCCCCCACCCATCGCGATCACGAGGAGCTTCATCCGGCGAAGTCTACACTGTCACCCCATGACGCCCGCCGAATACGTCGCCGATCTCTCCAAGACCTACGAGCGCCTCCACACCGCGAAGGAGGACGCGTTCTGGACCTCCTACATGGGGCTCTCCGACGACGCCGACGCGGCGCAGAAGGACCTCGACAGCAAGGAGATCGAGCTGAAGCGGTTCCTCCAGGATCCCGCGCGGCTGAAGCGGACGCGCGAGGAGCTCTCGCGTGCCGGAAAGGAGGGGGTTCCGGGGGACGCGAGGACCGCGCTCGAGGGCTGGGTGCGCACGTTCGAGGCGCACGTGATCGACAGCGCCGAGGCCCGCCGCCTCGCCGAGGACATCGTCGAGCTCGAGGGCAAGCTCGCCCGCGCGCGCGGCGCGATGAAGCTCGGCTACCGTGCGAACGGCGAGATGGTCGAGGCGTCGTCCGTGAGGCTCAGCGTCATGCTCTCGACCGACCAGGACGAGGCGAAGCGGCGCGCGGCGTTCGAGGGCATCCGGTCGATCGAGCCGCACGTGCTCGCGAACGGGTTCCTCGAGATCGTCCGGAAGCGCAACCAGCTCGGCCGCATGCTCGGCGGCGAGGACTACTACGACTGGCGGACGAAGCGCAGCGAGGGGCTTTCCAAGCGCGAGATCTTCGCGCTGCTCGACGACCTCGAGGCGCGCACGCGCGAGACCGGCCGGCGCGCGATCGACGGCCTGCGCGCGGCCAAGGGGGCGACGGCCACGAAGCCGTGGAACCTCCGCTACCTGATGGCGGGCGACGTCACGCGCGAGATGGACCCCTACTTCCCGTTCTCGCGCTCGTTCGAGCGCTGGGGGCGCTCGTTCGCCGCGCTCGGCATCTCCTACCGCGGCGCGGAGCTCGTGCTCGACCTCGTGGACCGGAAGGGGAAGTACGAGAACGGCTTCATGCACGGCCCGGTGCCCGCGTGGCGGAGCGGCGGGACCTTCCGGCCCGCGCGCATCCACTTCACGGCCAACGCGATCCCGGGCATGGTCGGCTCGGGCAAGCGCGCGACCGAGACCTTCTTCCACGAGGGCGGCCACGCGGCGCACTTCGCCAACGTCGACATGCCGGCGCCCTGCTTCTCGCAGGAGTTCGCGCCCACGTCCGTCGCGTTCGCGGAGACGCAGAGCATGTTCCTCGACAGCATCCTCGGGGACGCCGACTGGCAGGCGCGCTACGCGCGGACCGCGAAGGACGACGCGATGCCGTTCGCGCTCGCGGAGAAGGCGATCCGCATGGAGCAGCCCTACGCGGCGTGGGCGCAGCGCGCGCTGATCGCGATCTGCTACGGCGAGCGCGCGATCTACGAGATCCCCGACAGGGAGCTCACGGCGGAGCGGGTGACGAAGGAGCTCCGCGACTGGGAAAGGAAGCTCCTCTTCGTGGAGGAGGGCGCGCCGCGGCCCACGCTGTCGGTCCCCCACCTGCTGGCCGGCGAGAGCAGCGCCTACTACCACGGCTACACGCTCGCGCTCATGGCCGTCCACCAGACGCGCAGGTTCTTCCGCGAGCGCGACGGCCACCTGATGGACAACCGGAAGATCGGCCCCGACCTCCGCCGCGCCTACTGGGCGCCGGGCAACAGCCGGCGCTTCCCCGACCTCGTCCGCGGCCTCACGGGGCGCGAGGTTTCCCCGGCGGCGCTCGCGGACCACGTCAACGAGAGCGCGGACGACGCGGTCAAGGACGCGCGGGAGGCCGCCGCGCGCGTGGCGTCGATCCCCGTGCGCGAGGGGCCGGTCGAGCTCGATGCGAGGATCCGCGTGGTCCACGGCCGCGAGGAGGTCGCGAACACGTCGAGGGGATTCGCGCCCGCGGCCGACGCGTTCGCCCGCTGGATCGATTCGCTCGCGTAGATCCGCTTCGAGGCCGCCCGGCCGGCCAATTCCGGGGGTTCCGGGGGCGCGGCGATGGCGAGCTCGCCGTCGTGGAACGGGCGGCGCCGTCGCGTTCCGGACCATCATGAGCCGGCCCCCGGAGCCCCCCCCGAGCACATGTTCGAGACGCGGCACGGGGTTCGCGCTTCGTGTGTTTCGCTGCGGGACCGTTGAATTCCCGCAACAGGGCTTGCGAACCATGAACAAACACGAGAAGACCACGATCCTCACCCCGAGCACCCCGTCGCGTTCGACCGCGCTCATCGCGGTGTCGCAGCCGCCGCCGCGTCGCGGTCTCATCGCCCGCACGGTCGGCGGCATCGCGTGGCTCGTCCTGCTGCCGGTGCGCCTGCCGGTCCTCGCGCTCGTGGCCGTCGCCAAGGTCGCCGCGGGCGCGTGCTCGCGCCTCGGCCAGGTGCTCGCGGCGGCCGGTGGCGGCCTCCTGCGCGTGCCGATCCTCCTCGCGCGGCTCGTCGCGATGCCCTTCGTCGGGCTCGCGCGCGGCGGCGCCTGGGTCGCCCCGCGCGTCGGCCGCGGCGTCGGCGCCGTGCTGATGCTCCCGGTGACGCTCGTGGTCGCGCTCGCGCGCGGCCTCGGCTGGGTCGCGTCGCGCGCCGGGCGCGGCGCCGCGATCGTGCTCCTGCTCCCCGTGAGGCTCGTGGTCCTCCTTGCGCGCGGCCTCTGGATGTTCGCCAAGGGCATCGTCCGCGCCTCGATGTTCATCCTGCGCATCCCCTTCGTCGTGCTCCGGCTCGCCGCTCGCGGCGCCGCGGGCGCGGGGCGCGGCCTCGCGTTCGGCGTCGTGGCGGTCACGGTCCCCGTCGCCGCGCTCGCGTGGGGCCTGGTCCGGTCGGTCGCCGCGGGCATCGCGGCGGTCGTGCGCGGCATCGCGACGGCGGTCGCCTTCTTGGGCCGACTCGCCGGCCGCGGGATCGCCGCGCTCCTCCTCGGGATCCTCGCGACGCTCAAGGGCCTCGCGATCGGCGTCTTCGTGTGCGTCCGCGCCACCGCGCGCGCGCTCGTCTGGACGATCCTGCTCCCCTTCCGCGCCCTCGCCATCGTCGCGGTCGCGGCGGCCCGCGGAACGCGCCGGCTCGGCATCCTCTTCGCGGACGCGGTCCGCACGGTGGCCGCGGGGATCGTCGCGCTCGTCCGCGGCATGGCGGCGGTGATCGGCCTCGCGATCCGCTCGATCCGGCACGCGGCCGCGGCGATCGGCGACGTGGTCGGCACGCGCGAGCCCCAGCGGGCGTCCTTCCTCCCGCTCCTAGGCCTCGCGACGCTCGGCGGCCTCGAGATGCTCGGGACCGCGGGGTTCCCGTTCGCGACGGTCGGCCTCCTGCTGCTCGCCGCGTTCGCCTCGCTCGCGCTCCTCGCCCGCCCGATCCCGATGGGCGGCGTCCTCCTCGCGTGGGGCCTCGCGGTCGCGTGCGGCTGGCGTGCGGAGCGGGTCGGCCCCTCGTCGCCGGCCTGGGTCGACGCGCTCGTGTACCTCGTCGCGCTCGCGGCGCTGCGCTCGGCGTACGTCGCGGCCCGCGCTTTCATCAACGACGCCCCGGTGACGCCGCGCGACCCGAACCAGCAGCGCGCCCACGGCCGCGCGAGCGGCGCGATCGGCCTCGTCCTCGCGGCGCAGTGCATCGCGTTCACCCTCTGGTCGGCGAAGTCCGGGATCGAGAGCGCGGCGCTCTTCGGCGAGTTGCTCCTCGTCGGCGCCGGCGCGGCCCTCGCCTGGGTCGTCCGCACCGGCCAGTACATGCGGACGGCGCAGGGCGTGCTGACGCTCGGCGCGCTCGGCTCGATCGTGCTCCTGATCGCGGCGCAGCTGGGCGCGTTCGCGAAGGGCGAGGTCTTCACGGCCGCCTCGATCGGCGCGGGGCTCCTGCTCGCGCTCGTCACCGGCGCGCTGACAGTGGTCGTCCACACCCGCCTCCTCGACGCCGAATAGGTCAACGGTTAGCCTGCAAGACGTCCGCAAGTGCGGGCGGACGCTGAGGTTAGGTTCATCCGGGTGCGGAACCGGTTCCGCACCCGGTGCTATGGTGAGGGCGTGTTCGACCTCGGCGACGGCGCCGCGCTCACGCTGCTCGAGGAGTCCGACGCCCGGGATCTCTTCGCCCTCGTCGACCGCAACCGCGAACGGCTCCGCGCCTGGCTCCTCTGGGCCGACGACACGCGGAGCGCCGAGGACTCCCTCGCGTTCATCCGCGCCACGCGGGAACAGGCGGCGCAGGGGCAGGGCTTCCACGGCTGCCTGCGGGTCCAAGGCCGCATCGCCGGGTGCGTGGGATTCCACGGGATCAACCGGTCCTTCCGGTCGACCGCCATCGGCTACTGGATCGGGGGGGAGTTCGAGGGCCGAGGCCTCATGACCAAGACCGTGCGCGCGCTCGTCGAGCACGCATTCAAGGACCTCGGCCTCCACCGCATCGAGATCCGGTGCGCCGTGGGGAACGCCCGCAGCCGCGCGATCCCGGAGCGCCTCGGCTTCCGCCAGGAGGGGATCCTCCGCGGGGCAGAGCGGGCGGCCGGACGCGTCTTGGACGTCGTCGTCTACGGCCGCCTCGCAACGGATCCGTAGCACTTCACCCGACTTCGACCGACGGTGCAAAGACCGCCCCCCCGGCCCCCCTTCTTTCCAGTTACATTTGCGCCATGCGAATGGGGATTGCGCTCGCGCTCCTGCTCGCGGCCTGTGGCGGCTCGGGCGGCAGCGCCGTCGCGCAGCTCGGGGATCCGAACCCCGGACTCGGCGCGGAGATGCTCGCGGCGTTCGAGCGCGGGCGCGACGTGTTCGTCCACCGCTTCACGCGCGCGGAGGGCCACGGCCCCGACTTCAACGTGGACTCCTGCAAGTCGTGCCACGAGATCCCGGTCGTCGGCGGCTCCTCGCCGCTCTACCGCAACTTCTTCCTCGTGGGCCACGTGCAGGTGGGCGGCGCGTTCACCCCGGCGATGGAGGGCAACCAGTTCGTGGCCCGCACGTTCTCCTACGTGCGCGCGCAGCGCGAGACGATCCCCGACGACACGGTCGTCGCGCAGCGGAACGCGCCGCCGCTCTTCGGCCTCGGCGCGTTCGAGCGGCTCACGGGCGCCGAGATCTCCGCGAACGCCGACCCGACGGACGCGGACGGCGACGGCATCAGCGGCCGCACGAACATCGACGGGACGCTCGTCGGGCGCTTCGGCTACAAGGCGCAGGAGGGGAGCCTCATCGACTTCGTGCGTGGCCCCTTCTTCAACCACATGGGGATCACGTCGAACTTCCCGCCGCTCCCGCCGCCGGGCACGATCGCCGCGGCGCCGCAGGTCGCGCCGCCGGCGCAGCCGCTGGTCGACGGGGACGGCGTGCTGGACCCCGAGATCCCCGACGCCGACCTCATCGACCTCGTGATCTTCCTCCGGGAGCTCGCGCCGCCGGCGCCGCTTCCGATGGACGCCACCGCGCGGCGCGGCGAGGAGGTGTTCACGGCGATCGGCTGTGCGAAGTGCCACATCCCGAACGTCAAGCAGACGGGCCAGCCGGCGTTCGCGTACACCGACCTCCTGATCCACGAGATGGGGCCCGAGCTTGCAGACCAGGTGGCGCAGCTCCTCGCGACGGGCTCCGAGTTCCGCACGCAGCCGCTCTGGGGCGTGCGCTTCACCGCGCCCTTCCTGCACGACGGCCGCGCGCCGACGCTCGACGAGGCGATCCGGCTGCACGGCGGCGAGGCGCTGGCGATCAAGGACGACTACGTCGCGCTGCCGCAGGCGGACAAGGACGCGATCGTCGCCTTCCT
>DASUGR010000047.1:0-54991 GCA_036273915.1 Planctomycetota bacterium | reverse complement strand
CGTCGGATTGATGCCCTTGTCCGTGGGGAGGAACGCCTGGATCTTGCCCTCGAGCATCTTCATCGGAAGGCAGATGAAGAAGATGATCAGGAGGAACGAGACGTCGATCATCGGCGTCATGTTCATCTCCATGGGCGCCTGCAGCTCCTTTTTCAGGCTTTCCATCGACATGGCTACTGTCCTCCCTTCGGAGCCATGACTTCCTTCTGCGTCCTGGCATCCAAGGCGGTAGCCTCCTCTTCGGAGTAGTTGCTGTCCTTGAACTTCTTGGTCGCGAATTGGAGCTTGTAGAGCTTCTGCTCCGCCATGATCGTCATGAGCCACTGGACGTGCTGCCAGGGCGTGTCCTTGTCCGCCCGCAGAAGCACGTAGAGCTTCGAGGCCTTGCCGCCTCCGGGCAGGTCCTCAAGCCCGGACTTCCCCTGCTGCCGCATCTTGAGCTCGTACTTGTCACGCGCGTTGGAGAGGATCGTCCCGAGTTCGTCGAGGGTCTTCTGGTTCCCCTTCCAGTGGATGATGCCGTACTTGTCGATGTTGAGGATGACGCGGTCGTCCTCCTCCTGACCCCTGTCCTCCTCCGCCATGTAGGCGACGGGAAGGGTCAGCTCCACGAGGTCCTTCTGGTTCAGGTCGCTGATCAGCATGAAGAAGATCAGCAGGTTGAACACGCAGTCGATCATGGGCGTCATGTTCATGGCGCACTGTTCGTCGCCTTGCATGTCGCTCGCTGCACTCATGTTGCCTCCTGGTCGACGGGTTCGCGCGGGGACGGGGTCACGTTACTTGCCGCGGAAGCGCTCCACGAACTCGTCCGCGATGGCGTTGATCTCGAGCACGACCCGCACCACCTTGTTGCGGAAGATGAAGAAGCCGATCGTGCACGGGATGGCCACGAGAAGGCCCTGGAACGTGGTCACCAGCGCGACCGCGATGCCGGTCGCGAGGTCTGCCGGCGTGACCGCCGCGCCGACGCGCGCGATCGTGTCGAACGCGCTGATCATGCCGGTCACCGTGCCGAACAGGCCGAGCATCGGGGAGATGTTGCCGACCAGCGAGAGGTAGCTGATCTTCTGCTGCAGCTTGATCGCCTCCTCCTCGCCCACGTCGGCCATCGCCGACTTCATCGTCTCGAAGCCCTGGTTGATCTTCGGCAGGGCGGCCGCGAGCATGTTCGTCAGGAAGTTCGGCTCCGCCTCGCAGAGCTCCAGCGCCTCCTGGTACTCCTCGTTCTCGAACATCCCCTCGATCTCGTCGATCAGCTGGGGCGGAACGACCTTGTCCCGCTTGATGTTGACCGCGTGCTCGATCATGAGCGCGAGGCCGACGAACGAACAGAACACGATCACCCAGCCGATCGCGCCGCCCGCGGACACGTACGAATCGAACCAGCTCTTGGCCGGCTCCTCCGTCGTTCCCTGGGCAAACGCCGGCGAGGCGAGAAACCCGAGCGCGGCGATCGCGATCAGCGCCACCGCGGCCATACGAATGGCCTTCATGAGCGTCCACTCCTTTCGTCGAATCCTTCTTGCTTGCGCGTGTCGTCGGGCCGCGGGCCCGGCGCAGGCGCGGCATTCTACGTCTACTTGGCTCTTTCTGCCCAGCGGGAAGTGGGGTACCGGACCTTCAGGTCGGCCCACCACCGCTCGGTCTCCGAGCGGAGGATGTCCCCCTTCCCCCCCTGCCTGTCGATCTCGTCGCCGAAGAGCTTCGCGGCCCGCCCGATGTAGTAGAGGGAAAGCGCCGTCTGCTCCGGTTCCGCCTCCCCTCCGACCACCACGGGGAGGAGGGCTTTGTAGGCCTGCTCCCCCTGCCCCTTCTCGACCAGGCACGCGCCGATCCCGGCCTGCGCGCCGAGCCGGACGGCGGAGTCCTTCTGGCCCTCGCCGGCCTGGAGCTGCTGGTAGCGGCCGAGCGGGGTATCCCACGTGACCTTCTGCTGCTCCGCGCTCTCCCGAAGGAGGTCGGCTCCCCGGAGCAGGGCGCGGTTCGCGGCGCGCGTGACGACCCGCTTGCCGTACTCGTCGGGCTGGTTGCGCGCGAGCCCGGCAAGCGTGCTCCCGGCCGCGCGGAAGATGCCCTCCTGCGCCTCGCTCGGCTGCCCGACCGCCTCGAACTCGGCCTTGGCGACGAACGCGTCCGTGAGGATCGTGGGCGGCGCGTCGGGCTTCTTGGCCCGCTCGATGACGGCGTCGAAGGCGGCCATCGCCTTCTCCTTCTCCCCTTGCGCGGCGAGAACCCTCGCCTCGAGGAGGAGGACGAACGGGAGGAGGCGGCTGTCGCCCCAGCAGTAGACCTTCGACTTCTTGGTCCCCTTGTCCGCCGGGATCTCCCAGTCGATGTTCGTCTTCTTCACCGACCGCTGCTTGAACTCGTCGATGTTCGCGAGCGCCTGGACGAGCTTCGCCTTGTCGCCCTGGAGCCCCATCTGGTAGCGGGTCTCGATGAGGTAGAAGAGGGCGTACTCGTTGTGCCACGGCAGCGCGGCGTACTCCTCCTCCTCCCCCGGAAGCCCCTTCTCGGTCGAGTAGGCGACCTTCTCGAAGGTCTCCTCGGCGCCGGGGACCGGGGGCGTCCCCTGCGTGGCGAGCTGCCCCGTGGAATAGCGGCGGCGGCCGGTGGCGAGCTGCTTCGACCACTGGTTCGGCGCGTCCGCGTCCCCGCGGCGGAAGCTGACGATGCGCCGCGACGGGATGTCCAGCCGGCGGGGTCGCCCGCCGACGAGGATGCGTGCGCTGAAGTCCTTCTCGTCCTCCTTGTTGACGCGGTCCACCGGCGCCAGCTTCACGGTGCCGTCGGCCTCTGCGTACTCGAGGATCTCCTGCGCCCCCGCCGTGGCCCCGAAGAGGGCCACGAGGGCGAACGCCGTGCAGGTGCTGAGACGCCTCATTGCTTCCCTCCTCACTTGGGCGCGAGCGGTTTCAACTGCGCCTCGAGCGCGGCCACCGCGGCGACGCGCTGCGGACCGTCCATCTTCGGGTTCTCGTACTGGAGCTTCCTCGCGTAGCCGAGCCCCAGGGACGCCTGCTCCTTCTCCTTCGCGCCTCCCGACTGGGCGATCTGGAGATACGTGCGGAGCTTCAGCTCCGCGGCGTCCCACCAGATCGGGATGAACTCGTCGAGCTGCTGCTTGCCCGGCTGGGACGCCGGGATCGTGAACTCGTGGAGCAGCGTGATCAGGCGGATCGCAAGGTAGCGCCCGTCGATCCCCGCGGGCGAGGACTTCGCGTAGATCTGCGCGGCCACGTAGATCGCGCGCGGCATCTTCTTCACCCGGTCGAACGTCGCCCGCGTCGGGTAGCCGCTCGGGTTCGCGAGCTCCGCAAGGATCTTCTTCTGCTCCTTCTTCTCGGGATCCTTCGGATCCGGCGGGACGAGCACGTCCGTGAAGAGATCGCGGACTTTCGCGAGGTTCTCGAGCTTGACCGGCGCCGGCGCGGTCGTGTCGGTCTCCAGCTGCTGGTACTTCGCCTCCGCGGCCTGCAGCGTGAGGATCTGCTTCCGGTCGGCGGGGGCGAGCGTCGCCGACGCCTCGAACGCCTCGGCCGCGTCCCCCCAGCGCTGCGCGTCGAAGAGGACCTGGCCAAGCCGGTACCTCAGGTCCCAACCGACGTCCTTCTGCGTCTCGAGCCACGTCTCGAGGATCGCCGCCGCGCGGCCCGCCATCGAGACCCGCCCCGCGCCCGCCTCGAGCTTCTGGTACGCCTCGAACAGCGCCTTGAACACCTGGTAGCTCGCGTAACGCGTCGGGGGTCCCGGGGGCGCCTTCTTGAGCATGACCGCGAGCGCGGACTCCGCCTCCTGGAGCTGGTTCAGCGCGAGGTGCGCGTCGATCTTCACCACGTACTCCGCGCCGCGCATGACCAGCGGGTCCCCGTAGCGCGAGAGGTACTGATCGATCGCCGCGAGGGCCTCCTGCCACCGCTCGAGCGACGCGAGCGAGAGGGCCACGAAGAGGTCGCCCGTCTGCCTCGACGTCGCCGCCTGCGGATCGTCGCCGCCCTTGGTCGCGACCGCGACCAGATTCTGCGCGGCGGCGAGCGCCTTCTCGTGCCACGCCTTCGCCTTGGCTCCGTCCTTCTCGTCGATCGCCAGCTGCCGGTAGCAGCCCGGAACCATGCGCTGCGCCTGCCAGTAGTTGCGCGACGCGGTCGAGATGTCGGCGAGCTGCTCGGCCGCCTTCGCGTACTCGCCCTTCGCGTAGAGCTCGCGCGCGATGCTGAACTGCTGGTCGCTGTTCTCCGGGTGGCCGGGGAACTCCTTCACGAACAGGTCGCGGATCCGCTTGTACTCGGCATCGTCCTGCGGCCGCTTCGTCGCGTCCGCGATGTCCTTCCAGCAGAGTCGCGCGAGGTTGCACGCGTCCCCCGCCGTCGCCCCGAAATCCGAGAGCTCCTGGTGCCCCGGGTCCTTGACGAATACGTCGACCACGCGGTTCGCGACCTCCGCCGCCGCGAAGAGGCGCCGGTCCCTCCGGTACTCGCGCGCGATGCGGACGAGCGCCGGGTAGCCGATCTTCACGCGATCCTCGTCGGTCGTCGCGGACGCCACGGCCTTCTCGTAGAAGGCGATCGCGTTGGCTGTCTGGCCCTGCGCGGAGAGCGCCTCGCCCATCTCGAAGAGGAGCGGGGCGTCGAGCACGCCGACGCCGGCCACGCGGCCGACCCACGGGGTGAGGAGGTCGGTCGCATCCTTGCCGATCTGCCGCAGGCCGGCGACCCGGGCGGACGCGAGCACCTCTCCCGCGACGGCCACGGCGTCCCTCACCCGGTTCTGCGCGGCGTACGCCTGCGCCGCCTCGAGCAGGGCCTTGAGCGCCCACGGGTTCTTCGTGTCGTACTTCAGCCGCTCGCGCGTCTGCGCGGCGACCGAGATCGCGTTTTCGAACCAGGCGGGCTGCGGCTTCTTGATCTCGCCCTCGCCGCGCGCGAGCGCGTTGCACGACTTTCCGTACCAGCAGAGCGCCCGCGCGATCAGGTCCGACGTGTCCTTGACCGACGGATCCTCCGGGATGCGCGTGAAGATCTCCTTGAAGTAGTTGGCCGCCGTCTCCATGTCGTCGGCGTTGCCCAGCCGCACGGCGCGCTCGTAGTAGATCTCGCCGAGGTCGCGCATCGCGAAGGCGCCGTGGAGCTCCTCGTAGTGCTCCCCCATGAAGGTGTCGAGCTTCTCGATCGCGAGCTCCGAGTTGTAGTTGAACTTCGGCCCCTTCGGATAGAGGAGCGCGAGGCGGAGCACCGCCAACGCCGCCTGGTATTGGGCCTGCGTGAGCCTCACGTAGTTGGGGTCGTCGGGGTCGGGGTCCTTGTTCCCGATCGCGACCGTCATCCGCTTCACGACCTCGTCGTAGTTCGCGATCGCGGCCTGGAACAGCTTTTCCGCCTGCTCCGCGCCCTGCGTGACCAGCTGCTCGCGCTGCGCCGCCATCGAGTCGGGATAGTCCCTTCCGGTCAGGAACTCGGCGTACTCCTGGAGCAGCGCGGCCAGCAGGAAGCGCGCGTCGAGGTTGTCGGGCCGGTTCTCCACGAATTCACGGATCTTGGGCTCCGCGTCCGCGTAGGCGGCGAGGACCTCCTCGCGCGTCACGCGGGGCGGGACGCCCTCCTCGAGGTCCCGCAGGAACCGGAGGCGCTTCAGCGTGGCCTGGCCGCGCTCGAGGGCGGCCTTCCCGTAGCGGCCGGCTCGGGCCGCGGCGGGATCGGGGCTCTTCTCGAGCGCGTCGAGGATCTGGAAGGCCATGTCCTCGAGGCCGCGCCCCGCGAGACGCGAAGCGAATTCGAGGTCCTCCGCGGTCTTGTCGGCCCGGGCGACCTGAGCGAGAAGAAGGATGACGGCAATCCGGCGTACGTTCATGAATCCACTCCGGCAGCCCGGTCGCCCTCGGAAACGTGCCCGGCCGTTCTGCTCGCGCATCCCGACCGCGCCCACACGGACCGGCGGGTTGAGAGTGTACGCGGGTCAAGGACGGAGTCAATGCGAGCGGACACGGAACATCAGGGGCGGAGCGGGCGCGGGCACGACCGGCAGGAGGATCGCGCGGCAGGGGGAACACCATCATCCTACCGCGACCCGGGGACACGTCAACGACGAAGGGCGGCCGATCGGGGCCGCCCTTCGCCGGATGTAGCGAAACGACTACTGGAAGCCGAGGCCGCCCGCGTGCTCCTCCGGGATCACCACGAGGGCCTTGATCAGGATCAGCAGGTTCGACCGCTGGATGAGCTTGGCCTTGCGGGTGAAGAGGAAGCTGATGACCGGGATCTTCGACAGGATCGGGACCCCGGACTCCGCCTGCACGTCCTTGAAGAACTTGATGCCGCCGAGCAGCAGCGTGCCGCCGTCCGGCATGGTCACCGTGGTGCGGACGCGCGAGATCGCGATCTCGGGCACCTGGATGACGACCGGCGGGCCGGTCGCGAGGGACGTGAGGAAGGTCGGGATCGGGCGCACGAGGTCGGCGACCGTCGGGCGCAGCTCCATCGTGATGAAGCGGCGATCCGCCGAGACGATGGGCTTCACGTCGAGGATGATGCCGTCGCGGATGGTCTGGACGATCGGGTCGCCGATCGCCGCGGCCTGCGCGATCTCCACGTCGAAGTCCTGGACGTAGGAGTTCTGCGTCATGATCGACACGTTCGCGCGCTGCGTGTCGTAGACGGTCAGGCGGGGCGCCGAGATCTCCTCGATGCGCTGGTTCTTCTCGACCGCGCGGAGGATCACCTCGAGCTGGGTGTCGTCGAGGTAGACGTGCTGGAGGGAGAGACCGCCCGAGTTGTCGCCCCGGGTACCGGTCAGCGCGGCCGACTGGGTCGCGCGGCCCCGCTCGTCGAACTGGAGGGCGAAGTCGAAGAGGTTCTCGACGCGGCCCTTGTACTCGCCGTCCGCCCCGTCGCCGTAGAAGGCACCCGGGCTGTTCCGGGTACCGATCGAGGAGGGCTCGGGAATGACGCCCGGCGGCGAGTTCTGCGGGTTCGCGGGCGAGCCGAAGAAGCTGTCGTCGAACGGCGTCGCGGCGCCGAGGCCCGGCGCGCCCACGCCGCCCGTGTCGTCGCCCAGGCCGCGGATGTCCACGCCCACGTCGCGCAGGAACCGGTCCTCGGCGCGCAGGAAGCGGACCTCCATGTTCACGAGGACGCCCGTGTTCTTCCGCAGGTCGGAGAGGAACTGGCCGATCTTCTGGTGAACCTCGGGGATCTGACGGACCACCAGCACGCCGTTCTTCGGCTGGATGTCCGCTCCCTCGATCTCCCACGCCGTCGGCTCGATCGTCGTCTTGATCACCTCGATGAGCGAGTCGATCTCGAACGGTGACTGCGGCTCCGGCGCCTCCTCGGTCTCGGGCGGCTGGTACTTCGACGGCACCAGGTTGATCTCCTGGCCGGGGAAGTCCTGGATCTTCGCGACGAGGTCCTTGACGTCGTAGAACTGGAGGACCGGGCGCTCGATCGCCTCGTCCTTCGCGAGGATCATCACGACGCCCATCCTCACCTTCCAAGCCATCTCGTTCGGCTCGGTGACGAGGTCGAGGACCTGGGTGACGCTGACGTTGTCGACCTTGAGCACGACCTCCGAGTCCGCCTTCTCCTCCTTGATCTTCTGGGAGAGGACGAAGTTGAGGCCTGTCACGCTGCGCAGGTAGCTGATCGCGCTGCTGAGCGTCACGTCGCCCGCCTTCCAGTCGATGGCGAAGACGCGCGTCCCGGCGAGCGTGTTGAGGATCTGCTCCTTCCGCGGATCCGGGGCGGCGACCATGCGCTGGGCGCCCTTCGGCTGCCGGCGCGAGATCTCGTCCCAGTTCGAGGGGAAGTTCAGGATCTCCGGGTGCGGGACGGAGGCGAACTCGAGATCCTCCATCACGCTCCGCCACTGGTCGCTGAACTCCTCGCGGATGTCGGTCCGGTCGGCGACGTACTTCGTCTCCTTCGCGATCTGGACGAGCTTCATGGCCGACTCGTTGCGCGGGTCGATCGCGAGGACCTTCTCCGCGTTGGCGATGGCGAGGTCGTACTCGCCCCGGTCGTAGGCGTCCTGCGCCTGCTCGAGGAACACCTTCATCCGGCGGCGCTCCTCGGCCTGGTCGCGGGCGCGCGCCTGGTCCTGCTCCTTCTGGATCTCCTCGATCGCCTTCGCCTTCTGGCGGGACGCGTCGAGGTCGCGCTGCTGCTTCGCGCGCTCGAGGTACGACCGCGCCTGCTCGGTCGTCACGGGGAAGTCGGCCTGGTAGCGGTACCAGGCGAGGATGTTCACGATCTCCTCGTACTTTCGGATGGCGGCGTCGTAGTCGCCGTTCTGCTCGGCGATCTTCGCCTCGTGCAGGCGGCGGTTCAGCTCGACCACCGTCTGGTCGTGGCGCGCCTGGACCGCGTTGGCCTCGCTCTCGACGACCTCCTCGACGGTCGGCACGCGCTCGCCGAGCTCCTGCGACAGCTTCTGGAAATTCTTGCGGGCGTCCTCGTCCTTCGGATCGAGGAGGAGGATGCGGCGGTACTGCTCGCGCGCGCCCTGGAGATCGCCCTCCGAGCTGAGCCTCTCCGCGAGCGTCTGGAGCTGGCGCTTGAGCGCCTCGGCGCGCTCCTTCGTGAGCTGGGCGCCCTCGAAAGCTTCCTCGGGAGTCCTGGGCTCCGTCGGCTCCTCGGCCGCAGGCTGCTCCTCTCCCGGGGCGCAGCCCTCGGCAGGCGCACAGCCCTCCGCAGGCATCTCGCCGCCCTCGGCAGGCTTCTCGCCTTCGCCAGGGGCGCACCCCTCCGCGGGCATCTCGCCACCCTCGGCCGGCTTCTCGCCCTCGCCGGGCGCGCAGCCTTCCGCGGGCATCTCGCCCTCCGGAGCCTTCTCGCCCTCGGCAGGCGTCTCGCCCTCCGCCTTCTTCTCTCCCTCGGCACCGGCCCACGGATCCTTGCCCTCGGCGGCCTTCTCGGCCGGCGGCGTCTTCTCCTCCTCGCGGATTTCCTGCTTCTTCTTCGCGCAGCCGAACGTGACGGCGAGCGCCACGAGGAGAGAGAGCCCCAACAACTTGCGCATGCGCTTGTCCTCATCGCCCCGTGAGGGGCGTCTTCCTTGCCGTACCTCCGGCAGGTGGAGAGTCTCCTGCCGTTCCTTCCGGGCATGCCCTTAGCCCGAAGGTCGCCCTACTTACCACAAGCGGTTTCCCGCCCGCAACAGCTTTCCCGCCGGATACGCCGGGGGGAACAAGCGAGAGCGTCGTCCCCCCCTGTCACGGCCCCGTCACCTGCGCCCCCTTTTTTGAATTCCCAATGGGGTGGGGCTCCGGGGAGGGGGCGCGGAACCGCGTCGAGGCTCGCGCGGCGGGCGAAGGCTGGCCGGAACCGCGGTGGCGCGGCCCGCGCGGCTCAGAGCTTGTGAACTCCCGGCTGGCTCCGACGCCCGGACTCCTTCACAAGCTCAGCCCCGCGAGCGTCGGCGGCGCGGGACCTCTCGGCCGAGGAGGCGGAGGATCGCCTTCAGGTCCTCCCACGCGTCCTTCTTCGCCGCCGGGTTGCGGAGCAGGTACGCCGGGTGGAACGTCGGCACGACCGTCCACTGCAGGAGCTCCATCGGCCTCCCGCGGACCTTCGTGATGCCGCCCGTGAAGCCGGTGAGCGCGCGCAGCGCGTGGTTGCCGAGCGCGCAGATGATCTTCGGCCGGACGAGCTCCATCTGCCGGAGGAGGAACGGCTCGCAGCTCTCCACCTCGTCCGGCGCCGGCGCGCGGTTCTCGGGCGGCCGGCACTTGAGGACGTTTCCGATGTAGACCTCGTCGCGCGAGAGCCCCATGGCCTCGATCATCTGCGTCAGGAGCTGCCCCGCGCGGCCGACGAAGGGGCGCGCCTGCAGGTCCTCGTCGTGGCCCGGCGCCTCGCCGACAAACATCAGCTCCGCGCGCGGCGATCCCTCGCCGAAGACCACGGTCGTGCGCGTCTCGCAGAGACGGCACTTCCGGCACGCGAGCGCCTCGGCGCGGAGCGCCTCCCACGCCGCGGTCTCGTCGGGCGAGGGCGCCGCGCCCCCGGACCCCCCCCGCTTCGCCTTCGACGCGACGAGCCTCGGGCCCTGGTGGAGAGAACGCGCGAAGAGCGTCCTCGCGAGATCGCCCGCGACTTCCCTCGGGTCCATCGGCCAGAGCCTACCGCGAGCCGGCGACGGCCGCGGCCTCGAGCTCCTGGAGCAGCGCCTCGCGCGCCGCCTGCGCCGACGCGCCGCTCGTGAACCCGGAGGCGCGGACGTGCCCGCCGCCGCCGTGCCGCGCCGCGAGCGCGGAGACGTTGGCGCGGTCGTCCTTGCTCCTGAGGCTCACTTTCGTGCCGCCCCCCGCGAGGCCGCGGAAGAGCGCCGCCACGACCACGCCCTTGATCGAGATGAGGACGTCGATCAGGTCCTTCACGTCCTCGTCGTCGACGCCCAGGTCCCGGCCGTAGCCGGGAGGGAGCGTGAGGATCGCCACGCGCCCCTGGCAGCGCAGCTCGATCTCGTCCGTGGCCCGCGCGCGCAGCCGGAGCACCTCGAAGCCGACCGACGCGTAGAGCTCGCGCTGGAGCCGGTCCGGCTCGGCGCCGAGGCGCACGAGCGCGGCCGCGATCTCGAGCGTCCTCGGCGTCGTCGACGAGTAGCAGAAGCGCCCGGTGTCGGTCACGAGCGCCACGAGCAGGCACTGGGCGGCAACCGGGTCGATCGCGTAGCCGCCCTCCCGGAGCAGCAGGTAGACCTGCTCCCCCACGGCCGCCGCCTGCGCGTCGATCCAGTTGAGGTCGCCGTAGCCGTCGTTCGAGACGTGGTGGTCGATGTTCGCGATCCGCGCGCCCTTCGGCCGCTCCGCGAGCACGCGGCCGAGCCGGTCCGGCCCCCCGGCGTCGAACGCGACGACGAGCTCGGCGGGCGGGACGGGGCCCTTCCCGAGGACGACGATCGATTCGTAGCCCGGCAGGAAGGAATACACGGGGGGCGCGGGGGCCTCGGTGACGAGCACGACCTTCTTCCCGTGGGGCTCGAGCGCGCGCTTGAGCGCGAGGCCGCACCCGAGGCCGTCGCCGTCCATCGGGCTGTGGGTCGCGCAGAGGATCGAGCGCGCGCCCCGGATCGCGTCGAGGATCTCGGAGGGGACGGTCAAGCCTGGCGCCTCGCGATCACGTCGATCTCGACGAGCGCGCCGCGCGGCAGCGCCGCCACGGCCACCGTCGAGCGCGACGGCCGGTGGGGGCCGAAGGCCTGCGCGTAGACCTCGTTCATGGCAGCGAAATCCGCCATGTCCTTCAGGAAGACGGTCGTGCGGAGGACGTGCTCGAGGCCCGAGCCCCCCGCCACGAGCACCGCGGAGAGGTTCTTGAGCGCCTGGCGCGTCTGCTCTGCGGCCGTCGCGCCCTTGAGCTCCCCGGTCGCCGGGTCGAGCGCGATCTGCCCGGAGCAGAAGAGGAGGTCGTCCGTGCCGACGGCCTGCGAGTAGGGGCCGATCGCCTTGGGGGCGCCGGTCGTCGCTACGAAGTCCAATCCCATGGGGTGGGGGATTCTACGCCCCCGGACCCCCTCATATCACTCTTCGTGGAGGAAGCACGCCGCGGAATGACCGGGGCGGTGCTCTTTCAAGACAGGCGTCTCCTCGGCGCACCGATCGAATGCCTTCGGGCAGCGGGTCCGGAAGGGGCAGCCGGTGATCTCGACGTCGGGGCTCGGCACGTCTCCGGTGAGGACGATCCGCTGCCGGCGGGACTCGACGTCGGGATCGGGGATCGGCACCGCCGACAGCAGCGCCTCGGTGTACGGGTGGAGCGGCTCCGCGTAGAGGCTTGCCGACGGCGCGGTCTCGACGATCCGGCCGAGGTACATGACCGCGATGCGCCGCGAGATGTGGCGGACGACGGAGAGGTCGTGCGCGATGAAGAGGTACGCGACGCCGAGCCGGCGCTGGAGGTCCATGAGGAGGTTGATGACCTGCGCCTGGATCGAGACGTCGAGCGCGCTGACCGGCTCGTCGCAGACGACCAGCTCGGGGTCGAGCACGAGCGCGCGGGCGAGGCCGATCCGCTGCCGCTGGCCGCCGCTGAACTCGTGCGGGTAGCGGAGCTTATAGCGCGGGTCGAGGCCCACGAGCTCGAGCGCGTGCGAGACCTTCTCGTCGAGCTCCGCGGCACGGAGCCGGGCGTGGATCTCGAGCGGCTCGGCGACGATCGAGTTGACGGTCATCCTCGGGTTCAGGCTCGCGTAGGGGTCCTGGAAGATCATCTGGAGGTGCGGGCGGACCGGGAGCATCTCCCGCGGGGCGAGCTTCGCGAGGTCGTGGCCCTGGAAGTGGATCGAGCCCTCGGTCGGGTCGTAGAGGCGGACGATGCAGCGCGCGACCGTCGTCTTGCCGCAGCCGGACTCGCCGACGAGGCCGAGCGTCTCGCCCTGCGCGAGGTGGAAGTCCACGCCGTCCACGGCGCGCACGAGCCCCGGCGGCTGGAAGAGGCCGCGACGCACGGGGAAGTGCATCCTCAAGCCCTTGACGTCGAGCAGCGTGCTCACCGCTTCACCTCGACCCAGCACGCCTTGCGGTGGCCAAGGCCGACGGTCTCGAGGCGCGGCACGTCGCGGCTGCACCGCTCCTCCGCGTGCGCGCACCGGGGATGGAACGGGCAGCCGGGCGGCACGCGGGAGAGGTTGGGCGGCAGGCCGGGGATCGTCCGCAACTGCGCGCCCTCGGGCTCGTCGAGGCGCGGCAGCGACGCGAGCAGCGCGCGGGTGTAGGGATGGCGCGGGTCCTTGAAGAGGTTGCGCGTCGGCCCCTCCTCGACGATCTTCCCCGCGTACATGACCTTCACGCGCTCGCACATGCCGGCGACGACGCCCAGGTCGTGGGTGATGAGGATCACCGACATCTTCCGCTCCGCGCGGAGCTTCCGGAGGAGGTCGAGGATCTGCGCCTGGATCGTGACGTCGAGCGCGGTTGTCGGCTCGTCGGCGATCAGGAGCGCGGGTTCGCAGGCGAGCGCGATCGCGATCATCACGCGCTGGCGCATGCCGCCGCTGAATTGGTGCGGGTAGTCGCGGAGCCGCCGCGCGGCGCCGGGGATGCCGACCTCTTCGAGCAACGCGACCGAGCGGTCGCGCGCGGCGGCGCGCCGCATGCCCTTGTGCACTTGGAGGACCTCGCACACCTGCTCCTCGACGGTCAGGAACGGGTTGAGCGAGGTCATCGGGTCCTGGAAGATCATCGCCATCCGGTTGCCGCGGAGCCTCCGCATCTCCTCGGCGGACGCCTTGAGCAGGTCCTTGCCCTCGAAGCGGAGCCCCTCGGCCTCGACGAGGCCCGGCTGCTCGACGAGGCCCATCAGCGAGAGCATGGTGACGCTCTTGCCCGAGCCCGACTCGCCGACGACGCCCAGGACCTCCCCCTCGCCGACGGCGAGGTCGAGGCCGTCGACGGCCTTCACGGTCCCCTCGTCGGAGCGGAAGGTCGTGCGGAGGTTCCGGATCTCGAGGAGGCTCACGCGCGCCTCCCCTTCGGATCGAACGCGTCGCGGAGCCCGTCGCCGAGGAAGTTGAACGCAAGCAGCGTGGTGCCGAGGAAGAGCGCGGGGAACACGAGGAGCCACCAGTACATCTCGAGCGGATTGATCGCGCGCGTGCCGTCGGACGCGAGCAGGCCCCATGAGGTGTGCGGGGGATCCTGCACGCCGAGACCCAGGTAGGAGAGGAACGCCTCCTGGAGGATGATCGACGGGATCATGAGCGTCGAGTAGACGATCACAGGGCCCATCGTGTTCGGCAGCAGGTGCCTGAACACGATCCGCGGGCCCGATGCGCCGACCGTGCGCGCCGCCTGCACGAACTCCCGGTTCTTGAACGTGAGCACCTGCCCGCGGACGATTCGCGCGGTGGTGAGCCACTGGAAGAGCGCGAGCGCCCCGAAGAGCGGGACGATCCCTCTCTCGGCGACCGCCGCCATGATCAGCAGCACGACCAGCATGTAGGGCACGCCGTAGAGGATGTCGACGACGCGCATCATGACGTTGTCGACCCAGCCGCCCATGTAGCCGGCGATCGCGCCGTAGATGGTGCCGATCACGATCGAGATGAACGTCGCGACCACGCCGATCATCAGCGAGATCCGGCCGCCGTAGAAGCAGCGTGCGAAGAGATCGCGCCCCAGATCGTCGGTCCCGAACGGGTGGAAGCTGCGCGTGATCTCGCTCCATCCCGGCGACTCGAGCGCCGCGTTCGTGTGCTGCTCGTTGTGGTCGATGAACATCGGAACCGCGATGCAACCGACCGTCAGGAGGACCAGGAAGATGGCGCTCGCGACGGCCGCCCGGTTGCGGACGAGCCGGCGCATCGCGTCCTGCCACAGGCTGCGGCCCTTGATGGGCTCATCGGGGGGGGCTTCGGGGGCCGGACCCGTCACTTGCCGAGCCTCACGCGCGGGTCGAGGAACGCGTACGCGACGTCGACGAGAAGGTTGAAGACGACGAGCATCGGCACGTAGACGATCACGACGCCGAGGATGAGCGAGTAGTCCCTGTTGATCGCCGAGTTGACGAAGAACATCCCCATGCCGGGGATGTGGAAGAGCTTCTCGACGACGAAGCTCCCCGTGAGGATCGCCGCGGCCGCGGGCCCGAGGTAGGAGACGACCGGGAGGATCGCTCCGCGCACGAGGTGCTTGAGCACGATCTCGCCCTTCGGGAGCCCCTTGGCCTTCGCGGTCCGGATGTAGTCCTCGTGGACGACCTCGAGGACACCGGCGCGCGACAGGCGCGCGATGAACGCGGCGAACGGCGCTGCCAGCGTGATCGCGGGCATGATCAGCTGCTTGACGGTGCCCCAGCCGCCAACGGGCAGCACGTCCCACTGGAAGACGAGCCACACGGTCAGGAACGCGCCGATGACGAACGTCGGGAGCGAGATGCCGATGAGCGCGATGCCCATCGACCCGTAGTCCCAGGCCGTGTTCTGGCGGAGCCCCGCGAGGAACCCCGCCGGGATGCCGATCGCCAGCGCGAGGAACAACGCGAGGAGTCCGAGCGTGAGCGAGACCGGCATCGCCGCCGCGAGGAGATCGTTCACGGTGCGGCCCTGCACCTTGAAAGAGGGACCGAGATCGCCCTTCACGACTCCCTTCAAGTACTCCCCGAACCACGCGAGCCCCGACTTGTCCGTCCCCCACTTCTTCGCGATCTGCTGCTCGATCTGGGGATCGACGCGCTTCTCGGCGGCGAACGGGCTGCCGGGAGCCGACCGCATGAGCGTGGTCGTGATGCCGAGGATCACGAGGAGGATCAAGGGCACCCAGAGAAGTCGCCTGAGGATGAAGAACAGCATCCGGCCTCAGCGGTCCTTCCGGAAAAACCCGCGCAGCGGGTGCATATCGAGCACGTTGGGGATCTTCTTCCCGTCGCCCCGGTCGAGGTAGAGGTAGCAGCCCCCGATCTCCGGCTTCAGGAGCGTCTTGGTGACGTAGAAGTAGACCGGCAGGATCGGCACGTCGATCTCCGAGACCAGGCGGTCCATCTCCTTCAAGACCAGCATTCGGACCTTGGAGAGCGAGGCGAGCCGTTCGGGCGAGCCCGCCGGCAGCGCGCGCGTCGCCTCCACCAACGCTTTCAGCGTGCCCCCCTCGACGAGCTTCCCGTAGATCTCCTCGTCGGGCGCGGCCACGAACGCGAGCGTGTCCTTCGCGATCCGGTAGAGGCGGTCGTAGAGCGGGTTCGAGTACCCGGTCTGGTTGTTGCCGCCGTCCGTGATCCACATGTCGAGGAAGGTGATCGGGTCCCGGTAGTCGGCGATCCAGCCGGCGCGCGCCAGGTCGTACTCGAGCGTGCGCGTGTGCTGCTGATAGGCCTGCCACTCCTCGTTGAAGGGCTGAACCTCGATGCCGAGGTTCTTGGACAGCTGCCGCGCCACGACCGTCGCCACCTGGCGATGGACCTCGAACGTGTTGTAGAGGATGTTGGTCTTCGGAAAGCCCTTGCCGCCCGGGTAGCCCGCCTCCGCGAGGAGCTGTCGCGCCCGGTCGGGGTGGTAGCCGAGACCCTCAGGCGGGACGTACCCCGCGACCCCCGGCGGGACGTAGTTGAACGCCTCGGTCTCGCCGAGCCCGAGCACGTTCTTCACGATCTCGGTGCGGTCGATCGCCAGCGAGAGCGCCTGCCGTACACGCCGGTCCTTGAACTGGGGCAGCGTGTTGTTGATCCGGTAGTAGTAGACGATGAACGCCTCGGTCCGCGTGAAGTCCGGAAGCTTGAGAATCTCGCGGTTGAGCGACGCGGGCCAGTAGCCGGGATTCCACTGTGCCTCGCCGCGGAGGTACACGTTGAGCTGGGCCGTCGCGTCGTCCATCGAGAACGCGTCGATCGTCTCGAGCTTGATCGAATCCGCGTCCCAGTACTTCGGGTTCTTGCGGAGGCGGATGCGGTCGTTGACGACCCACGACTCGAGCAGGAAGGGGCCGTTCGTGACGATGTTTCCCGGCAACGTCCATCGGCCGGGCGCGATCTTGTCCCACTTCCCGACCGTGGCGGGGTGGACGGGGCACAACGTGTAGAAGGAGATCAGGTCGAGGAAGTACGGCACGTAGGCCTTGAGCCGGATGCGGATCGTCCAGTCGTCGAGAAGCTCGATGCCCACCTGCGAGAAGTCCTTGACCTCGCCCTTGGTGAACTTCTCCGCGTTGACGACGTCCCAGAGCATGTAGGAGTACTCGGAGGCCGTCTCCGGCGCGAGCAGCCGCTTCCACGACCAGTAGAAGTCCTTGGCCGTGACCGTGTCGCCGTTGCTCCAGCGCGCGTTGTGGCGGAGGTGGAAGGTCCAGAGGAGCCCGTCGTCCTCGACGTCCCACCGCTCCGCGACGCCGGGTACAGGCAGGAGCGTCTTGGGGTCGAGGTAGGTGAGCCCCTCGAACAGCGCGAGGGCGATTCGTCCATCGGGCTGACCCGTCATCGTGTGCGGATCGAGCGTCTTCGGTTCCGCGCCGTTCACGAAGGTGAAGTCCGCGGGCTCGACCGCGGCCCGCGCGAAGGTCAAAGCGACAACGCCGACACACAGCGCAGACACCGCGGCGCACAGCAGAAGCGTCTTCCGCATCGGCGCGCACGATAGCACGCGGCGGGGGACCCCGCCGCGGGATCCGCCCGGGCTCGCCTCAGCGCTTCCGCGCGCGCAGCGCCTTCGCGACCGCGTCGGGCACGAAGGCGTCGACCGAGCCGCCCGCGGTCAGGATCTCCTTGATGAGCGTCGAGGAGATGAAGCTCGACTCCACCGCCGCCACGAGGAAGACCGTCTCGATCCCCGGCGCCAGACGGCGGTTCGTCACCGCCATCTGCGTCTCGTACTCGTAGTCCATCGGGTTCCGGAGCCCGCGCAGGAGCACCGTCGCCCCCTGCGCCTTGGCGAAGTCCACGACGAGGCCCGTGAACGGCACCGCCTCGACGTTCCTCATCCCTTTCGCCGACGCCCGCACGAGCGCGACGCGCTCGTCGGCCGTGAGCAGCGTCTGCTTGTCGACGCGCGCGCCGACCGCGACGACCACGCGCTCGAAGAGCGCCGCGCCGCGGCGAAGGATGTCCAGATGGCCGTTCGTGAGCGGGTCGAACGTGCCCGGGTAAAGCGCAACTGCCACGCCGTGATCCTACCGGGACGGGCCCGGCGGTTCCGCGTTTCTGCAGCGGGCTGGCTCCGCTCGGCACCGGGAACCCCGCGAGATATTCGCCGTACGGAGCCAGGCACCGGTCGCCTAATCGTTGGCGGGAGCCGGGGCCTTTGCGGCGCCATCGCCCCCCAGCCCCCCTCTCTTCCTCCTCGAGCCTAGTTCCACCCCACGAGCGCGCGCAGGGTGTCGCGCCGACGCTCTTTCTCCCGGAACCGCTGGAGCACGTCGAAGTTGAGCGACAGGCCGAAGCCGTCGTCGCCCGGGTCCCACGTGAGCCGCACGCCGACGACGCCGGACCGGCCGAGCCGACGGATCAGCACGCCCTGGTCGCTCGCCTCCCCCGCGCGCGCGTCGAACTGCGAGAAGCCGACGAGGCTCCAGCGCGTGTTCACCTCGAACTCCGCGCCGAGCGTGATCGTGTCGCTGTCGCCCTCGAGGTGGCGGTACGACGCGCCGAAGCCGAGGTTGGCGCGCGCCTCCCACCACCACTCGAACGAAAGGGTTTCGAGGTCGCCCTCCTCGATGTCGCCCCGCGACAGCACGATCAGCGTGCGCGTCGCCTGCCACCAGACGTTCCAGTCGAGCCACCAGTCCCCGGTGCGGCCGAGCGGCTGCTCGCCGTTCGGGTAGAACGCGCCGAAGAGCTCCACGCTCAGGAACTCCGTCGCGCCAAACGGCGTGGAGCGGAGCAGGCGGTTGCGCCACCGCACCGTGAGCCCCTGCCACGGCGTTACCTCGTCGAGCTCGTCGAACGGGAAGAGGTCGTCCGGCGGCACGCTCACGTGGAAGAGGTCCTCGTACGCGAGCGAGAGGTTGACGACGTGGTGGACGCGCCCGAACCAGCGCGAGAGCTGCGTGTCCGCGCGGATCCCGGCGGACGCCGTCGTGCGCGTGGCGGCGTCCCCGGCGAGGTCGTGCTCGTAGACCGTGACGCCGGGCGTCACGAAGGGGACGACGCGAAGGGGTCCCAGGGGGAACGACACGTAGAACGTCGGGTCGAACGTCGCGCGCACGCTCTGGAAGTCGGGGAGCGTCGAGCCCTCGCCCTGCCGGTGGCGGAGGTTCCCGAACGAGGCCGGCAGCGCGACCTGGAGGGTGACGGGGTCGCCGCGGCCGGTCTCGCCGAGCCGGAGCAGCGTGAGCACCGGCACGACCCCGCCGATCTCGGGCAGCCGCTCCACCTCGTCCTGGAAGTCGATCGTGCGCCACTTCGTGATCATGGTCGCGTAGGCGCGCTCCGTCCGCCCGCGGAGATAGACGAGGGTCTCCTGCGGCAGCCCCTCCTTCGCCACCTGCTCGTCCCACTGCTCGAGGAACGTGGGGTCGGAGAGGTCCGCGTACTCGGCGTCGAGCCGCCAGGTGTCGTTCACGCGCCAGCGGTAGAAGTTCTGCGTCCAGAACCGGTTCTCGGTCTCGGGCGCGACGCCGTCCTCGATGCCGTGGTCGTGCAGGTAGGCGCCGTACGAGCGGCCGGTCACGCGGCCCCCCCACGCGTCGACGTCGAGCTTCAGGTCGACGAACGGCCCGTGGTCGTCGATGTAGCCGCCGCCCAGGAGGAAGCCGACCGGCTTCAGCCCGAGCCCCGCGGCGAGGCGCGCGCCGAAGCCCAGGTTCCCGATGCTCCCGAGCTCGCTCTCGAGGCGCACGGCCATGACGTCCTCGCCGCGCGCCTGCGCCTCGCCCCACTTGAAGATCGGGAAGTCGTACGCGCGGACGACGAGCCCGTGCAGCGTGTAGACCTCGGGCCCGACGGTGCCCGCCTCCGCCATCTCCCGGATCACGGCCTCGACCTCGGCGCGCGTCGGCCCGCGCCCGTCGCCGTAGTCGCGGGCGCTCAGCCGCTTGAGCTTCCCGATCGCCCCGCCCATCTCGGGGTCGTCGACGCGCAGCTCCTCGACCGTGATGCCGACGTCGAAGTCCTCGAAGTTCGACGCGAAGAGCGTCCCCTTCCTGGCGACGAGGCTCCCGTTGCCCAGCAGCTCGAGCTCCTTCGCGCGCAGGACGAGGTCGGGCGAGTCGTCCCTCCTGGGCCCGCGCCGCAGGCGCAGGTCCGCGTCGACGAAGATGCCGCGCTGCCCGCGGAAGTCGTAGAAGAACGAGGCGCAGCGGAACGCCTGCCCGCCGGCCTGGAACACCGCCGGCACGCCGCCCCCCTCCGCGTACACGGCGCGCACCGCCCAGAGCGGGATGCGGCGGTCCTCCCCCTGCATCTCGCGGAGGAGCCGGAACACCATGCGATCGGCATCCGGGTCGAGCCAGATGAGCGCGCGGCTCGCGCGCACGGAGAAGAGACGCCCGTTCTCGATCGTCAGCCTGCCGAGGAGCGCGAACGCCTTCCCGTACGCGGGGTCGGAGAGCTCCTCCACGTGCTCGACGTGGGAGAGGAAGAGGAGGGGCTCGCCCTCCGCATGCGCGATCGCGCCGAGGAGGAGCGCCGCCGCGAGAAGGCGCACGGCCGCGAGGATACGGCACGGTCAGGACGGCCTCGCCACGCCCTCGTAAAGGCGAAGCGCGGGGGGTCCGGGGGCCGGGGGCGGCCG
The DNA here is from genome assembly GCA_036273915.1 of Planctomycetota bacterium. Lineage (GTDB taxonomy): Bacteria > Planctomycetota > PLA2 > PLA2 > PLA2 > PLA2. The sequence continues at coordinate 34,840 of DASUGR010000047.1, read as the reverse complement.
GGGGCCCGCTACCCGCCGCCCCGCGCGAGGACGACGTCGACCAGGAGATCCTCCTCGCCGCGGCGCACCTTCACCTTGACCCGGTCGCCGACGTCCCTCGCGAAGAGGACTTCCCGGAGCGCGTTCAGGTCGGAGGTCGCCTCCCCGTCGATCGCCACGATGACGTCGCCCGCGCGGAGCCCCGCGGCCCCCGCCCCGACGTCCGCCTGCACCCGCCCGATCCGGATGCCCCCCTCCGCCTGCTCGGCGACGATGCCGAGGACCGCGCGGGGCGGCTCGCCGCCCGTGTCCGCCCGCGTGAACGACGGGCGCACCGGCTCCTTCGCGATCTGCTCGACGAGGCGCGCGGCGAGGCGCGCCGCCCTCTCCATCCCCGCCGCGTCGATCTTCTCGACGTCGTCGCCGGGACGGTGGTAGTCGGGGTGCATGCCGGAGAACAGCCAGAGCACGGGAATGCGCTTCGCGTAGAAGGACGTGTTGTCGCTCGGCGCGCGGCCGCCGTCCCCGAGCGCGATCTCGACGGGGATTTCCCTCGCGCAGGACTCGACGAGCGCGTGGAAGCCCGGCGACGTGCCGACACCGCCGACGAAGAGCTTCCGGTGGCCGAGCCGGCCGATCATGTCGAGGTTGACCATCGCGGCGACCCGCGAGAGCGGCACCGGCGGCGCCTCGACGAACCAGAGCGAGCCCAGGAGCCCGCGCTCCTCGCCCGTGAACGTGACGAAGAGCACGGAGCGCCGCAGCTCCGCCTTCCGTGCCGCGAGGTACTCCGCCGCCTCGAGCACGCCGGCGACGCCCGACGCGTTGTCGTCCGCCCCGTTGTGGATCTCGCCCCGCTCCTCGGGCGAGCGCGCGAGCGATCCCACGAGCCCCTTGCCGAGGTGGTCGTGGTGCGCGCCGACCACGACGACCTCGTCCGTGGCGTCCGGCGCGCCCGCGCGGAGGAGCGCGCACACGTTCCGGCCCTTGAGCACCTCGCGCTCCGTGCGCACGACGAGGTGCATCGTGCCGCTGCCCGCCGCCGACGCGGGCTTCGCGCCCTCGGCGTCGTTGATGCGCGCCTCGAGGTCGCGCGGCGACTTCCCGAAGGCCGCGGGGAAGAGCCGCTCCGCCGCGCCGAGCGTCATGTGGGCGAAGGGGATGCCCGCGAGGCGCGCGCCGATCTCGTCGGTGACGGCCGCGTCCGGCCTTGCCCCCGCAGCCCCCCCCTTTCCCTCGCCGAAGGTGCGCGGGTCGTTCGCGACGATGACCGCCCGGGCGCCGAGGTCCGCCGCGTGGCGGAGCTTCTGCACGAGCGGCGCGTGGCGCACGAGCGAGCGCCGGTCGGCCCACCACGCGCCCTCGGGCGTGTTGCGGAAGACGACGACGATCTTCCCCTTCACGTCGAGGCCCGCGTAGTCGTCGTACTTGAGCTCGGGCGCGCGGATGCCGTAGCCCGCGAACACGACCTCGGCCGTGACGTCGCCGTCCGCGGTCGCGGAGAGCGGGAGCCATTCCCGGTCGAGGGCGAGCTCGAGCGGCGCCCCGGCGCCCTTCAGCTCGAGCTTGCAGGCGGGCATCGCGCGGAACGTTCCCGCCATCTCCACGGTCTGGAAGGGGGTCTCGTCCTTGCCGAGCGGCTCGAGGCCGATGCGCGCGAACTCCCTCCCGACGTAGTCGGCGGCCTTCGCCTCGCCCGGCGTCCCGCTGCCGCGCCCCTCGTAGGCGTCGGACGCGAGCGTCCGCACGTGCGCGAGGAGGTCCTCGGCAGTGACCGCGGGGTCGCCCGCGGAGGCGGGCCTGCCGAGGAGGAGGGCGAGCGTCCCCGCGACAAGGGCAAAAAACCGGCGCATCCCCCTGATTTACGCCGCGGGAGCCCCATTGCGCCACCCGGAAAGTGACACCGGCCCGCGACGTATAAGGGGATGACCCGAGCCCTCGCCTCCCGCCCGCTGCTCGTCGCCGGCCCCGCGGCCGTCGCGGGGGTGGCCTCCGCCGCCCTCGCGCCCGGCCTCGTCGTCACGGCGGTCCTCGCGCTTCTCGCCTGCGCGGCGGCGCGGCGGGCCGTCGTGCCGGCGCTCGCGGCGGCCGCGTTTGCCGCCGGCTACGCGGCGGGCGCCCGCGATCGCGCGGCGACCGCGGCGATGCTCGCGACCGTGGAAGGGCACTGGCCGCGCGCCCCGCCGGGCCCCGTCGGGGCGACGCTCCGGGTGACCCGTTGCGGGGAAGACCCCTTCCACGGGCGCGCATGGCTCGAAGGCCTGCCGCCCGAGGGGCCGGGGCTTCGTTGCACCTTCGCCGGCACGCTCCCGGGGGGCGTGGGCCCGGGTGCCGTCGTACGGGTCGCGGGGCGTTGCCGGATCATGCCGCCGCCGGGAAACCCCGGAGAGACCGACCGGCGGCTCCCGCTCGCCCGGCGGGGCGTCGGGCTCCTCGCGGAGCTTCGCACCGCGGACAACGTCGAGGTGCTGCGCGCGGCGCCGTGGAGTCCCGCGGGCGCGCTCGCCGCGCTGCGGCGGAAGGCCGCCGCACGCCTCCACAGGGACCTGCCGGCCGATGTCGCGCCGGTCGCGGTCGCGCTCCTCCTCGGGGACCGGACCGGCCTCTCCGACGAGGACCGCCTGGACTTCGAGCGCACCGGAACGAGCCACGTCCTCGCGATCTCGGGGATGCACGTCCTGCTCCTCGCCGCGATGGTGCACGCGCTCCTCCGGGCGGCCGGTCTCGGCCCCCGTGCCGCGGCGGGCGTCACGTTCGCGCTCGCGCTCGCGTATGTGCCGGTCGCGGGGGCGGGGGCGCCGGTGCGGCGGGCCGTCTCCGTGCTCGCGTTCCACGCGCTCGCGCTCGTGCGCGGGCGTCCGCCGGACGCCGGGTCGTCGCTCGGCGGCGCGGCCCTCCTGCTCGCGCTCCTCGATCCCTCCGAGATGCTGAGCATCGGCTCCCAGCTGAGCTTTCTCGCCGCGGCGGGGATCTTGTGGCTCGCGGGGCCGTGGCAGGACCGCTGGTCCGCCCGCTACCGGCTGCTCCGCCGCTTCCCCGCGGTGCGGCACGACCGGCCGGTGCTCCTCGTCGTCACGGGGTACCTCCTCGCCGCGTTCCCGGTGTCGCTCGCGGCGTGGCTCGCCACGCTCTCGCTCGTCGCGCGCGCGTTCGGCGTGGTCACGCCCTACGCGGTCGCGGTGAACGTGCTCGCGGCCCCGCTGGTCTCGGTCCTCCTCGCGGCGGTCGCGCTCGTCGCGCTCGCCGTGCCCGGTGCCGCGCCCGTCGCCACGGCGGCGGCCCGCGCGCTCCGCGGGCTCCTCGCGCTCGGCGGCAGTCTCCCGGCGAGCCTCTGGGTCCTCCCGCCGCCGCCGGTCACGGCGGTCGTGCTGTGGATCCTCGCCTGCGTCCTCCTGCGTTGGCGGCCGCTGCCCGCGCTCGCGGGCCTCGCCACGGCGATCGCCCTCGCCGTAGCGGCGCGCCCGGCCCCGCCGTCCGACGCGGAGCTCTCGATGCTCGACGTCGGACACGGCCAGGCGGTCATCCTGCGGTCGCCGGACGGCTGGACGGCGCTCGTCGACGGCGGCTCGCGCACGCGGCCGGGCGTCGCGCGCGCGGTCCTTCTTCCCGCGCTCCGGGCGCTCGGCATCGTGCGCATCGACCTCGTCGTCGTCACGCACGCCGACGCGGACCACTGGAACGCGCTCCCGCTGCTCCTGCGGCGCTTCCCCGTCGGCGCGCTCGTGACGGGCCCCGACCCGCCGGCGCCGCTCCTCCGCGCCGCGGCGGAGGCCCGCGTCCCATGGTCGCTCGCGCGCGCCGGCGCGCCGCTGTTCGACGGGCCGCGCGGGCGGCTGGTCGTCCTGGCCGCGGGCGGCGACGGCCTCTCCGAGAACGACACGTCGGTCGTCCTCCTGCTGGAGGCGGAGGGCGGCGTCCGCGCGCTGCTGCCCGCGGACCGGGAAGAGAGGGGGCTCCGGGGGCTGATCCGGTCGGGCCTCCCCCGCTCCGAGATCCTCGTCGCGCCCCACCACGGCGCCCGCTGCGAGGAGGCGCAAGCTCTCGGCCGCGCGGTGCAACCGCGGCTCCTCCTCGTCTCCTCCGCGCCCGGGTTCCCAAACCCGCAGACGCTCGAGCGCTACGGCGCGCCGGAGGTGATCGCCACGTTCGACGCGGGCGCGATCACGGTCCGCCTCCCCGGCCGCGGCGCGCCGGTCGCGGCCCCTTTCCGCCGGAACGACCGTGCTACGATCCGCGCGCCATGAAGAGGGCTCTCGTCGCGATCGCGGTGCTCGGACTCGGGAGGGCGGCGGGGGCCGGGTCGCTCGCGGACGAGGTGCTCGTCCTCGAGCTCTCGCGCTCCTACGACGCGGAGGCGCTCGGGAAGGCCGCCGCGTCGGCCGACGCGCGCGACCGGCACGCGGCCGTCTTGTGCGCGGCGCGGTTGAAGGACCCGCGCGCGCTTCCGTGGCTGCTCCCGCTGCTCGACGATCCGGTCGGGCCCGTGCGGCGGGGCGCGATGTTCGCGCTCGGGCAGATCGGGACCGCGGAAGTCGTGCTCCCGCTGCGCGAGAGGCTCGACAAGCTCGCCGCCCCGGACCTCCCGTTCGCCCTCGGGGCGCTCGGGAAGACGAAGGACGTGCGCGCCACGTCGGATGTCGCGCGCTACCTGCGGCACGGCGACGCCCTCGTGCGCGGGAGCGCCGCGCTCGCCCTCGCGCGATCGGGCGATGCGACGGCCGCGCAGGACGTCTTCGCAGCGCTCTCGCACGAGGGGGTGGCCGACGTCCGCTGGCGGCTCGTCTACGCGATGTGGATCCTCCTCCGCGAGCGCGCGCGCAAGGTGGGGCATTGGGTCGCCGCGCCCGTCGAGTGGGCGGAGAAGCTGCGCGAGGCGGCCGCGGCGGACCGGCCCCTCGACGAGCGGGTGTTCGCGCTCCGCGGGCTCGGCCAGATCGACGGGCAGCGCCCGTTCCTCGTCGAGCGCTTCGACGACGCGGACCCGCGGATCGTCGTCGAGGCGCTGCGCGCGACCGCGAAGCCGTTCGACGCGGCGACCGGGAAGCGCGCCGCCGCGCTGTGCGGACATGCCGACGTGCTCGTGCAGGAGGCGGCGATCGACCATCTCGCCGCGGGCGGCAAAGACGCGGCGGTGCTGCTCGCGGAGGTGGTGCCGGGCCTCGCGGATCCGCGCCTCCTCGCGAGCGCGGACGTCGCGCTCGTCGCGGCGGGGGCGCCGATGGCCACGCTCCCGGACACCATGGCGGACGATCTGCGCGAGGAGACGACGTGGCGGATCCGGGAGTACCAGCCCGCGGGCGGCTGGTCCTCGCACGCCCGAACCCCTTCTCCCAGGACCGTCCGGGGACAGGTGGCGGCCGCGGAGACGTGCGGGAAGGAGGGCGTGCCTTCGGAGAAGGCGGTGCCGCTCCTTCTCGATCTCCTGAAGGCCGAGGACTTCGCCGTCCGATCGACCGCGGTCGCGTCGCTCGCGGCGCGCGGCGCGAAGGAGCAGGCGGACGCCATCGTCGCCACCGCGCGCGCCGCGCAGGAAGGCGACGTCCGCATCGAGGCCGCGCAGGCGCTCGACAAGCTCGGCGTCTTCGACCCGTGGCTCGTGGAGGCGGCGGGCGATCCCGAGCCAGCGGTGCGGACGGCGGCGTGCGCGGCACTCGCGAAGCTCGGCAGACCCTGCCCCCCGGCCCCCCCTCCTTCCGGCTTCCGCCTGCACGGCCACGACGCGAAGGGCGTGCGCGCCGCCGCGGACGCGCTCCGCGGGAGCAAGCTCGTCCTCGAGACGACCAAGGGGACGATCGTCATCCGCCTCTTCCCCGACGACGCGCCCGCGCACTGCGTGAACGTCGCCGCGCTCGCGGGCGAGGGGTTCTACGACGGGCTCACCTGGCACCGGGTCGTCGCGGACTTCGTCATCCAGGGCGGGTGCCCGCGCGGCGACGGCGCCGGCAACGGCGGCGTCGTGCTCCCGGACGAGATCGGCGAGCGTCCCTACGTGCGCGGCACCGTCGGGATGCCGAAGGGCAACGACGACACGGGTGGCTGCCAGATCTTCATCACGCACCTGCCGACGCCGCACCTCGACGGGCGCTACACGGTCTTCGGGCAGGTCGTCGAGGGGTTCGCGGTCGTCGACGCGATCCGCATCGGGGACCGGATCCTCAAGGCGCGCGTCGCGCTGGCGGACGAGTGAACCGGCCGCTCCCGCGCCGCGGCGGCGCTTCGGCGGGCCTACGCTTCGCCGCCGAAGATGTCCTTCGGCGCCTGGGGCTGCGCCGACTCCGTGTGGGGCTCGAGCGTCAGCCTGTTCTCGAGGAGCTCGTCGAGCGCGATGTCGATCGGCCGCGTCTTGTCGGTCTCTACGAGCGGCCGGGCGCCCTGGACAAGCTCGCGCACCCGCTTCTGCAGAATGGAGGTCATGGCGAAGGGACCGCCAAAACGCTCCTGTGCCTGCTGGATCTTCTTGAAGTCCATATCCACTCGGAGGGGTTTGAAAGAGGCGTGCAAACCCGTGAGTTTAGGCGCCGCGGCGGCCCTTGTCCAGCCGCGCGAACCGGCCCAGCGCCCGGACGAGCGACTCGATCTCCGGGCACCGGAGCAGCCGCCCGGCCGCGAGGTAGGCGACCGCCCCGGTCGCCACCGGGACGAGCCCGCGAAGGAGCCGGGGAAGGGCCCCCTCCCCCGCCGGGAAGAGCGGCACCGTCGCGGCCGCCACCCCGGCGCAGACCGCGCTCGCGAGCGCGATCTTCCCGAGCCGCCCGAAGAGCGCCCTTCCGGGCCAGCCGTGAAGCGCCCCCGTGAAGACGAGGAGGACAAGGAGGTTCGCGAGCTGCCCCACGCCGACGGCGAGCGCGAGCCCGTTCCAGCGGAGCCAGCGGTGCGTGGTCAGCGCGCAGGCGAGGTTCGCGACGACGGCCGTCATCGAGGCGAACACGGGGATCCGGACCCGCCCCTGCGCGTGGAAGAACGGGACGACCACCTTCACCGCGCAGTAGAAGACGACCGCGGGCGCGAACCAGCGGATCGTGAGGCCGATGGCCGCCGTCCGCCCGAGATCCATCTGCCGCCCCCAATGGAAGAGCAGGTCGGCGATCGGCGGCCCCAGGGCGAGGAGCCCCGCCGCCGCCGGCGCCGCGAACGCGAGGCAGAGCAGCAACGCCTCCGCGAGCGTCTCGCGCGCGCCCTCCTCGTCGTGCACCGCCGCGCGCCGCGACGCCTCCGCGAGCACCGCGGTGCCGACCGCGACGCCCACGAGCCCCACGGGCAGGTGGACGAGGCGGAAGGCGTAGTAGAGGTTCGAGGTCCCCCCCTGGTCGTCGGTCGCGAGCCGCGTGTTGATGAGGATGCAGAGGTTGGTCGCCGCGAGGCCGGCGACGACCGGCAGCATGCGCCGCAGCATCTGCCGCGTCTCCTCGGTGCGGAGGCGGAGGTCCGGGAGGAACCGCGGCCGCCAGCCCGCGCGCAGGAGCGGCGGCACCTGGATCAGGAACTGGAGCGCGCCGCCCGCGAGCAGGAGGAACGCCCACGGCACCGCGCGCGCCGGCGCCTCCGCCACGGCCTTGTAGACGACGAGGCCGCCGAGCACGAGGACGAGGTTCTGCGCCGCGGGGGAGAGCGCCGGCACGAAGTACTTCCCGAGCACGTTGAGCGCCCCCATCGCCGCCACCGCGAGGCAGATGAGCAGCAGGAACGGCGCGAGGATCCGCACGAGGACGACCGCATCCCGGAACTCGGGCTGCTCGACGAACGTCGGCGAGGCGAGGATCCGCACGATCCACGGCGCGAACGAGATGAGGACGAGGCACAGCGCCCCCACGTAGACGAGCATCGTCGACAGCACGCGGTTCAGGAGCACGAGCGCGGCCGCCCGGCCCTCCCGCTCGTGCGTCCGCATGATCGTCGGGACGAACGCGCCCGAGAACGCGCCCTCCGCGAAGAGGTCGCGGAAGAGGTTCGGCACCTTGAACGCGACGTCCAAGGCGTCGGAGAGCCACCCGCTCCCGAAGAGCGCCGCGCGTACGGAGTCCCGCAGGAGCCCGAGGACGCGTGAGACGAGCGTCGCGAGGGAGACGAGGCCCGCGGCGCGCGACAGCCGGGTCACGGAAGCGGGTTCGGATCCGTGACCGGCTCGGTCGCCGACTCCGGGAAGTTCCGCGCCGCGACGTGGCACCGGAACGTGTGCCCCTCGCCCGCGTCGGTGACGCCCGGCGCGTCGCGCCTGCAGATCTCCTCCGCGTAGCGGCAGCGCGGGTGGAAGTGGCAGCCGGAGGGCGGGTTCACGGGCGTCGGCACGTCCCCCTCGAGGACGATGCGCGTGCGGTGGTGCGTCGGGTCGGGGACCGGCACCGCGGAGAGCAGCGCCTGCGTGTAGGGGTGCAGCGGCCGCGCGAAGAGGTCGTCCGCACGCGCCGTCTCGACGATCTCGCCCAGGTACATGACCGCGATGCGGTGGCTGATGTGGCGGACCACAGAGAGGTCGTGCGCGATGAAGAGGTACGCGAGGCCGAGCTCCTCTCGCAGGTCCATGAGGAGGTTGATGACCTGCGCCTGGACGGACACGTCCAGCGCCGAGACCGCCTCGTCGCAGACGATGAAGTCGGGGTTGAGCGCGAGCGCGCGCGCGACGCCGATGCGCTGGCGCTGGCCGCCGCTGAACTCGTGCGGGTAGCGGTTGACGTAGCGCGCGGCGAGGCCGACGCGCTCGAGCAGCTCCTTCACGCGCCGCTCCCGCTCCGCGCCCTTCGCGATGCCGTGGATCGAGAGCGCCTCGCCGACGATGTCGAGCACGGTCATGCGCGGGTTGAGGCTCGAGTAGGGGTCCTGGAAGATGATCTGCATCCGCCGGCGCATCTGGCGGAGCTCGCCCCCCTTGAGGCCCAGCAGATCGTGCCCGTCGAACGCGACGCTGCCCGCCGACGGTTCGATGAGGCGGAGGATCGACCGCCCGACCGTGGTCTTGCCGCACCCCGACTCGCCGACGAGGCCGAGGGTCTCGCCCTTCCCGACGTGGAAGGAGACGTTGTCGACCGCGCGCACGTGGCCGACGATGCGGCTGAAGACGCCGCGCCGGATCGGGAAGAATTTCCGGAGGTGCTCGACCTGGACGAGCGTGCCGTTCCCGCTCATCGCGCCTCGCCGTCCTCCCGTGCCGTCATGGGTTCCGTGGACCTCCCTCGATCCGCCCTCAACGGGCGCCGACCTTCCCGGGATCGTACATCGGCCCCGACGGGTCGAGAAGCCAGCAGGCGGCGAAGTGCCCCTTCGAGATCTCCTTCAGCGGCGGCTCCTTGTCCACGCAGTGCTGCTGCGCGAACGGGCACCGGTTGTTGAACTTGCACCCGACGGGGAACTCGAGCGGGTTCGGCACCGTGCCCTCGATCGTCTGGAGCCGGCCGTGCCCGCCCGCGAGCGACGGGATCGAGCGGAAGAGCCCCTGCGTGTAGGGGTGGAGCGGCCGCGCGAAGAGCTCCTTCACGTCCGCCTTCTCCGCGATCTTGCTCGCGTACATCACGACCACGCGGTGCGCCGTCTCCGCGATCACGCCGAGGTCGTGCGTGATCATCAGCATGCTCATCCCGAGCTCGCTCTGGAGCTGGCGGATGAGGTCGAGGATCTGCGCCTGGATCGTCACGTCGAGCGCGGTCGTCGGCTCGTCGGCGATCAGGAGCTTCGGGTTGCACGAGAGCGCCATCGCGATCATCACGCGCTGTCGCATGCCGCCCGAGAGCTGGTGCGGGTACTCGTCGACGCGCTGGTCCGGCGACGGGATGCCCACCTTGGCGAGCATCTCGATCGCCCGGGCGCGCGCGTCGGCCGCCGAGAGCTTGAGGTGGAGCCGCACCGCCTCCTCGATCTGGTCGCCCACCGTGAACACCGGGTTGAGCGACGTCATCGGCTCCTGGAAGATCATCCCGATCTTCCCGCCGCGCACCTGCCGCATCCGCGACTCGGGCACGCGCACGAGGTCCTCGCCGTCGAAGAGGATCTGCCCGCCCTCGATCCTGCCGGGCGGCATCGGGATGAGCCGCATCACGGAGAGCGCGGTGACCGACTTGCCGCAACCGCTCTCCCCGACGACCCCCACCGTCTCGCCGGGCCGCAGGTCGTAGCTCACGCCGTCGACCGACTTCACGACCCCCTCGTCGGTGTGGAAGTAGGTCTTCAGGTCGATGATCTCGAGCAGCGGCGCGCCGCCCGCGCGGGCGGCGGCTCCGGCCGTCGCGGCGGCGGAGGCGTGGTCCATGAGGACCCGGAGCATAGTGGGGTGTTCCGGGGACGGTCAAGGCTTCTCGGTGCGGAATCCGCGGGCGGAGAGGACGCGCGCGCGCCCGGATGCGGGGGGGCCCGGGGGGACCCGGGACGTAGAATGCGCCGCGTGAAGGAGAGCGCGCGCGTGCAGGCGCTCGGGGTGGCTGGGGCGCCGTCGCCGGGAAGGCTGACGACGTCCTATCTCCTCTCCGGGGGCGTCCTCGTCGACGCGGGCGCGGCCGCCCACGGGCTCGCCGTCGCGGACCGCGCGCCGCTGAAGGACCTCCTCCTCTCGCACGCGCACCTGGACCACACGCTCGGGATCCCGTTCCTGCTCGGCGACGGCGCCCGGCCGCGCATCCACGGCCTGAAGCAGACGCTCGACGCGGTCCGCGCGCACCTCCTCGACGGCCACATCTGGCCCGATCTCTCCGACCTCGCGGAGTGGCACGAGGTGACGCCCGGGAAGAAGTTGAAGCTCGGCGGCTGGGAGATCGAGGTGGGGCCCGCGAACCACACGGTGCCGTGCGTGTCCTACGTCTGCCGCGCGCCCGGCTACGCGCTGGCGATCGTCGGCGACACGAGGTTCGACGAGTCGGTGGCGCGCTGGGTGGCCGACCGGACGCCCGACGCGGCCTGCGTCGAGGCCGCCTATCCGGACGAGGTCGCGGCGATGGCGAACCGGTTCGGTCACCAGACGCCCAAGGACCTGCGGTCCTGGCGCGCGTTCCTCGGGACGAAGGCCGAGATCCTCGTGACCCACCTGAAGCCCCAGCACGAGGCGCCGATCCGAGCGCAGTGCGCGGCGCTCAAGGACCCGGCCCTTCGGATCCTCGCCGACGGCGACGTGCTCCACGGCCGCTAGGGCCACTCCTCCCGGCGCCGTTGGTAGGCTTACCGGCCGCGGATGGACACCACGCCCGTTACCGTCGGCACCGCCGGCCACATCGACCACGGCAAGACGCTCCTCGTCGAGCGCCTGACCGGCATGCGCGCCGACCGCCCCTACGAGCGCGAGCGCGGGATGACGATCGACATCGGCTACGCCGAGATGCGCACGGAGGACGGCCGGCGCATCGGCTTCGTCGACCTGCCCGGCCACGAGCGGTTCGTGCGCAACATGGTCGCCGGCGCGACCGGCATCGACCTCGCGCTCCTCGTGGTCGCGGCCGACGACGGCGTCATGCCGCAGACGCGCGAGCACGTCGACATCCTCTCGCTGCTCGGCGTGAAGCGCGTGCTCGTCGTGCTCAACAAGATCGACGCGGTCGACGCCGAGACGCGGGAGCTCGCGAAGGAGGAGCTGCGCGAGTTCCTCGACGGCACGTGGCTCAAGGGCGCCGAGATCCTCCCCTGCTCGGCCGCGACCGGCGAGGGCGTCGACGCGCTGCGCGCGAAGATCCTCGCGCTCGTCGCGGAGACGACCGCGACGGACGACCCGCGCGCCTTCTTCCTCGCCGTGCAGCGCACCTTCGCCGCCGCGGGCTTCGGGTGCATCGCGACCGGCGTGCCCGCGGCGGGCACCGTGCGCACCGGCGACGAGCTCGAGCTCCTCCCCGCCGGGCGGCGCGTCCGGGTGCGCGCGATCGAGATCTACCACGAGCCCGCGGAGGCGGCGCGCGCGGGCCACCGGACCGCGCTGAACCTCGCCAATATCCACCACGACGAGGTCGGGCGGGGCATGGTCGTCGCGACGCCCGGCGTGTTCCGCGCGACGCGGCACGTCGTCGTCGACCTGACCCTGCTCGCGGGCGAGCGCCGCGCGCTGCGCCACGCCGCCCGCGCTCGGTTCCTGACGGGCACGCTCGAGGCGATGGCCACCGTGCACCTCCTCGACCGGAACGCGCTCGCGCCCGGCGAGAGCGCGCTGGCCGAGATCCGCACCGCGGAGCCGGTCACGGTGCTCGACGGCGCCGCGTTCATCCTGCGCTCGGACAACGCGGCGGACACGGTCGGCGGGGGCAGGATCGTCGCCGCGGCGGACGAGGCCGTGAGGCGGAAGGACACCGCCCGGCAGGAAGCGTTGCGCCGCTGGGCCGAGGCGCTCGGCGATCCCGTTCGGCGGCTCCGGCTGGCGCTGGAGTTGGAGGGGGCTTCGGGGGCAGGAGACCTCGCGGCGCGCGCGCGGCTCGACCGCGACGCGGCGACGCGGCTTCTCGAGGGCATGCGCGCGCGGGGCGACCTCGCGATCCTGCCGAACGGGGCCTACGTCGAGGCGACGGCGGTCGCGCGCGCGGCCCAGGCGGTGCGGAACGCGCTCGAGACGCTCCACAGGGAGAACCCGCTCGTCGCGGCGCTGGCGGTCGCCGACGTGCGCGACCGGGCGCAGGTGCCGGAGTCGCTGGTCGAGGCGGCGCTCGCCCGCCTCGGCGACGCGGTCGAGGTGGACGGGCGGAACGTCCGGCTCGCGGGGTTCAAGGTCGACCTCGACCCGGAGCTGTCGCGCGCCGCGGACCGGCTGCTCAAGTGCCTCGCGGACGGCCGCTTCGCGCCGCCCGAGGCTCCGAAGCTCGCGTCCGCGAGCGGCCTCGACGCGGCGACCGTCCGGCGCGCGCTGACCTTCCTGCGCGACCGCCGCGAGGTCCGCGACGTGGCGCCCGACCTCGTCTACAGCAAGCGGGTGCTCGACGAGGGGCTCCGGCTCCTGAAAGCGGTCGCCGTGAAGCGCGGGAGCTTCGAGCCGGTCGACGCGAAGGCGGTCCTCGGAGGGATCAGCCGGAAGTGGTTGATCCCGCTCCTCGAGTACTACGACAAGCTCGGCGCCACCCGCCGCGACGGCAACGCCCGCCTCTTCACGCGCAAGGGGGAGGTGATGGCCGAGCGCGGGATCGACGCCACGTAGGCGGCCCGCGACCTTTCGGCCGCGGCCGGCCCAGACCCCGCCGGTCCGAGGGAACTCGCCGGCGCCGCCCCTCCCCTCCCGCGGACACCCTTCCCTCCCCCGCCGGGGGGCCCCTGCTAGCCTATGCGCCGTGGACACGGCGAAGCAGTTGAGAAAGCTCCCCTCGATCGACCGCGTGCTCAAGACCGCCGCCGCGGGAAGGCTCAAGGCGCGCTTCCTCCCCCGGCTCGTCGACGCCGAGGTGCGGGCGCTCGTCGAGGACCTCCGGGGGACGATGAAGGAGGGCGGCGACCCGGGAGATCTCGCCCCCGAGGCGGTGGCCGAGCGCGCCGGCGCCCGCCTCTCGGCGCGGCTCGCGCCCGGCATCGTCCGCTGCGTGAACGCGACCGGCGTGATCCTCCACACCGGGCTCGGGCGCGCCGCCTTCGCGCCCAAAGTGATCGAGGCGCTCGACCGCGAGCTCCAGGGCTACTGCGTCGTCTCGGTGGACCGCCAGGAGGGGCAGCGGGTGCGGCGCGAGACCGCGGCCGCGCGGATGCTCACGGCGCTGACCGGCGCCGAGGCGGCGACCGTCGTCAACAACAACGCCGCGGCCACGCTCATCGCGCTCAACACGCTCGCCGCGGGGCGCGAGGTGGTCATCTCGCGCGGGCAGCTCGTCGAGATCGGCGGGTCGTTCCGCATGCCCGACGTCTTCAAGGCGGCCGGCGTCGTGCTGAAGGAGGTCGGCACGACGAACCGGACGCACCGGCGCGACTACGCGGACGCGATCGGGCCTTCGACCGGCCTGCTGCTGCGCGTCCACCCGTCGAACTTCCGCACCGTCGGCTTCACCGCGGAGGTGCCGCTCGGGGAGCTGATCGAGCTCGGCAGGGCGGCGAACGTGCCGGTGATGGACGATCTCGGCGCGGGCGCGCTCGTGCCCATCGAGCCGGAGCCGGAGATCGGCGAGAGCCTCGCCCTCGGCGCGGACCTCGTGACCTGCTCGGGCGACAAGCTGATCGGCGGGCCGCAGTGCGGGATCCTCCTCGGCAAGCTCGAGTGGATCGACCGCGTCCGGAAGAACCCGCTCTTCCGCGCGCTGCGCGTCGACAAGATGACCCTCTGCGCGCTCGAGGCCACGCTCGGCCTCTTCCTCGCGCCGGGCGGGCCGGGGGATGCGCACCCGACGTTCCGCATGCTCCACATGGGCGCGCCGGACCTGAAGCGGCGCGCGTCGGCGCTGCGCGCCCGGCTCAAGAAAGAGGCGCCGCGGCTCGCGACCGAGGTCCGGCCCGGCTTCAGCGAGGTCGGGAGCGGATCGCTTCCGGGCGGGAGCCTGCCCACGACGCTCGTCTCGATCCGCCACCCGACGCTCTCGGCGGCGGCGCTCGCGCGGATGCTCCGGTTCGGCGACCCGCCCGTGTACGCCCGCATCGTCGACGATCTCGTCTGCATCGACCCGCGGACGCTCCTGCCCGGCGACGACCGCCTGCTCGTCCGCGCTTTGAAGGAGGTGTCATGACCGGCATCCGGCTGACGCAGTACTCGAGCGCCGGCGGCTGAGCGGCGAAGCTCGGCAAAGAGCAGCTCGCCCAGGTCCTGGGCAGCCTCCGCATCCCCCGCCATCCCGCGCTGCTGGTGGGGGTCGAGACGATGGACGACGCGGGCGTCTTCAAGATCAGCGACGATCTCGCGCTGGTGCAGACGATCGACATCTTCCCGCCGGTCGTCGACGACCCCTACTGGTTCGGGCGCATCGCCGCGGCCAACTCGCTCAGCGACGTCTGGGCGATGGGCGGCACCCCGGTGTCGGCAGTGAACTTCGTGGGGTACCCGCTCGCGAAGCTCGGCCACGAGCCGTTGCGCCAGATCCTGCAGGGGTCGTTCGACGCGCTCGAGGAGGCCGACTGCGCCATGGCCGGCGGCCACTCGATCCAGGACGAGGAGGTGAAGTTCGGCCTCGGCGTGGTCGGCACGATCCACCCGGAGCGCATCGTGCGCAACACGGGCGCGCGCGCGGGCGACCGGCTGGTGCTCACGAAGCCGCTCGGGATCGGCTGCCTGACGACCGCGCTCAAGGCCGGCGCCGTGGCGCCCGCGCACATCGACGCGGCGCAGCGCGTGATGGCGAGGCTCAACCGGAACGCGTGCGCCGCCATGCTCCGGGCGGGCGTGCGCGCGGCGACCGACGTCACCGGGTTCGGCCTCGTCGGCCACGCGTACGAGATGGCCTCGAGTTCGGGCGTGTCGTTCCGGTTCCGCGCGGCGGACCTGCCGGTGCTCGAGGAGGCGCGTCCCTATGTGCTCGACCGCTACGCGTGCGGCGGGTCGAAGCGCAACCTCGCGTTCGCGCGGGAGCGGATCGAGATCGCGCCTTCGGCGAGCGACTTCCATCGCATCCTCGTGCACGACGTCCAGACGTCGGGGGGGATCCTCATGGCGGTGCCGCCGGAGCGGTCGGAAGCCCTGTTGCGGGATCTCCACGAGGGCGGCGACCCGTGGGCGCGGGAGGTCGGGGAGATCCTCCCCAAGGGGGCCTCCGTCGTGGTAGCCTGAAGACCGCCGCGAGGGTGCGGCTGAGAGAGATCGTGGCACGGGAAAATCCTTGCGACCGGGGTTGCTCCAGAGCGTAAAACTTTCCCCCTTCATTCCTGTATTTTTCCCCTTTTCACCCGAAAGTTCGTCCCTGGTCGCATTTCCCTTCGCGTGGAGTCCGGCCGTCGCGCGCCGGACGCGAGGGGGCTCCGGGGGGCCCGCACGGGGACCCCGCCGTGCACACGGCTTCAGCCCACGACGGGTGGCCGCAACCCGCCTCTTGATCCGAGGTTGCGGCGACGGCCCGCGGACTTTTCCACAGGGGTGTCCACAGGTTGCCAAGGGGGCCTCGCCCGGGTTCCCGGCCCCCGGAGCCCCCTCCGATCGCCAAGCCGGGGCCGTGGTTTCGAGGCCGCTACGTGGCGCGGCCGAGGAAGTCCTTGGTCTCGGTCGAGATCTTCACCACGTCGCCGATCGAGATGTGGTTCGGGACCTTCACCTCAAGGCCGGTTTCGAGCGTCGCGGGCTTGAAGACGTTCGAGACCGTGTCCCCCTTCACGCCGGGTTCGGTGTGCGTCACCTTGAGCTCGACCGACGAGGGAAGGTCGATCGACACCGGGTTGCCCTCGTGGAACGTCACGGCGACCTGCCCGTTCTCGACGATGAAGCCCATCTGCTCGCCGACCTGGTCCTCCGCGAGGTGGAACTGCTCGAAGGTCTCCGTGTCCATGAACACGAAGCCCGCGTTGTCCTTGTAGAGGTACTCGCACGGGCGCTTGTCGAGGAACGCGAAATCCACGCGCTCCGTGGAGCTGAACTTGCGCTGGATCGATCGTCCGTCGCGGAGGCTCTTGAGCTTCGCCTGGACGTTGCCGCGGAGGTTGCCCGGCGTCTTGTGCTGGAACTCCGTGCAGACGAAGAGGTCCCCGTCGAGGATCAGGACCGACCCCTTCCGGATGTCGGTGGCTACGTTCGGCATCGCGCTGGAGTATACGCGCCGCGCAAAACGGTCATTTGGCGGCCTCGGTCGACTGCGGCTTGCCGTTCTCCCCCCCGGCGGGCTTGCCGCCCTCCGCGGGCTTGTCAGCCCCCTCCTCCGGGGGCGCCTCCTCGGGTGTCCGCGCGCGAAGCTCCGCCACGTTCACCACCAGCTTGACCGGGTAGATGCGCCAGGGATGGTTGCTGTCGAGGAGCTCGGCGAGCATGGTGCCGAGGTCGCGGCTCAGCGTGTCGCGTCCGTCCTTCGTCGTGAAGAACGGGAGCTCGCGTCCCTCCTCCATCACGACGATGCGCACGGGCCTGCTGAGGTCGACCAGCGCGTCGGACAGGAAGATCTCGAACCGGCTGATCCCCTCGACCTCGACCGTGACGTCGTTCTTCGACCGGTCGGCAACCGCCTTGAACGACGCCGCGGGCTTGTAGCTCGCGTCGAAGTCCATGATGTTGATCCAGTAGTGGCGCTGGAACGAGCCGTCGTGGACGGTGTAGCCGATGTCCTTGGGCTGCGCCGCGCGCGCCGGCAGCTTGGTCATCCAGACGCCCATCGCGGTCGGGTTGCCCTCGAGGCTCGCGTCCTCGACCACCACGGTCGCCTCGTTCCTCTCCGCGATCTTCTGCGCGAACTCCCGCTGCGCCTTGCTCTTCGGGTCGACGACGCAGAACGCCGGCATCCCCGACAGCTGGCCGGTGGCCGCGACGTTCGGGCCGCCCGCGCGGCCGTCCGCGCCCCTGAGGATCGCGCCGGCGAACACCTCCGGGAAGCGCGCGGCGATCACCGACGCCTCGTCCTCACCGTCGATGAAGACGCGCAGGTAGTCCGTGGCGGGACCCGCTTCCTTCCTGTCGATGCCGTAGGTGCCCGCGGCGTGCCGCAAGCTGACCATGGCGCGAGCGAGCGAGGCCGGCGTGGTCCACTGCGCCCCCTTCGCCTGCGGCTGAGGCACGACCACGAGGAAGGACTCCGCGACCGCGGGGCTCTTCGCGACCCAGTCCTCGACGTACTTCTTGCCGTCCCCGTACTTTTTCTGGTCGGGGAGGCAGAACAGGAGCGGCCAGAGATTGTCTTCGCGGTACTCCTTCGGGACGTAGAGCCAGTACTTCACGGTGCCGATCGCCGGGAACCCGTGCACCTCGGGCGCGACCGGGATCTCCTGCACCTGTCCCTTCTTGAGCTTCGGGTTGAAGTTGCGGGCGTGGTTCGCGATCGCGACGAGGCCCGTGACGTCCTCGAGCATCGAGTGCCCGTCCACCGGCTTCTCCACCGCCTTCTCGATCTTCTTGAGGAGGTCGGCGCGGTCCTTGGGGTCGCCCCTCAGGAATTCGTCCAGGGGCACCTCGATCTTCCGCACGTCCCTTTCGGGGATCTTCCAGGCCGGGGGCTCCTTCGGCTCCTCCGCGGGCTTCGCCTCCGGCTGTGCGGGCGGCGGATTGCCGTCCTGCGCGGCGATCTCCGCGGCCAATGCCGCGGTGAGCAGGATCGTCCACCATGCGCGCATCGAGAACCTCCCGAGGTCCGGGCCGTCTCCGGGCCGGGCGCGCTCACCCGACCCTGACGACAAGAGTGATTCCTTCGGCGTCAACTGAACCGCCCCAAGGTTACCAAAGAGCGGCCGCTTGGGGGGGTCCGCTCTGCCGGTTGCCCGGGCTATACTGGGAACAGGCGGGCCGACTGCCGGTCCGCGCCCTTTGGCCCGCGTCGCGGAGGTGGCTCATGCCGACCCGTCGTCCGTTCGGGATCTCCCTCGTTCTCCTCGCAGCCGTGTGCTGGATCCTGCCCAAGTACGCGTTCGCGGACCGGATCGGCACGCCCTACCGGGGGCCCATCGAGCTGGTCGGCGCCGGGGGCCAGGACAACGCAGGCGAGCCGAGTGGCAGCGGCGACACCGGCACCGGCGACTCGGGAGGCGGGGATGGGAGCGGCGGCGGCAGCGACAGCGGGGCTCCCCCGCCCCCCGACCAGGGCGGCGGCGGGGCACCCGGAGGCGGCCCCGGCGGGAGGACCGCGCAGCTCGACGGCACGGTCGTCTGGCAGTGGTGGTGGGAATACAACAAGGACGCCTACCTCGCGCGCGCGTCCGAGCGCGGCCGCGTGAACATGGGCAGCAGCTACTACTGGTTCGGCGGCGGCGCCAAGTTCCCGCCGCGCGATATCGTCCCGCCGTCGGAAAAGCAGCGGGCCGCGGCCGCTTTCACGCAGCTCGTCAAGTCGCTCCACGCGGACACGAGCGCGGGGGTCCGTGCGGAGGCGGCGATCGGCCTCGGCCGCGTCGGGGTCGTCGCGGCGGCCGGCGAGGCCAAGAAGGAGGGCGAATCCGACAACCTCGTGGTCCGCGAGCTCATCCTCGCGGTGGAAAAGGACACGAGCCCCGAGGTCCGCATGAGCGCGGTGCTCGCCCTGGGCATGACCCGCGACAAGGACGCCGCCGCCTATCTCCTCCGCTCGTACGAGAAGCACTTGGCGACGGAGAAGCCCTACGTGCTCGTGGCGCTGGGGCTCACGGGCAGCATCGACGCCGTGAAGCTCCTCTGCGAGCAGGTTCCGGACCGCGGGCGCTCCAAGGAGGAGATCGGCGTCGCGGCGGTCCACGCGCTCGGGCTGCTCGGTCCGGCCGCGCTCCCGGAGATCGAGAAGGCCGGCTGCGTCGCCAAGATGACGAAGATCCTCGACCTCCGCGGCCATGACGCGCTGCAGGCCCAGCTCGTGCGCACGCTGAGCCTCCTCCAGGTCGCGCGCAAGGACGTGGCGAAGATGGTCGACTCCCCGACGCAGAACATCCAGTGGATGTCGATCCTGTCGCTCGCGAACTACACGACGGACGAGAAGGACGCCGAGCAGGCATTCAAGACCCTCGAGGGCAAGGGGGCGTTCGGGTCCGGCGCGAGCCAGAACAAGAGCTTCGCGGTGATCGCGATGGGCCGGCTCGCGGGCGCCCTCGATCCCAACAGCAAGCTCCGCGACAAGATCCTCAAGTTCATCCGCAAGGAGGCGCTGGAGCCCCGCAAGGACAACTACGTGCGCTCCTGCGCGGCGCTCGCCGTCGGCCTCGCCGAGGACCGCAGCGCCATCCCCACGGTCGCGGCGCTCCTCACGGACACCACCGCCCAGGACCACGTCGTGTCCGCCGCGTGCGTCGGCCTCGGCCTCCTCCGGGCGACGGAGTTCGCGGACAGCATCCGCGACAACGTGCTCCTCAAGAAGAGCTGGGACGACGACACGCGCGGCTACGCGGCGCTGGGCATCGCGCTGATGGGCGACACCACGCGGATCGAGGTGCTCAAGCACTTCGCCGCCGACAAGGGGCTCAACGACAAGACCAGGCGGCAGCTGCCGCTCGCCTTGGGTCTCCTCGGCGACAAGGGGGACGTCCGGGAGCTCGTCGACTTCTTCTCCAAGACGTGGAAGAAGAACGAGCGGTTCGAGACGAGCAACGCCGCCTTCGGCCTCGCGTGGCTGAGGGACCAGAGCGCCGTCGAGCAGCTGGTCGGGCTCGCCTCGAAGGCGCCCGACGAGCAGGTCCGGGGCATGGCGGTGATCGGGCTCGGCTACGTGGCGGCACAGGACCGGATCAACCCGCTCGCCCGCTGCTACGAGAACGCGAGCCACCGGAACGAGTTCGGCGGCTTCAAGCTCCTCGCCGAGATCAGCCGGATCCTCTAGGGAACGAAGGACACGCCGGGCCCCGCCCGTCGGGGCGGGGCCCGGTCGTTTTCCGGCGGCCCCCGAAGCCCCCCCGCCTCCTCGCCCGGGCTTCGATCGCAGGCGGCCGAAGTGCTATGCTCCTCGCCGCATGCACGACCTCGAGGAGAGCTTCCTGCGGATCGCCCAGAACGCCGCCATCGCGTCCGCCCGCACCGTCGGGTACGGCAACAGGCACCGGTCCGACCAGGTCGCGGTCGAGGCGATGCGCGCCGTGATGGACACGGTCGAGATGAAGGGCCGCATCGTGATCGGCGAGGGGGAACGCGACGAGGCACCGATGCTCTACATCGGCGAAGAGGTCGGCAACCGCGGCCGGCGCGGCGCCGAGGTCGACATCGCCGTCGACCCGCTGGAGGGCACGAACCTGTGCGCGACCGGCGCGCCGAACTCGATCGCGGTGATCGCGGCGGCGCCGCGCGGCGGTCTCCTGCACGCGCCGGACGTCTACCTCGAGAAGCTCGTCGTGGGGCCGTCGGCACGGGGCGCGGTCCACATCGAGGCATCCGTCGAGGAGAACCTGAAGGCGATCGCGCGCTGCCTCGACCGCTCCGTGCCCGATCTCCTGGTCGTCATCCTCGACCGGCCGCGTCACGAGCGCCTGATCGCGGACGTCCGCCGCGCGGGGGCCCGCATCCGCCTCATCAGCGACGGCGATCTCGCGCCGGGTGTCGCCGCCGCGCTCCAGGGGACCGGCGTCCACGCGGTCATGGGAGCCGGCGGCGCGCCGGAGGGGGTCCTCACGGCGGCCGCGATGCGCTGCCTCGGCGGCGAGATCCAGGGCCGACTCATGCCCGCGAAGCCCGGCGACGAGGAACGCCTGCGGAAAGCCGGCTACGTCGACCTGAAGAAGGTGTACCGGACGGAGGATCTCGCGCCCTCCGACGACGTCGTCTTCTGCGCCTCGGGGGTCACCGACGGCGCCCTGCTGCGCGGCGTGCACTTCTTCGGCAGCGGCTGCCGCACGCAGTCGCTCGTGATGCGCTCGAAGAGCCCGCGCCACATCCGGTACGTGGACCAGATCCACCTCGACGACGGCTACACGGGCCCGGTGCAGAGCGCCTGACCCCCTCGCGCCCCCGTTGACTCGAATCGGGACGCGACGCGCGAAGCGCTTCGGCAAGCGGGCGTGCGTCCGCGGATAATGGCGGGCGGCGGTCGCGAACAGCACGAGGAGGTGGCAGCAACATGAGAGACCGGCTCGGGGCCTTGGTGTGCGCCCTTGTCATCGCGACGGCCTGCGCTGGCGGAGCCGGCGGGCCCGGACCCGGCCCCCCCCCGCCCGGCGACACGCTCGCCTGGGCCCCGATCCCGTCCTATGTGTTCACGGTCGGCGTCCCGGTCGCCGCGAACGTGAAGCAGTACCTCACCGACTCGCGGGGGGGCGCCGTCGTCGGTCTCGACCACGCGCTCCCGAACGGCCTCTCGCTCGACGACGGGGTCATCACCGGGACGCCCGCCGGCGCGGCGCCGCGGTCGGACTACACCGCCATCGCCGACGCCGGGGTCGCCGGCGAGCCGGCGGCGACCAGCGCGCCCTTCTCGATCGAGGTGATCGCGCAGGGCGGCGACATCCAGTTCGAGGTGGCGACCCCCCACCAGATCGGGATGTACATCCCGCTCGGCGGCACGGTCGCGACCGACGCCTCGGCGACGGTCCGGTACCGCCCGGCGGGCACGGCCGAGTGGCGCACGGGACACCCGCTCGTGCGGATCGTTCCCGGGTGGAACGACGGCGACGGCCCCGTCCCCCTCGTGGACGCGCTTGCCGGCACGATCTTCGATCTCGAGCCGGGCGCCGCGTACGAGATCGAGGTCGCGCTCACGACGCCGTCGGGCATCGACACGCTCCGGGCCGTGCGGGCGACGCGCCCGCTCCCCGGCCCGAGCGGCGCGGCGACCGTCCACGCCACGCCGACGAGCAACCTGCAGGCGATCCTCAACGCGCTCTCGCCCGGCGACGTCCTCGAGCTCGCGAACGGGACCTACAGCCTCCCGAACGGCATCGCCCTGGACACGTCGGGCACGGAGGCGGCTCCCATCACGATCCGCGGGCAGAGCCGCGACGGCGTCATCCTCCGGCGCGACAAGGACACGGTGCTCGGCCTCGTGCACGCCTCGCACGTCGTCGTCGAGGACCTCACGTTCGAGGGCTCCGGCGTGGACGCCTCGGACGCCGGACCCGCGGTCTCGTTCTGGAGCGGCGCGGTGCACGAGGACGTCACGCTCCGCCGGCTGACGGCCCGCGGCGTGGACACGGGGATCCTCGCCTCGAACACCATCCGGTCGGTCCTCGTCTACGACTGCGATCTCAAGGGGAACAACCTCTGGAACGAGGAGTTCGTCGAGTCCAGCAGGACTTGGGACGACGACGGGATCCGCATCCCGGGCGAGGGCAACTGCGCGTTCCACAACACGCTCCACGGCTTCGGCGACTCGTTCGCCGTGAACAACGGGGTGCTCTCGGCCGGCGTCTACTTCTACCTGAACCGCGTAACGATGACGGGCGACGACGCGTGCGAGGGCGACTACGGCACGCGGAACATCGCCTTCTACGACAACCACGTCACGAACGCGTCGATCCTGCTGTCGCTCGACCCCCTCTGGGGCGGGCCCTTCTACTGCTTCCGAAACATCGCCGTGAACGTCGGGCGGGGGCCGTTCAAGCTGAACAGCGGCGAGAGCGGCTTCGTCATCTGCAACAACACGATCGTGCGGACGGACGGAACGGTCCCGGTCGGGTGGATCCAGTACAACAACGGCGATCTCCGCGGCTGGAGCTTCCGGAACAACATCCTCGTCTACCGCGGCAAGGGGAACCCGCTCGTCCTCGAATCCGGCGGATGCGACCCGATCGACTTCACGAACAACGCCTGGTACCCGGACGGCCGCGTCCAGTGGAGCAACACGGGGGGCAACGCCCCCTCCTTCGCCGCGATCCGCACGCAGCTGTACGAGACGGACCCCGTCTTCGGGACGTCGCGGCATCGCCACGACGGCGACGTGGTGATCGTGGCCGAGCCGTTCACGAGCCCGGTGCCGCTCGGGACGGACCACCTCGTCGAGGTCACGACGCACTACGTCCCGATCCTCGCCGCCACGTCCGCGGCGCGGAACGCGGGCATCGAGATCCCGAACATCACCGACGGCTACAGCGGCGCGGCGCCGGACGCGGGCGCGATGATCTCGGGGCGGCCGACGCCGGACTGGGGGGCGCGGCCGTAGGCCGCCCCCGGGACCCCCCACGATAAAAAGGCGCGGGCCCGGCGGACGAGCCGGACCCGCATGGTGACCCTAGGGGGACTCGAACCCCCGTCTTAGCCTTGAGAGGGCTACGTCCTAGACCGCTAGACGATAGGGCCGCTCCGTGGCTGAGGAGGAAGGACTCGAACCTTCAACTCCCTGATCCAGAGTCAGGTGTTCTACCAATTGAACTACTCCTCAATCGAGATTCTGGGCTCCGGAAAGCAACCTCATGGGGGCTCTCCGGACAGCCATGTGAACTTACGGCCTCCCCTCGGGAGGGTCAAGGAAGCGTACCCCGAAGCGTCGGGCCACGTTCTAATGATGCCATGGCGCTTCTGATCCTGCTTCTCGTCCTCGCCCCCGAGGGGACGACCCGGGCCGATGAGGTCACCGAGGCGCTCGCCTCGGGCGACAAGCCGAAGGCGATCGCCATCCTCAAGGAGATCGGCACGCTCAAGGGAAACGACGCGGAGGCCCTGGCGGTCGTCAAGCTGGTCCGCGAGTCCAAGGTCCAGAAGGAGCCCGATGTCCTCGAGGAGTGCTTCCTCGCCCTCAAGGGGATCGGCAGCCGCAAGGTGACCCCCGCGCTGCTGAAGCTGCTCGACCATTCGACCTTGAAGGACGTCGACGCCGTCCGCATCGGCGTCTGTCGGGCGCTGCAGGGCTCGGCGGACCCCGCCGGCGCCGAGGCCCTCCTCGACCTCTTCCACGACCGGGAGGACCGGGTGATCGCGGCGGCGGCCGAGGCGGCCGGCGCCTACCGATACGCCAAGGAGTCGCTGCGGAAGGACCTCTTCAAGGAGATCCTCGACATCTACGAGTCCTGCTGGAACGTGAAGAACTCGGTGAAGCCCGAGCTCAAGGTCGAGAAGCGGCGCGCCGAGCGGCGCTGGGAGGTCATCGAGGCGGCGATGGAGAAGAGCCTCCAGCTGCTCTCGAACGAGACGCAGCCCGACCCGCCGTCGTGGCGCCGCTGGTGGAACAAGAACAAGAAGGACCGCTGGGCCGATCTCGAGAACTGATCGGCCGGCCGGGGACGCGGAGGGGGTCCGGGGGCAGCGCGAAAAAAAGGGCCCCGAGGGACGGGCGTTAAGCCGGGTTCTGTCGTGGGCGGTCATTTGTCTGGGGCGGCAGTTGCCTGACGCCTCCAACGGCCTTCCCGGAGGTTCGTAGCGGGGCGGGCGACCCCTGCCTCCCTATCAGGCCTTTCTCCAGGTGGGGTTTGCCGTGCCGGGGATGTCACCATCGCCCGCGGTGGTCTCTTACACCGCCGTTTCACCCTTGCCGCCCGGCCGGAGCCGGACGGCGGTCTCTTCTCTGTGGCACTTTCCCTATCCTTGCGGACGGTGGCCGTTAGCCACCACCCTGCCCTATGGGGCCCGGACTTTCCTCGGAAGCGTCTACTTCCGCGACCGCCTACCCGCCCTCGGGGCACCAGGTTGTCAAAGAGCCTCCCATTTTAACCGGCGCCCCGCGCGTCGGCCCGGTTCCCGGGCCCCTGCTGCGGCGCTCCGGGACCCTAGGTGATACAAAGGGGGTGGCGATGGGGCGTTTCGCACTCCCCCTCCTCATCCTCGCGGCGGCGCTTTCGGCGGAGGACGACCGCCCGGACCGGCACGCGGACGGGGATCTCCAGCCCCGGATCAACGACGCCATCGCCCGCGGCATCGAGTACCTTAAATCCATACAGCAGCCGGACGGGAGCTGGGCCTACACCTCGCCGCGCTTCGAGGAGGACATGACCGCGGGGCTCACCGCGCTCGCGCTCTACGCGCTCGCCGCGTCGCAGGTGCCGGAGGAGGACCCCGCCATCCGGAAGGGGGTCCGCTGGGCCGAGGGCAAGAAGGCGTGCTACACGCCGGCGGGCGCCTACTCGACGTACTCCGCATCGCTTCTCGTCCTCGCGCTGACCCGCATCGACCCGAAGGGCCACAGGACGCGCATCCACCGCCTCGCCGAGGGCCTCGTCGACGGGCAGCTCGCAAACGACATGTGGACCTACCGGCTGCGCTCCACGCGCACGAAGGACAAGGACCGGGGGGCGGAGGGGCCCCCGCCGCCGACCGCGGGCGACAACTCGAACAGCCAGTTCGCGGTCCTCGCCATCTGGGCAGCCTCCGCGCTCGCGGACTTCCAGGTCTCCCCGCGCACCTGGCAGCGCATCCAGGCCTTCTACGGCCGCACGCAGCTGGAGGGCGGCGCGTGGAGCTACGTGCCCGGCCCGTCCGACGGCACCGGCAGCATGACCTCGGCGGGGCTCTGCTCGTACGTCTACGCCACCGCCGGGCTGCTCGGGGGCCTCCCGGGACTGCCGGCGGCGCGCTCCGACCCGGTCGCGAAACGCGGCCTCGAAGCGCTGCTCGCGGACCTGCCGGCGGCCAGCTTCCGGAACTACTACTACGCCTACGCGCTCGAGCGGGCCGGCACCGTGATGGCGATCCCGGAGGAGGCCTGGTACCACCAGGGCGCCCGCGCGCTCGTCGCGCAGCAGGAGGAGAGCGGCCGCTGGGGGCCGGCCGGCCCGGCGAAGGGGCGGTTCGCGGGGGCCGGCGGGGCCGGCGCCTACGAGACGTCGCTCGCGCTGCTCTTCCTCTCCCGCGCCACGCGGGCGGCCATCACGCGCGGCGGGGATCCCGACAGCAACCGCGTGGTCAAGCGCTTCCCGGACCACGTGGGCTTCCCGCAGCTCGAGGAGGCGCTCCTCTACTACGTCACGGTCGAGCAGGCGGAGCGGAGGACGCTCGCGCCGCGCTTCGCGGAGGCGGGCCCGCCCGCCGCCGGCTTCCTCATCGGGAAGCTCCGGGCCAGCGACCCCGACGTGCGGCGCGCGGCCTGGGAGCTGACCCGGCGACTGGTCGAGAAGCGGTTCCTCTTCGATCCGGACGCGACGCCGGAAGACCGCGACGTGATGGTCGTCCCGATCGAGACCTACTGGCAGGAGCACCGCGAGCGCCTCCGCTGGAACGGCGCGAAGAGCCAGTTCGCCGTCGAGTGACCATTCCGCACGCCGTCGTCGTCGGCGCAGCCGTGCGGAACGCGGATCCGGGGGGGTTCCGGGGGCCTCCCCCGCCTCCCAGCTTGTGAACACCGCTGGCCGACGCGGGGACCGCTCTCACCGCCCGGCGAGCGCCCGCACCGCCTTGGCGATGCTCTCGGGATCGAGGCCCTGGTGGCCCATCTGCTCGTAGAGCCCCCCGCTCCCCTCCCGGTGCGTCCCGAGGTGGGCGTAGCGCGGCAAGAGCCCGCGCGCGAGCAGCCACGTGCCGTAGCGGACGCCGAGGCCGGTGTCCCTGTTCTGGCTCTCGACGACCAGCACGAAGCCGGTCCGCCCCACCTTCCGGAGCATCTCCTCGTCGGGGACGTTGAGCGTCGCCTTGTTGACGAGGCCGACCGCGAGCCCCTCGGCGCGGAGCCGCTCGACGGCGTCGAGCGCGCGGTAGAGCGCCTCGCCGTAGGAGACGACGTAGCCCGCCTTCCCCTCGCGCACGACCTCGTCGCGTCCCGGCTCGAAGCGGTACCCCGGGCCGTAGAGGGGCGTCCCGTCCTCCTTGAGAATGTCGGGCGTGCCCGAGCGCGTCGAGAAGACGAAGCGGAGGCCCGGGTCGCCGAAGATGCGCTCGATCGCCGCGCGCATCTGGTGGCGGTCCGCCGGGAAGTAGAGGCGCGTCGTGTCGCCCTCGGCGAGGCCGTTCGCGGCGAAGAAGTTGTTCACGCCGAAGTGGCACGTGTTGTCGGCCATCCAGTCGACGCCCGCGTGCGAGAAGTGCGCGAGCACGTTCGATCCGTTGAGCCGCGCCATCGTGATCTCCGAGATCACCATCTCGAGGAACGCGGAGAAGGTGCCGAAGATGCCCTGGCGCCCCGCCTCCATGCCGAAGCCGGCCGCCGCGGAGAAGTTGCCCCGCTCCATGACGCCGCCCTTGACGTAGATCTCCGGGAACTGCTTCCCGATGTGGTGCATGCCGCACGAGCCCTCGAGGTCGCAGTCGATCGCGAGGACCCGGTCGCGCCGCTCGTCCGCGCCCATCCGCTTGAGCTGCTCGCAGACGAGCTGCCCGAAGAGGTCGCGGTTCTTCCCCTGGTCCTTCGAGCTGCCGAGGTAGACGTAGCTCTCCTTCTGCTTCGCGACGCCCTTGACGTACGCCGCGGCCGCGCGCTCGCCGCGCGCCTCGAGGTGCGCGATCGCGAGCTCGGGCTCGATGACGTCGTGCGCCTTCGGGCTCCCCTCGAGCCCCTGCACGCCGGGCGCCATGCGGCGCCGGTTGATGAGCGCGACGGGGCCGGGCGTGAGCAACGCCCTCTGGAGCCGGCGGTGGAGCGCGTCGAGGTCCTCGCCGTCGCCCACGTCCACGGCGAGGCCGTGCCCCGCGAGCGTGCGGGCGACGCCGAAGCCGGGCAGGTACTCGCTCGGGTGCCCCGCGATCGTGACGTCGTTGTCGTCGATCACGAGCTTGATGTCGAGGCGGCGAGCCACGGCGAGCCGCGCGGCCTCCGCGTCGTTCCCCTCCTGCTGCGAGCCGTCGGAGCCGAGGACGACGACCGCCTTGCCCGGGTTCGCCATCGCGACGCCGTTCGCGTACGGCCACAGGTGGCCGAGGCGGCCGGAGGAGAACCGGACGCCGGGCGTCATGCCGCGCTCCGGGTGGCCGGGCAGGCCCTCGAACGCCTCGCGGTAGTGCAAGAGCTTCTCGTCCGCGAGGTCGCCCTTGAGCACGGCGAGGAGGTACTGCAGCGCCACGCGGTGGCCGGCCTCGTCGAAGGGGATGGGGACGACCGGCGCGCCGCCGCGCACGAACGCGTCGAGGAGCAGCGCCTCGGGCACCACGTCGAGCGGCCCGCCGGTGTGGCCGCCGAGCCCCTTCGCCGCGGCGACCGCGGTGAAGAAGACGATCGCGTCGCGGCAAAGCTGGACGTTGGCGGAGAGCTGCGCGAGCTCCGCCGCCGAGAGGCGGGGCGCGCGGAGATCCAGCGCGAGCGGCTGGAACCTTCCGAGGTCGATGGGGAACGGCATGGCGGGGCGCCGCGGGGGTTCCCTACGGGCCTCCGGGCCGGTGAGGTTCGAGGCGGTCTCGAGCGGCATCATGCGGAGGCAAAGTGTACGGCGCGCCGGGGTCAGTCCAAGGCGCCGGAAGAGGGGGGGGCCGGGGGGCCGAGCCCCCGCCATCCGCGCCGGGCGCGGCCCTCAACGCTGGTGAACGAGTCCCCGCTGGCTTCGGCCGGCCTCGGGTCGACGCCGGGATTTCTTCACCAGCTCTCACGGGACGTAGAGGATCCGGACGCACGACTTGCACTGGACGACGCGCTTCCGCCCGAGCACGTGGACGGCGTCGTTCGCCGTGACGGACATGTGGCAAGCGGCGCAGTGGAGGTCGTTGCCGATGCGGCCGGCCACGCGGTCGATCGTACCCTCCACCATCGCGAGCGCGTTGCTGTGCTTCCGGCGGACGCGCTCGTAGATCTGGAGCGGCTCCGCGGGCGCCTGCGGCAGGAACGCCTCCCGTTGGGCGTCGAGCGCAAGGAGCTCCCCCTTGACGTCGCCGAGCGAGCCCTCGAGCTGCCCCCGGACCCCCTCGCGCGTCTCCCGCGCGACGCGCAGCTCCTCCGTGAGCTTGGCCACGTTCGCCTCGGCCTCGCCCGCCTTGTCGAGCGCCTTCAGCGCCTTGTCGGAGAACGAGTTGACGTCGGCGAGGACGCCGGCGAGCTCCTCGCGGATGACGTCGTACTCGCGGTTCGAGAGCTTCGGGGCGTTCATTTGCGCCTTCAGCTTCTCGCGGCGGTCCTCGCGGGACCTCACCTCGAGCTCCGCGCGGTCCGCCTCGGCCTTCGCGGCGCGGAGGATCTGCTCCTGCTCCGCGACGGAGGCCTCGATGCGCGCGATCGCGTCCGTGTACTCCTTGAGCTTGATCGGCACCTGGTCGAGCTTCTTCTGGAGACGATCCCGTTTCCGGTCGAGCTCCTGGAGCTTGATCAGCTGCTCGATCACATCCATCTTGACCTTCGCTTCCGTTTCCATGCCTGCTCCGCGGCGTTCGTGATCCCCGGGCCGCCTCCGGGCCGGGCCCCTCCGGCCCGAAAAAGAACCGGGGGTCCGAACCTCGGACCCCCGGCGAAGGGTGTGGGAATGCGGGCGACTTCGCCCGCGGGGTGCGGCATCACGGCGGCCGTCCTCCGGCTCGGGGCTCTCACCGCTCCCCGGCCCCCTCGAGGAAGCCCTCGAGCTTGCGGGCCCGGACCGGATGCTGCAGCTTCCGGACCGCCTTGGCCTCGATCTGACGCACGCGCTCGCGAGTCACCTTGAAGATCCTCCCGACCTCCTCGAGCGTATAGGTGTACCCGTCGCCGATGCCGTAGCGCAACTTGATGATCTCGCGCTCGCGGAAGGTGAGGGTCTGGAGGACGCCCTCGATCTTGTCCTTGAGCATCTCGTGCGACGCGGCGGTGACGGGCGACTCGGCCTGCTCGTCCTCGATGAAGTCGCCGAAGTAGCTGTCGTCGCTGTCCCCGATGGGCCGGTCGAGCGAGATCGGGTGCTTGCTGATCTTCAGGACGCGCTTCGTCTCCTCCACCGAGATGTCGGTGGCCGCCGCGATCTCCTCGATCGTCGGCTCGCGCCCCTTCTTCTGGATGAGCCGCTTGGTGACGTTCCTGAGCTTGCTCATCGTCTCGATCATGTGGACCGGGATGCGGATCGTCCGGGCCTGGTCCGCGATCGAGCGGGTGATGGCCTGCCGGATCCACCACGTGGCGTACGTCGAGAACTTGTAGCCGCGCCGGTACTCGTACTTCTCCACCGCCTTCATGAGGCCGGTGTTGCCCTCCTGGATCAGGTCGAGGAAGGTGAGGCCGCGGTTCCTGTACTTCTTCGCGATCGAGACCACGAGGCGCAGGTTGCCCGAGCTGAGCTTCCGCTTCGCGTCCTCGTATTCCTCGAAGCGCTGGTGGATCGCGTGGACGCGCTGGCGGAAGCGCTCGTGCGTCTCGCACACCTTGAGCTGGAGTTCCTGGAGACGCTCGTCGTGCGCGCGCACCTCGTCGCGCGCCCCCTTCACCTCGCGGAGCTCGTGGAGCCGCGCCGCGCGCTCGTCCATCTCCTCGAGGGTGTCCTCGAGCTCCTCCTTGAGCGGGCGGATCTTCTTGACCTGGAGGGCGAGCTCCTCGAGGAGCACCACGTTGCGCTTGCGGCGCGAGCGGATCACGCGGTCGAGCTCCTGGCGCCGCTTCAGCACCGTCGCGTGGTGGAAGGACTCGGCGAACTCCTCGCGGATGCGCGCGAGGATCGTCTTGATCGTGTCCAGGTTCCCGGGCAGACGCGCCGCGATGTCGTCCTTGTCGGTGCGGCCCGACGTGTTGATCTTGAGCGTGCGGTCGAAGGCGAGGTCGCCCGCCTGCACCTCCTCGAGGATGCGGATCGCCCGCTCCTGCGCGAGCGCGCACTCGAGGACCTTCACGCGGTAGCGACGCCGCGTCAGCTCGATCTTCTTGGCGAGCATGATCTCCTCGTCGCGGGAGAGGAGCGGGATCTCGCCCATCTGGGTCAGATACATGCGGACGGGGTCGTCGATCTTCTCGGTCGACCCGGTACCGAGGGGAGCGGTCTCGTCGGGGATCGGGCCCTCGCCCTCCTCGTCGAGGAGATCCAGGGCCTCGTCGCGCGGCTCGCCGTCGCCCGAGCCCTCCTCGCCCTCGCCCTCCTCCTCTTCCTCGGCCGCCTCCTCGCCCGCCGCCTCGGTCTCGTCGATGAGCTGGACGCCCATCTCGTCGAGGTGGAGCAGGAGCGCGTCGAGCTTCTCGGACGACACGAGGTCGTCCGGGAGGACCCGATTGATTTCCTCGTAGGTGAGGAACCCCTTCTTCCGCCCCTCCTCGATGAGGTGCTTGACGTCGGGGTCGAAGTTCTCGTTGCTCATCCTGCTCCGTTTCAGGGGGGGGTGACGGCGGGGAAGTCCTTCCGCGCCCGGACCACGGCTTCCACGCTGGTGCCGGCCTCACGCAGGCGCTCTTCCCGCGCAAGGCGCGCGAGGAAGGCCTCCGCGTGGTGGCGCGCGTCGGCCGCAGGCTCCAGGGCCTGAAGGGCCCGGACCGCCTCGTCCTTCTCTGCTAATACGCTCAAAAGGCCTTCCCGGGTTACGGATTCTCCTCGCCTGTGCAAGTCGGAGAACGCGGATGCCACGAAACGCAGCCCCTCGTCCCGGAACCGCTCGGCGGGATAGAGAACCTCCACCCTTTCCCATAGCGAGGCGTCCTCAAGCCCCGCCCGGAGGATGTGCCGCTCCGTATCGATCCAGGCGGTGGACACCGCGACCCGCCCGGGCTCCGCTCCGGGAGTGGTACGGGGGGTCTTGACCTCGCTGCGAAGAGTGGACTCGTGCACGCCGGTGCGCTCGGCCAGCAACTTGAGGGCCAGCTCGGCGCGAACCGGGTCGCCGATCCTGCCGATCACGCCCACAAGGTCCCTTGCCACCTTCTCGCGCCCGTCGAGCGTGCCCGTCCCGTGGCGCGCGATCGCACGGTCCATCCGGTAGCTCCAGAGGTCGACCGCATGCTCCGCCGCGGCGTCGATCGGCTCCCGCCCCGACGCGACGACGACATCCGCCGGGTCCTGCCCCGGGGGGAGCAGCGCGACCGCGCCGTCGACCTGCTCGGCGAGAAGCGTCTCCGCCGCGCGCTCCGCGGCCTTGAGCCCCGCCTCGTCGCCGTCGAAGACGAGGAACACGGGCACGCCGAAGCGCCGGAGCTGCTGCGCGTTTTCGCGCGTGAGCGCGGTGCCGAGGCCCGCGGCGACCTCGCGAAGCCCCGCCTGGTGGCAGTGCATGACGTCGGTGTAGCCCTCGACGACCAGCAGGCGGCCGGCGGTCCGCGACGCCTCCCGTGCGAGATTGAGCCCGTACATCTCCCTGCTCTTGTGGAAGAGCATGCCGTCGGGCGAGTTCAGGTACTTGGGCTGGTCGTCGCCGAGCGTCCGCGCGCCGAAACCGATCACCCTTCCCCGGAGGTCGTGGATCGGGAACATGACGCGCCCGCGGAACATGTCGAAGAAGTGCCCGCGGTCGTTCCGGCGGACGAGTCCGGCCGCCGCGAGCGCGTCGACGGGGATCCCCTTCTGCCCGGCGTAGCCGAGCAGCGCCTCGCCATCGTCAGGCGCGTAGCCGAGGCGGAAGGCGGCGATCGTCTCCGCGGAGAAGGAGCGCCGCGCCAGGTAGTCGCGCGCCCGCTGCCCCGCGTCGCGCGCGAGGACGGCGGCGAAGAAACCGGCCGCGAACTCCAGCGCGCGCAGCGCGTCCGTCCGGAGCCGCGCTCGCTCCACCTCTCCCGGGCTCGCGTCCTCTTGGGGGAGCGGGATGTTCGCATCGCGCGCCAGCTCCTCCACCACCTCGACGAAACGCAGGTTGCCCCGCTTCATCAGGAAGCTGAAGACCCCGCCGCCCTCGCCGCAACCGAAGCACTTGAAGCGCCGGCTCTCGGGGAACACGGTGAACGACGGAGTCTTCTCCTCGTGGAACGGGCAGAGCCCCTTGAAGTTGCGCCCGCTCCGCTTGAGGGTCACGTACCGGGAGACGACGTCGACGATGTCGACGGACTCCTCGATCGCACGAAGAACCTCTTCGGGGATACGGGCCAAATAAGACCTCTGCCGGCGACGCCGCCCGGATCCGGCACGCCCTGCCGGGCCCGAGCGCAAACCCTTGAGTTTGTCTCATGCCGGGGGGACGGTCAAGAGGCGGGGCCAAGCTTCGGGCGGGACTTCTTCCGGCCGCGCCGTGGCCGGGATCCCCGCGGCGGCGAGCCGAGCCTCCCCGAGACGCTTCCGGAGGGTCTTCCGGCGCTGCTGGAAGGCCTCCTGGAGGAGCGCCGGGAGCCCCGCGTCGCGGAGCGCGAGCGCGCGGAGGGGCGCCCGCGGGACGAGCCGCAGGACCGCGGACTCGACCTTCGGCGCCGGCCAGAACACCTGCGGCGGGACGTGGCGGAGGATCGCAGCCTCGGCGAGAAGCGCCACGGCGACGGCCATCGGGCCGTAATCCCCGGTGCCGGGCCTCGCCACGAAGCGCGCGGCCGCCTCGCGCTGGACGAGCACGACCGCGTCGCGCATCGGCACCCCGTCCCAGAGGAGGTTCGCGAGCACCGGCGTCGCCACGGAATAGGGCAGGTTCGAGATGACGCGCGGCCGCAGCGCGTGCTCCGCGAGCCACGCATCGAGGACCTGGGGGTTGAGCTTGTGCTTGCCGGCGAGGATGTCCTCGAGGAGGAACGTCACGGTCGCCGGCCACTCGCGGAGCCCCTTCGCGATCCCCTGGAGCCGCCGGTCGACGTCGCAGGTCACGACGCGGCCGGCGCGCTCCGCGAGCGCGTCGGTGAGGATGCCCGTGCCGGTGCCGACCTCGAGCACCGCGTCGCCCGGGCCGACGTCCGCGTCGCGGACGATCGCGTCGATCAAGTTCCGGTCGACGAGGAAGTGCTGGCCCCGGAGCCGGGTCGGGTGGAACCCGTGCGCCCCGAGGAGCGCCTGCACGCCGGTCTTCGTCGTCGGTACGGACACTAGTTCGATACGGAGAGCGTTCCCGACACGAGCGGCGCCGTCGGCAGCGCGAGCGGCGTGCCGGGGTCCGTCGTCGGCGTGAACGCCGTGATGCCGTCCGGCGCGACGGTCGCCCCGAACGTCACGACCGCGCCAAGGGGATCGAAGGTGCCGTTGCACCCGCTGCCGCCACCGCCGCCGCACGTCGCGAGCAGGAACGGCAGGAGGAGGAGCGCGAGGGCCCGCCGGCCCCCGGACCCCCACCCCTTCCAGGCGAGCGGAAGGAGCGCGAGCGCGAGCCACCAGGGGACGGAGGCCTGCTGCGGCGCCGAGGAGACCGACTGCACCGTCACGTCGTAGAGGACGAGCAGGTGCGCCTGCTCGCCCGGGTCGAGCTCGAGGTCGAGCCCGGTGAGCGCGAGCGTCCCGTTGTCCGCCGGGAACGTCCCCGAGCCGAGCGCCGGCTCGCCGCCGTCCTGCCGCCCGTTGCCGTTCGCGTCCCTTACGAGCGTGACGAGGCCGACGTCGATCGCGTCGTTCGCGGTCCCCGAGGCGGTCACGGTCACCGCGTCGACCCAGAGCTCCTCGTGGCTCGGCGCCGTGAGGAGGAGGTCCAGCATCGCCGCGTCGCAGACGGGGCTCGAGAACGCGAGATCCCCGCCCGGGATCAGCGTCGCCGTGGCGGGGAAGAGGGGGGGCGCGGGGGGGAGCGTGCCGGACCCGCCGCCGAGCGCGAGCGCGTAGGTGCCCGTCCCGCCGGGGTTGCCCGTCGTCGCGCGCGCCGAGACCGCGACCGTGTACACGC
>DASUGR010000046.1:0-3784 GCA_036273915.1 Planctomycetota bacterium | reverse complement strand
CGGGGGCGGCGGCGGCTCCCCCATGCGGTAGGCCGTGCCCTCGAGGGCCACGAGGCGGCGGTGGGCGAGCCGGAGGAGGTCGCAGAGGATCGTCCGCCGCTCCTCGGCGAGGACCGCCTCCTTCGGCTCGAACGCCGCGCTCCACGACGCGACGCTGTCGCCGCAGTCGATGTGCTCCTCGACCTGGATGGCGCCCCGGGGGCAGGGCCTCTCGACGCGGAGCGAGCCCACCCGGAGGGAGGCGAGGCCGAGGTCGGTCGCCACCCGGTCGAGGATCGCAAGGACGTCGCCCCCGCGCTCGGCGAGGCGCAGCGACTCGGTCGCGTAGGCCCGCGAGAGGTGGAGGCGGCGGAAGCGCTTGCGGTCGAGGAGGATCCGGCTCCAGCGCGGCTTGGCCCGGCCCAGCAGGTAGAGCCCGAGGCCGGACCAGAGCAGCGCGGAGGCCGCGACCGCCCTGAGGTCGCCGAACAGGACGGCGAGGAGCGCCTGGGCCCCGGCGAAGAACGCGAGGAACGCGAGGACCTGGCGCGGGGACTTCCACGCGTCGAGGAGCCGGTGGTGGACGTGGCCGCGGTCGCCGGTGAAGACCGGCTTGCCCCGCAGGAGGCGCCTCATGGTCGAGATCACCGCGTCGCCGACCGGCAGCGCGACGATCGAGAGGGCCAGGGGCGCGTTGAAGGGCGCGGGCCCCCCGAGGAGCAGCCCGGCGGCCGCGAACCCGAGGAGCATGCTCCCGGAGTCGCCGAGGAAGATCTGCGCGGGCGGCAGGTTGAAGCGCAGGAAGCCGAGGATCGCCCCCGCCAGCACGAGCGCCGGGAGCGGGGCGCCGCCGACCGCGGCCGCGGCGAGCGCGGCCACGAGCGCCGCGGAGGCCGCGAGCCCGTCCATCCCGTCGACCAGGTTGATCGCGTTCGTGACGAGGACGACCCAGAAGACGACCAGGAGCACCTCGATCCCCGACGTGGCGACGGCGCCGAACGGCGGGAAGGCGATCTCCGTCAGGCGGGATCCCGTGGCGAAGAGGAGGAGCGCCGCGACGGCCTGCGCGGCCAGCTTGCCGCGCGGCGAGATGCCGCGGAGGTCGTCGTACGCGCCGACCCCCGCGATCAGCAGCGCGCCGGCGCCGAGGCCGAGCGAGCGCGGCGAGCCCTCCCAGGCGAGGAAACCGACAAACGGGAGCGCGATCGACAGGCCGCCCAGGAGCGGCGTCTTCCGCGGGTGGGCGTAGCGGCCGCCCGGGAGGACGACCGCGTTCCAGCGCAGCGCGAGCCGCGCCGCGGCCGGCACGGCCACGCGGGTGGCCGACGCGGCGCCGAGGAAGAGGAGCGCCGCCTTTGCCCCCAGCAGGAACGCGATGGCGACGGCGGCGACGAGCACGGCGGCCCCGACGACGGGACCGCGCCGGTCCCCGAGCAGGACCGGAGGTTTCGCGAACTCGCTCATGCCGATCATCGCGTGAGGCAACGCCGCCCGTGCCGGCGGCCCTTCCTAGGGATTCGTTCGGCGCCGGCCCCCGATTTCCGAAGCCAGCGGCTTGTTCAGCGCCTAACGGCGACCAAACGGATCATGTGCACGAACCGCCGCAACGCGCCGTGGGCAAGGCGGTTGCGGAGCCCGCGCGGAAGCCGCAGGAGCAGCCCCTCCACGGCGCGGAAGACGGGGACCGGCAGCGACTTGTAGCCGTGGAGCGGGAAGAGCGCGCGGCAGCGGAAGCCCGCCGCGCGGAAGAGGCGGGCCGCCTCGCCGACCGTGTACTCGCGCAGGTGGAGCCCCGTCGGCTCGGGGTCGAAGAAGCGCGACACGTCGTGCGGGCCCGTGAGCCGGTGCGGCGTCGTGCAGAGGAAGAGGCCCCCGGGACGGAGGACGCGGTGCACCTCGCGGAGCTGGGGCAGCGCGTCGTCGGGATGGATGTGCTCGAGGACCTGGGACGAGTGCGCCACGTCGACCGCGGCGTCGGGGAGCGGGAGCGCGTTGCCCGAGAACGCGAGGAACCGGTACCCGGCGGGCTCGGCGACGGGCGCCACGACGTCGACTCCGTACACGTCGGGGACGAGGTCCGCGACCGCGGCGGCCAGTTCGCCGTCGCCGCACCCGATGTCGAGGAACCCCCGCCGCCCCTCGACGAACGGGCGCAGGAAGGCGATCTGGCTCCGGATCGAGCGTGCGCGCGGCTCCGCGTCCTTCCGGGCGAGGCCGGGCACCTTCCGGAAGAGCTCCGCGTAGAGATCGCGGTAAAGGCGCGGGCGTTCCTCGGCGGACGCCGTCCGGAGCCGGTGCGCGAGCGAGCGCTCAAGCTCGTACTGGAACCGGATGGCGTCGGCTTCGGCCGCGGGAAGCGGCGCAACCATTACCTCTTGGATCGGCGGCGGGCGCCCGGACCCCCACGCCCCCGGACCCCCTGGCGCCTCCGGCTCAGCGACCCTTGGCGCGGTCGAACACCACGCGCACCGTCTCGAGCAGGATCCTCAGGTCGAAGAGGATCGAGTGGTGCTTCACGTAGAACATGTCGAGCCGGAGCTTCTCGACCGCGTCCGCCTCGTCGGAGCCGTAGCGGTAGCAGACCTGCGCCCAGCCCGTCAGCCCCGGCTTCAGCGCGTGGCGCTGGTCGTAGAAGGGGATCTTCTGGCGCAGCTGCTCGACGAAGTAGGGGCGCTCCGGCCGCGGCCCGACGAAGCTCATCGTGCCCTGGAGCACGTTCCACATCTGCGGGATCTCGTCGATGCGGGTCTTTCGGAGGAAGCGGCCCACGCGCGTGACCCGCGGGTCGTCCTGCTGCGCCCACTTCGGCGTGCCGCCGGCCTCGGCGTCGGTCCGCATCGAGCGGAACTTGCAGAGGGTGAAGGTCTCGCCGCGCTGCCCGACGCGCTCCTGCCTGAAGAGCACGGGCCCCCTCGACTCGAGCCGGATCGCGATCGCGGCGAGCAGCAGGATCGGCGCGCTGAAGATGAGCCCGAGCCCCGCGACGACGACGTCGAACGCGCGCTTCGTGATGTTCCGGAGGCGCGTGTTGATGAACCCCTCGCTGAAGATGAGCCAGGAGGGGCGCAGGTCCTCGACCGGGATCTTCCCCGCGATCTCCTCGTGGAGGCGCGCCTCCTCGGCGATCTCGGTGCCCGCGAGCCGCACGCGGAGCAGCTCCTCGAGGGGCAGGCCCTTGCGCCGGTCGTCGACCGCGACGACAACCTGGTCGACGCGGTGCTCGGCGACGACGGCACCGATGTCCTTGTAGGTCCCGAGGACGGTGCGGCCGCCGATCCGCCACTCGCGCCCCTCCTCCTCCTCGCTGAGGAAGCCGACGAGCTCGTAGTCGCGCGCGCAGAGGTCGAGGATCTCGCGCGCGGTGCGCTGCGCCTCCTTGCCGACGCCGAGGAAGAGCAGGCGGCGGCGGAAGCGGCCGGTGCGGCTCACGTACTCGAACCCGACGCGCCCGAGGATGACGAGCGGGACGAACGCGACGATGAACGCGAGCGGCGCGATCCACTCGTCGAGGAGGAAGTGCCAGACGAACGCGGAAGTGATGGCGCCGAGGCCGAGGCCGAGCACGAGCCGGCGCCAGAAGACCTTCCGGCTGGGCACGCGGCGGAACGCGTAGAGCCCCGACCAGAAGAAGGCGACCTTGAGCGCGGCCATGATGAAGATCGCGTTCGCGACCGAGAGCGGCGACTGGAGCGGCGAGACCCAGCCGGAATGGGCGAACGCCGACGCCCCGAGGAGCGCCGCGACGATCAGGAGGTCCTCGACCACGACGTAGAGAAACGTCGCTGCGCGGACGCGGACGCCGGCC
>DASUGR010000045.1:0-45140 GCA_036273915.1 Planctomycetota bacterium | reverse complement strand
ATACGCACAAACGGGTTACGGCTGCTCAGCAGGTCAACCGTTGGCCTACCAGCGCGTCTAGTGAGGGGGGGAGGGGGGACGGCGGGGCCTCGTAGGTCTCTTTCGCCGCGAGGTAGACCGCGAAGTCCGCGTCGCTCACCTCCGCCCGGTCGCCCGCGCGGGCCTCCATCCGCGCGCGCACGACGTCCTCCGGACACGTCACCTCGACCACGAGGCACCGTGCGCCCGCCTCCTTCGCCGCCGCCGCGAACGCTTCGCGCCACGCCTGCCGCGCGAACGTCGCGTCGGCCACGACGCGACGCCCCGCGCGCAGGAGCTTTCTCGCCCGCGCGCCCATCTCCGCGTAGGTCCGCTCCGTCACGTCCGGCGCGTAGGGGCCCTCGAGGTAGCCGCCCTCCCAGTGCTCCGTCGGCGCGATCCCGAGCATCTCCTTGCGGATCTCGTCGCTCCTCAGGTGCTCCGCGCCGAACGCGCGCGCCGCCTCCCGCGCGAACGTGCTCTTGCCTGTCCCGGGCAGCCCGCACACGACGACCGCGAACGTCCCGAGCCCGTACGACACCGCGAGGCGGAAGTAGTCCCGCGCCCCCGGAGCCCCCCGCAGTGATTCCACGAGCCCGCGCACGCACGCGCGGTAGGGCTTGAAGAGCGGCAGCAGCCGCTCCGCGTCGCGGTCGCCGGTCCGCGCGACGTAGCGATCGACGAAGGCGCGCGCGAGGTCCCACGCGCCGAACCGCTCGAAGTCCATCGCGAGGAACGCGATCTCCGCCGCCGCGTCCTCGATCCGGAAGCGCGGCTGGAACTCGATGCAGTCGTAGATCACGACCTCGCCGTCCGGGAGCAGGCACACGTTCGCGGCGTGCAGGTCGCCGTGGCCGTCGATCGCCTGGCGCGTGGCGAGCAGCGGGGAGAGCTCCGCGCGCAGCCGCTCGTGGTCCTCGCGCAGCCGCGCGAGCCAAAGGGGCGGCAGGAACCGCGCCGCGTCGTCGAGGTTGCTCTTCAGGTGGTCGATCGGCTGGCTCGGGTGGCGGTCCGCGCGGGCGTGGAAGCCGGCGACCACGTCCGCGACGCGCCCGGCGTCGTCGGCCGTGACCGCGCCCTTCCGCAGCAGCTCGTCGAGCATGCGGTCCTGCGGCAGCCGCACCATCTCGACCGCGACCTCGAGGACCTCGCCCTCGCCGCGCACCCGGCCGTCGGCCGTGATCGGCGCGACCCCGAGGTAGACCGACGGCGCGAGCCGCCGGTTGAGGCGCACCTCCTCGGCGCAGAAGCGCTTGCGCTTCTCGAGCGTCGAGTAGTCGAGGAAGGGGAACCTCACCGGCTTCTTCACCTTGTAGGCGCGGTCGCCGGCGAGGAACACGAGCGAGGCGTGCGTCTCCTTCACCTCGACGCGGGGGGGCTTCGGGGGCGGGTATGCCTCGGGGCGGCGAAGGGCGCGCTCGATCGGCTCCAATCCGGTCCTCCCCGGAACCCCTCCCCTTCCCGCACGCGGATTGTAATCCGGCCCCCGTACACTCTTGCTCGTTCATGCACACGCTGCTGCTGGCGACGGGTTACTTCGGGCAGGCCCTCTTCGCGGGACGCGTCATCTACCAGTGGTTCGCGTCCGAGAGGGCGGGCCGCGTCGTGGTTCCGCGCGGCTACTGGTGGATGTCGCTTGCCGGCTCGGCGCTCGTGCTCGCCTACGGCGTCGGCAAGCACAATCTCGTCTTCGTGATGAGCGTCCTGCCCGGCACCGTGATCGCCTACCTGAACCTGCGCATCCGCAGAAAGGCGCGCCGGCGCAAGCTCCTCCCGTGGGCCGTGGCGCTCTTGGCCGTCGTCGTCTGGGCCGCTTGGAAGCAGCCGCGCGTCGGCGAGCCGGCCTGGGCGGTGATCGGGCTCGTGGGCTCCCTGATGTGGGGGCTCCGGCACGTCTTCCAGTGGTGGGTGTCGCAGCGTCGGGGCGAGCCGATGCTGCCGGTCTCCTTCTACCTCCTCTCGCTCTTCGGCAGCTTCTTCCTCCTCGCGTACGCGATCCGTCACGTGGACTACGTGATGATCCTCGGCTACGCGTTCAACAGCGTGCCGTACATCCG
The DNA here is from genome assembly GCA_036273915.1 of Planctomycetota bacterium. Lineage (GTDB taxonomy): Bacteria > Planctomycetota > PLA2 > PLA2 > PLA2 > PLA2. Next base: position 43,065 of record DASUGR010000045.1, on the reverse strand, counting down.
TATCCTTCTGCTCCTCCGCGCGCCTAGGGCGGCGGGTAGTTCGTGAGGAAGATCATCTCGCGGTGGCCGACACGGCCCATCTCGGTGGCTGTGAACCGGCCGCCCAGCGTCTCCTTCAGCGAGCGCGCCTCGCCCGGGCGCGCGTGCTCGTAGCTCTCCCTCGACGTGAGGACGAGGCGCTCGCCCTCGCCCGAGAGGTGGGCGAGGACCTCGTCCTGCGTCTCGAGGACCGGGATCTTGAGTCTGCGGGAGTAGAGGTTGTAGGCGCCGGAGAAGTGCGCGGGGTAGGCCGCGACCTCGCCCGGCCACGCGTTCAGCTCCTCCGCCACCGGCCGCGGCGACTTGAACTCGTCGATCCGCGGGACGAGGAGGAGGTCGTACGCGAGGAGGAAGACCCAAACCTGGAGCGCGAGGAGTGCGGCGGACCGCGGCAGGAGCCCCTCGCGCGCCGCGCGGATGCCCCGCCGCCCGAGGACGAAGAGCGCGACCGCGAACGCCGAAGCCGTCGCGATGCCCGGGACCGACGCGAGCCCCTCGAGCGCCGCCGCGACCTCGCCTTGGAACCGCTTCGCGAGCCCGTGGCCCAAGAGCGAGGCGAGGAGCAGCCCGACGCCCGCGCCGAGGAAGAACGCATTCGCGAAGCGCGCGGCGCGGCGCGCCAGCGGGGTCGCCACGCCCGCGCCGAGCCACGCGCCGACCACGATCGCGAACGGGGGGAAGAGGGGCGTCAGGTAGCGGTCGCGCTTGCCGGAGACGAGGGAGAAGAAGAGGAACCCCGCCCCGGCCCAGAGGAGCATCGCGCGCGGGAGACCCTCTCGCCGCCACGCCCACGGCGCCGCCCACGGGAGGAAGAGCACCCACGGGAAGAGGAGCGAGAGGAGCGGGACGTAGTACCAGAAGGGCCGCGCGTGCGACCACGACCCGACCGCGCGGCCGACGTTCTGCTTCCAGAGGATCGCGTCCGTGTACGCGGGGCCGCCCCGGACGCACGCCGGCCAGAGCCACGCCGCGATGATCGCGGCCGTGAGCAGCGGACCCCAGGCGAGGTGCCATGGGCCCCCGCAGCCCTCCGGAGGCGCCGCTTCGGCCCCGGACCCCCCCCGGAATCGCCACGCGAGGACGCCCATGAGCGCGAGCGCGATCCCCACCGGCCCCTTCACGAGCACGGCTGTGCCCATGCCGACGTAGAAGAGGACGATCCACGGCCCGCCGCGGATCCAGCCGTAGACCGCCACCGTGACGAAGAAGGCGAGCACGACGTCGAGCACGCCGAACCGCCCGAGCCACGGGAAGAAGACGGCGGTGCCGAGCACGGCCGCGGCGAGGAGCCCCGCGCGGTCGCCGAGCAGCCGGCGTGCGAGCGACCACGTGAGGAGCAGCGTGCCCGCGAACGCGAGGCCGGCGACGACGCGGCCCGCGTTGAACCCGAGGCCCGCCATCTGCCCGAGCGCGGAGAGCCAGAAGAAGAGCGGCGGCTTCTCCGCGTAGATCGCGCCGTTCAGGTGGGGGACGAGCCACTCGCCGGTCTCGCGCATCTCGCGCGCGACCTCGGCGTAGCGCGGCTCGTCCGGGTTCCAGAGGTCGCGGAGCGGCAGCGACGGCAGGAACGTGAGCGCGCCGAGCGCGCAGAGCAGGAGGGCTTGCCGGGAGGGGCGCAGGCGCCCCGGTGTACCACACCGCGCCCACGCCCCGGGTTCCCCCGGGCCCCCTCTACTTCTTGCGCGTCGGCACGACGAGCACCGGGCCCGTCGCGCGCTGCACGACGCGCTCGGCCACGCTGCCGAGCATCAGCCGGTCAAGTCCGTGGCGCCCGTGCGTGCCGATGATCGTCACGTCCGGCGCGATCTCCGTCTCCGTCGCGAGGATCCGCTCTGCCGGCCGGCCGGCGAGCACCTTGAGCGGCTGGCGCACCTTCTCGTCGACGCCCTTCGCGAGCCGCTCGAGCGCCGTCTCGGTCCACTCCTTCGCGGCGTCGAGGTTCTCCGCGGGGATCACGAGCGGCACGCCGTAGAGGCCGTACTCGGGCGCCACGTCGATCACATGCAGCAGCGTGAGCTCGCCGGTCGGGCCGGCGAGCGACCGGCCGAGATCGACGAGCTGCCGCGATTCGTCGCCGAGATCGACCGCGACGAGCACGCGCCGGAAGTCGTCGTAGACGAACTCGCTCGCGTCCTTGCCGCGGCCCCGGTAGGTGAGCACCGGCACCGTCGAGCGGCGGACGACCTCCGCGGTGACGCTGCCGAGGAACAGGTGGCGCCAGCCCTGGTGGCCGGCAGCGCTCATGCAGATCCAGTCCGCCTCGCGCTCCTTCGCGAACTGGACGATCGCCTCCGCGACGAACAGAGCCTCGATCACGACCGGCGTCGCCGAGGATCCGGAGCCGCGCGTCCGGTCGACGAACCTTGCGACGCGGTCGCGCACGCCCTCGAGGTGGCGGCCGGCGACCGCCTCCGCGTCGCCGAGCTCGCCGGTCGACGCGAGCACCTCCGCGAGGCCCGCGGTCGCGCTCTCGACGTGGAGCGCCGTGATCCTCGCGCCGAACCGGCGCGCGAGGTCGGCGGCCACCCGGAGTCCGGCGCGGGAGGCCTCCGAGAGATCGATGGGGACGAGGAGGTGGGTGGGCTCGATGCGCGACATGACATCCATTCTCCGGGCAAATGCCAAACCAAAGGGATGGGGCGAGCGGAGCCGCCTCCGCTGTGGCAAAAACCGCGCGGGATTCCCGATTCCATGGGGGTGTGCGGCCCGCGCCTTGCAGCGATCCCGGTGGGCCGAGGGGCCCCCGCGGAGGTTCGTCATGGTCGTTGCAACGAAGCTCAAGGCCTTCCTCGACGCGAGAAAGGTCGTCTACCAGGTGCTCAAGCACCACGAACGGTTCACCTCCCAGGAGATCGCCGAGGCGCTCCACGTCCCCGGCCGCATGCTCGCCAAGGTCGTGATCGCGAAGGCCGACGGGACGCTGCGGATGGCGGTCCTTCCCGGCGACCTCCGGCTCGACCTGAAGAAGTTCGCGAAGGCGGCGGCGGCGAAGGAGGCGGCGCTCGCGACCGAGGCGGAGTTCCGGGACGCGTTCCCGGACTGCGAGATCGGGGCGATGCCGCCCTTCGGCAACCTCTACGCCATGCGCGTGATCGTGGACAAGGCGCTCGCGGCGGACGAGCAGATCGTGTTCGAGGCCGGCAACCACCACGAGGCGATCAAGCTCCTTTACGCCGACTTCGCGCGCCTGGTCGTGCCGCAGGTGGCCGACATCGCCCGCGCGGCTGCGGTAGGCTCAATGTCCGGATGACGCCGCACTACCTCGACCGGCTCTTCTCGCCGCGTTCCGTCGCGGTGTTTGGCGCGAGCGACGACGCGTCGTCCGCCGGCGGCCGCGTGTTCGCAAACATCCTCGAGGGCGGGTTCGAGGGCGCCCTCTACCCGATCAACACGAGCCGCCGCGAGGTGTGCGGGCGCACTTCCTTCGCGTCGCTCGCGGAGGTGGACCGCGCCGTCGACGTCGCCGTCATCGCCACGCCGGCGGCGACCGTCCCCTCCGTGCTCGTCGACTGCGGCGAGCACGGCGTCCCTTGCGCGGTCGTCCTCTCCGCGGGATTCGAGGAGGGGGGGTCCGGGGGGGAGGAGCGCGAGGCGGATCTGCTCCGTGAGGCGCGGCGCTTCGGCATCCGCCTCCTCGGCCCCAACTGCCTCGGCTTCCTGCGGCCGGACGCGAAGCTGAACGCGACGTTCGGGCGCGGCGGCGCCCGGCCGGGCTCGCTCGCGCTCGTGTCGCAGTCGGGCGCGCTCTGCACCGCGATCCTCGACTGGGCCCTTGACCGGCGCGTCGGGTTCAGCGCGGTGGTCTCGATCGGCGACGCCGCCGACGTGGACTTCGGCGACGTGCTCGACTACCTCGCGCTCGACCCGGCGACCAAGGGGATCCTCCTCTACGTCGAGGGCGTGCGGCACCCGCGCCGGTTCATGAGCGGGCTCCGCGTGGCCGCCCGCCTGAAGCCGACCGTCGTCGTCAAGGCGGGGCGCCACGCGGAGGGGTCGAAGGCCGCGCGCTCGCACACGGGCGCGATCGTCGGCGGCGACGACGCGTTCGACGCCGCGCTGCGGCGTGCGGGGGCCGTGAGGGCCTTCACGGTCGAACAGCTCTTCGCCGCCGCCGAGCTGCTCGCGACGCACACCCGCGTCCGCGGGAACCGGCTCGCGATCGTGACGAACGCGGGCGGCCCCGGCGTGCTCGCCGCCGACCGCGCGGCGGAGCTGCCGGTGCGGCTCGCCGAGCTCTCGGCGGCGACGACCGCGAGCCTCGACGCGCAGCTCCCGGCCTTCTGGTCCCACGGCAACCCGGTGGACATCCTGGGAGACGCGACGCCCGACCGGTATCGCGGGGCGGTCGCCGCGTGCCTCGCGGACCCGCAGGTCGACGGGGTCGTCGCGATCCTCACGCCGCAGGCGATGACCGACCCGACCAGCGCCGCGGAGGCCGTCCTCGCGGCGGCGGGGGCCGGCGAGAAGCCGCTGCTCGCGTGCTGGATGGGCGGCGCCCACGTCGCGGAGGCGCGCGCGCGCTTCGCGCGGTCCGGTGTGCCCTCCTTCGAGGGCCCCGAGGCGGCGGTCGAGGCCTTCGGCTACCTCGCGAGCTACCGCGAGAACCAGCGGCTCCTCCTGCAGACGCCGGGCCCCCGTTCGCGGAGCGTCGAGCCGGACGTCGAGGGCGCGCGCCTGCTCGTCGAGAACGCGCTCGACGAGGGACGGACGACGCTCTCGGTGACCGAGTCGAAGGCGCTCCTGACGGCGTTTCGCATCCCCGTGGCGACCGCCGTCCGCGCCGCAAGCCCCGCGGAGGCGCTCGTCGCGGCAGAGTCGCTCGGCTTCCCGGTCGCGATGAAGATCGACTCGCCCGACGTGACGCACAAGTCGGACGTCGGCGGGGTTCGGCTCGACATCCGCACGGCGGCCGACGTGCGGCGCGCCTACGCGGAGATGGCGGAAGAGACGCGCGCGCACGTCCCGGACGCGCGGATCCCCGGCGTCACGATCGAGCGCATGGTCAAGCGCCGGCACGGCCGCGAGCTTCTCGTCGGCGTCGCGCGCGACCCCGTCTTCGGCCCGGTCATCGGATTCGGCGCCGGCGGCACCGCGGTCGAGATCCTGCGCGACCACGCGGTCGCGCTGCCGCCGCTCAACGGCTTCATCGCGGCGGACCTCATCGCGCGGACGCGTGCCGGGGAGCTCCTCGGCCCCTTCCGCGGACAGCCCGCGGCGGACGGGGAAGCCGTGGTCGACGTGCTCCTGCGCGTCTCGGAACTCGTGTGCGAACTGCCGCACGTGCGCGAGCTCGACATCAACCCGCTCGTGGCGGACGAGAACGGCGTCGTCGCGCTCGACGCGCGCGTGGTCGTCGAATTCCCGGGCGCGCCCAGGGGGCCGTACGGCCACATGGCGATCCATCCGTATCCGGCGGACCTCCTGACGCGCTGGCAGCTGCCGGACGGCACCGATGTCACGATCCGCCCGATCCGGCCCGAGGACGCCGAGCTCGAGCAGGCGTTCGTTCGCAAGCTCTCGCCGGAGTCGCGGTACTTCCGGTTCATGCGGACGCTCGCGGAGCTCACGCCGGAGATGCTCGTCCGCTTCACCCAGATCGACTACGACCGCGAAATGGCGTTCGTCGCCTGCGTCGTGCGCGACGGGCAGGAGACCGAGCTTGGCGTCGCGCGCTACGTGGCGAACCCGGACCGGCGGACGTGCGAGTTCGCGGTCGTGATCGGGGACGAGTGGCAGGGCAAGGGGATCGCGTCCCGCCTCATGACCGAGCTCATGCGCGTGGCCCGCGAGCGCGGGCTCTCCGCCATGCAGGGCGAGGTCCTCGCGTCGAACACGCGCATGTTCCACCTGATGAAGAACCTGGGCTTCGTCGTCGGACGCGGCGACGACCCGTCGGTCCACGTCGTGACGAAGGAGCTGTAGGCCCTTCGACAACGGGGAATCCTGCGCGCGTTTTCGGCCTGCCCGGGGCGGGGGGACGGCGTCGTTCCGGGCGGATGGAGGGGGGTTCCGGGGGCGGCGGCGGCCCCGGGTTTGCGGATCTGAATCGCATGGATCAGAAGAAAGAGAGCCACGGCCGCTCGCCGGAGAGTCGCTATTTCCGGGACGACCGCGAACAAGGGCTCGCGCGGAAGCGGCACCAGGAGGGGGCGGGGTGGATGTTGGGCCTCGTCGAGGTCCCCGGACCCCTTCCGCCTCACCTCGAGGAGGAGATCAGGAACCTGGCGGCTCGATGCCAGAAGGACGAGACGCGGCACGGGAAGGACGCGGAGGTTCTCGCCGTCACCCCCTTCGCCGGCGGGCTCGCCATCGAGACCCGGGGAGAGAAGCTCGCCCAGCGGATCGCCGACGCGCTCCGGCGGAGCCGGCACGCGCAGGTCGAGCGCTCCTTCGACGACGAGGGCCGGAGGCGCATCCTCACGTGCAAGCTGCCCGGGGTCCAGCCCGAGGGGCCCGGGAAGGAGGGCTGAACATGCGCATCCACTGCGACTACTGCGGCACCGAGATCGAGAAGGACAAGGCCCTGACCTACGAGATGGACAACGGGGACATCCTGCACTTCTGCTCCGAGGAGTGCCTCGAGTCCCTTGAGCACCACGAGACCATGCAGGATCCGGGCCGCGAGGAGGAGGGCGCCGCCGGCGACCTCCGCTGAGGCGCGGATGGAACTCGTCGTCGCGCCGCTCGCGCGCGTGCCGGACGAGGGGGCCGTCGAGGCGGTCGAGCGCAAGGGGCTCGGTCATCCGGACACGATCTGCGACGCGCTGGCGGAGGAGCTGAGCCGCGCGCTCCTGCGCCACTACGTCGAGCGGTTCGGCGCGCCGCTCCACCACAACGTGGACAAGCTGCTGCTCGTCGCGGGGCGCGCGCGGCCGGCGTTCGGCGGCGGCGAGGTCCTGGAGCCGATCGAGATCGTGCTCGCCGGCCGGGCCGTGCTCGAGTGGAAGGGCGTTCGCGTGCCCGTCGCCGAGATCGCGACCAGGACCTGCCGCGCGTGGCTCTCGCGAAACGTCCGCGGGCTCGACCCGGAGCGCCACGTCCGCATCCGATGCCTCGTCCGTCCCGGTTCGAGCGAGCTCGTCGAGCTGTTCGGCCGGGCCGGCGCGCCCTTCGCCAACGACACGTCGTGCGGCATCGGCTTCGCGCCGTTGACACCCCTCGAGCGCGGCGTGAAGGGGCTCGAACGCGCGCTGAACGCGACGGCGGCGCGGGACCTCCACCCCGAGTGCGGCGAGGACGTGAAGGTGATGGGCGTCCGTTCGGGGCGGCGGGTCGAGGTGACGCTCGCCTGCGCGATGGTGGGCAGGCACCTCCCGGACCTCGCCGCGTACCGGGACGCGAAGCGCGCGCTCGAGGCCAGGGCGCGCGCGGCGTTTCTCGGGGCGTGGTCCGCGGGCGGCGGCCGCGCGCTCGCGGGCGAGGACCTGCTCCTCTTCGCGAACGCGGCCGACGACGAGGCCAATGGGCAGGTCTACCTGACCGTGACCGGGACGTCCGCCGAGGCCGGGGACGACGGCGAGGTGGGGCGCGGGAACCGCGTGAACGGCCTCATCACGTTCGACCGGCCGATGAGCCTCGAGGCGGCCGCGGGGAAGAACCCCGTCTCGCACGTGGGGAAGCTCTACAACATCCTCGCGGGTGACGTCGCGCTCGACCTCGTCGCGCTCCCGGACGTGGCGTCCGCGGAGTGCCGTCTCGTGAGCCGGATCGGCGCGCCCGTTGCAGAGCCGTCGCTGGCGGAGGTGCGCCTGCGCACGCGCGGGAGGCCCGTCGGGGAGCTGTCGCCCGCCGTCGCGGAGATCCTCCGGGAGCGGCTCCGCGATGCGGGCGGGATGTGGCGCCGGATCCTCGAGGGCGCCGTGGAGGTGTTCTGATGCTCTTCTGGGCCGTCTTCCTCGCGGGCCTCGCGCTCGTGGCGGCGAGCCTCCTGCTCCGGCCTCGGCGCGCGGGACCGGGCTGGTCGCTCGACGTGGGCTACAGCGACCGCGTGACGCACACGGAACGCGTCCTCTTCTTCCTCGGCGTCGCGCTCGTGCTGCTGGCGCTCGTCGCGTTGCGGTGACGCCGGGCGCTGCCGGAGGCCTACGTCGCAACCGCGCGCGTCATGTCGTGGTGCAGGCTCGGCATCGCCTCGAGGTAGGGCCGTACGGCCGGCAGGTCGGACTCCTCGAACTCCGTGTAGGGCCCGTCGAAGTGCACGCGGCCCTCGTGGAGCATGACGACCCGGGGCGCAAGGCGCAGGAGCAGGTCCTTGTCGTGCGTGATGATGACCGTGGTGCGCTCGACCGGGCCCTTCTCGTCGTGCGTCTCGCGGATCAGGTCGTGGATCTGCGCCGCGTTGATCGGGTCGAGCCCCGTCGTCGGCTCGTCGAAGAAGACCGTGTAGGGCCTCATCGCGAGCGCGCGCGCGAGCGCCACGCGCTTCGCCATCCCGCCCGAGAGCTCGGAGCGGTCCTTTGAGATCACGCTCTCGTCTCCCCGGAACCCCACCGCATCGAGCGCCTCGCGCACCCGCGCGCGGATCGCGTCCTCGTCCATCCGCTGGATCTCGCGCAGCCAGAGCGCGATGTTCTCGTAGACCGTCGCGCTGAAGAGCGCGTTCCTCTGGAAGACGACCGCGTCGTGGCGCCGGATGTGATCGAGGCCCTCCTCGTCGAGCTTTCCGAGGTCGACGAGCGGCGCGCCCTCCTGCTCATGGTCCGCGACGAGCACACGGCCGCTATCGGGCCTCAGGTGCGCGATGATGTGGTGGAGGAGCACCGTCTTGCCGCAGCCCGAGGCGCCGACGATCGCCAAGAGGTCGCCCCGCGGGACCTCGAGGTCGATCCCCTTCAGGACGGCGTGGCCGCGGAAGGCCTTGCGGAGGTCCTCGACGCGGATCTCGACGCGGTTGGTCATGACGGGAGGGGGCACGGGGGAGGACATGCGAGCGGAGCGAGCCTAGCATGGTGCCGAAGCGGCCATGAGCGACACGCCGCGCTTCTTCTGCGATGACCACCTGCGACGCCTCGCGCGTTGGCTGCGCGCGGCCGGATACGACGCGGCGTGGGAGCGGGCGATCGGGGACGCGACGCTCGTCGCCCGCTGCCGCGAGGAGGGGCGCGTGCTCCTGACGCTCGATCGCGCGCTGGCCGAGCGCGCGGGCGGCGTCGCGTGCCTCCTGCCGAGCCACGATCCGAAGGAGCAGCTGCGGTTCCTCGTGGGCCGCTACGGCCTCGACCTGCTCGCCCGCGCGTTCACGCGCTGCCCCGTCTGCAACGAGCCTCTCGTCGAGGCGGCGGCGGGGGACGTCGACGTGCCGGCACGCGTGCGGGAGAGCTGCAACCGGTTCTGGCGGTGCGCGCGGTGTGGACGTGCGTACTGGGAGGGGGATCACGTTCGGCACATGCGCGAGCGCTTCCGGGGGGGGTGATTCATCGCAGAGACGCGGAATCGGGCAGGCCTGCGGGCGGCAGAGTGTTCCCATGGACGTGACGCCCGTCACGGTGGCCTCGTACGACAACGCCCTCGAGGCGGACTGCTGGGACGGAATGCTCGCGCAGGGAATCCATGTCGTCGTGGCGGACCGCCAGACCGTCGCCATGGATTGGTTGTACGCCCGGGCATCAAGCTCCAGGTGGCCGAGGGGGACGCGCTCCGCGCGCGGGAGATCCTCGAGGCCCGGCGCGAGACCGCGCCCGAAGAGCCCGAGGAGCCGGCCGCGCGGCGTTGCTCGGCTTCCTTCTCCCGCCGCTCCAGCTCTACACGCTCTGGACGGCCGCACGCGATCTCGCGCGGCCTCTCGGTACGCGACCGACGCCGGCCGGGGTTCGCCGGCACGCTCGCCGTCGTGTCGTTCCCGGTCTTCGCGACGTGGTTGGTCATCGGGTTCGGCGCGATTCCTACGTGAGGTGGTGGTGGCGGCCGACGAGGCGCACCGACGTCGCCTGCGGCCCCCGGTCCCCCTCCTCTTCCGTGTACCGGACCTCGCTCCCGACCGCGAGCTCGTCGAAGCCCTCGTGCACGGCGTTCCGGTGGAAGTAGACCTCCTCGCCGTCCGGCGTCTCGAGGAAGCCGTAGCCCTCCTCGGCGAAGAGCTTCGTCACCCGGCCGTGCGGCGGCGTGTCGTGCGCCTTCACGAGGCCGCGGCGCTCGCGGACGTAGTCCTGGAGCTGCCGTCGCGCAGCGCGGAACGCGTCGCGGATCGCGACGTAGAGGTCCTCGTGCAGCTTTCTGTCCGCGGGGTCGCGCTTCACCACGATCTCGCGGCCCGGGACCGTGAGGTCGACGCGCACGTGGTAGATCTGCCCCTTCTGCTGGTGGAGGTGGGGCGCCTCGATCAGCACGCGGCAGCTCGTGATGCGGTCGAAGTAGCGTTCCAGCTCGGCAGCGCGCTTCCGGACCTCGTCCTCCGCCTTCTCCCACCGGGGGAGGTCGCGGAAGGTGATCTCGACGGGGATCTGCATGCCCTTCGCGGCGCAACTGCCGTTCCGCGGGCACGCGGGTTGCGCGAATGTCGCGCATGTCCGCCGGAAGGATCGCCGCACGCACCGTCCAGGTCGTCGGGCCGGGGGAAACCGCGCGCGAGGCCGCGCGCCGGATGGTCACCGAGGGCGTGGGCACGCTCGTCGTGCTCGGCGGCGACCGGCGGCCCAAGGGCTTCGTCACCGACCGCGACCTGATGTTCCACTGCATCGCCGAGGGGCGCGACGCCGCGCGCACGAGCGTGGAGACGATCATGGCCGCGCCGGTCGTGAGCGTGCCCGAGGATCTCCCCATCGAGGACGCGCTCGTCCGGATGGCGGAGACGCGGGTGAGACGCCTCGCCGTGGTGGATCGCGCGGGATGCCTCGCGGGACTTCTCGCGCTCGACGACGTGCTCGAGCTCCTCTCCGAGGAATTCGCGACGGTTGGCCGCCTCCTGCGCGGGTCGGGCTAGAAAATCCCCCACGGGAACGCGCTTTGCGGCCCTTGGGATCGAGCGTCCAGGAGCGGCCCGAAAAGGAGGGTTTCCATGAAGCTGATTCCCCGCGAGTGGGACGAGTTTCCCACGCTGACCGGCCTGAGGCGGCAGATGAACCGTCTCCTCGACTTCGTCCCGACCGCCGAGGAGCCCGGCTTCGAGTGGTGGCCCGCCGTCAACGTCGTCGAGACGCCCGAGACGGTGGTGGTCACGGCCGAGATCCCGGGCCTCGAGCCCAAGGAGATCGAGATCTCCGTCGTCGGCGACACGCTGACGATCCGCGGCGAGAAGAAGTTCGAGAGGGAGGAGAAGGGCAAGACGTGGTACCGCCGCGAGATCGCGGGCGGCAAGTTCACGCGCTCCTTCACCCTCCCGATCTCGGTCGATGCCGAGCACGTCGACGCGACGAGCAAGGCGGGCCTCCTCACGATCACGCTGCCGAAGCATGCCGAGGCGAAGGCCAAGAAGATCGAGGTGAAGGCCAAGTAGGGAGCCGAGGGAGGCCTCGAGGGCCAGGCCGCGATTGCGGCGCGCTTGCGCGCCGGGGAGGGCGCTTCACGATGGTGGGGCGCCCTCTCGCGTCCTACTCGCCGCTCGCGATGTGGGCGATCACGTCGAGCGACGTGATGATGCCCAAGAGCCTCCCCTTCTCGACCACGATCACGCGGTGGATGCGGTGCTCGGCGAGCAGGCGCGTGACCTCGAGCACGGTCGCGTCGGGCAGCACGGTCACCGGGTTCGGCTGCATGATGTCCTCGACCGTGCCGAAGACCTCCTCCTCCGAGTCCTGGGCGGAGCCGGCGGCCACGAGCCCCTCCTCGCCGAGCCCGAGAAGTCCCCGGAAGTCCGGGCTCGACGCGAAGTCGTGGCGGCCCTCGAGGAGCCTCGCGAGGAGGTCCGTCTTGCCCGCGATGCCGACCAGCCGGCCGTCGACCGTGACCACGGGGCACCCGGAAATCTCGTCCTCCATCAGGACGCGGGCGAACTGCGTCAGCGTCGTCGCGGGCGTGACGGTGAGCAGGTCCGCCGTCATGATGTCTCTCGCCAAGGCCTTGAGCTTCATCGCGCCCTCCCTGGGGCCCATGCTAGGGGCGCGCGGTCGCCTCCACAAGGAAGGGGAGGAAGAGGGGGCCGGGGGGCAAGGAGGGGCGGCCCCCGGAGCCCCCCCTCATGTCAACCCTTCACGCACGCGATGGGGCGGAGGCGCGCGACCTTGGCCGAGATGCCCGCCACGTGCGCGCCGTCGACCACGCTCTCCACGTCCTTGTAGGCGCCCGGCGCCTCCTCGACGACGCCGCGCTTGCTGGCCGCGCGGAGCGTGATCCCGCGCGCCGCGAGATCCTGCCGCACCTCTGAGGCCGTCCACCGGCGCATGGCCTCGTGGCGGCTCATCGCGCGGCCCGCTCCGTGGCAGGTCGAGCTGAAGCTCCGCTCCTCGGCGAGCGACGTGCCGCGGAGGATCCAGCTGCGCGTCCCCATCGTGCCGCCGATGAAGACCGGCTGGCCCACCTCGCGGTAGCGGGGCACGAGGCCCGGGTGCCCGGGGCCCCACGCCCGCGTGGCCCCCTTCCGGTGGACGTGGAGGAGCCGCGTGCGCCCGTCCACCTTGTGCTCCTCGAGCTTGCAGGTGTTGTGCGAGACGTCGTAGATCAGCCGCGGGTTCGACCCCGGGAACCGCCGCTCGAGGACCTGGCGCACGAGGCCGCCGATCACCTGCCGGTTCGCGAGCGCGCAGTTGACGCCGCAGCAGACGGCCGCGTAGTAGCGCTGGCCCTCCGGCGATCGGATCGGCGCGCAGGCGAGCTCGCGGTCGGGGTAGGGGATGCCGTGGCGTTTCGCCGCCTCCGCCAGCGTGACGAGGTAGTCGGTGCCGATCTGGTGGCCGAGCGCGCGCGACCCGCAGTGGATCATCACGACCACGTCGCCCACCCGGATGCCGTAGGCGCGGGCGGCCGGCTCGTCCTCGATGCGCTCCACCACCTGCACCTCGAGGTAGTGGTTGCCCGATCCGAGCGTCCCCATTTCCGCGCGCTGGCGCCGCTTCGCCACGTGGGACACCATCGCCGGGTCGGCGCCCGCGATACGGCCGTTCTCCTCGACGAACTCGAGCTCCGCCTCGGGACCGTATCCCTGCGCAACGGCCCAGCGCGCCCCCTCGCGCAGCACCTCCTCGATCCCCTCGATCTCCAGGTGGATCTTGCCCTCCGACCCCACGCCGCTCGGCACGGCGCGGAAGAGGTCGTCCGCGAGGACCTCCTTTGCCGGCTGCACCTGGGCTTCGGTGAGCCCGGTGTGGTAGAGCCGCACGCCGCAAGAGATGTCGAAGCCCACGCCCCCGACGGAGAGGACGCCGCCCTCCTCGGCGTCGAACGCGGCGACGCCGCCGATCGGGAAGCCGTAGCCCCAGTGCGCGTCGGGCATGCAGCAGGCGCAGCCGACGATGCCCGGCAGGCGGGAGACGTTGAGGATCTGCTCGCGCACCTTCTCGTCCATGTCGGCGAGCAGCTGGTCGCCGCCGGTGAAGCGCACCGGCACGCGCATGTCGCCGTGCCTCGGGATCTCCCGGACCGCGGGGGCGACGGGAAGAAGGTCGTCGGTTCTCATACGTCCACCACCGTCTGCGCGCGCCAGAGCCCGCCCTCGCGGGCCACCCTCAGTTCCGTCAGGGTCGCGCCCTTCACCTCCACGCCGGGCACGTGCCGGCCCCTTTCGAACGGCTCGCCGCGCGCCGTCCCGTCGAGCCCGCCCTCGCGAAGGCGCACCTCGAATTCGCAAAACACCGTCCCGCGCAGGTCCGCCTCGGCGAGCAACGCGTTGAGCCATCGGACGAGGAGCAGCTCCTTGTCGGTGGCCTCGCACGAGATCGCGACGGACTCCCGCGGCACGACGCCCTTGAGGTCCACGATGACCGAGAACATCGCGCGGGCCGCGCCCGCGAAGGCCTCCCCGATCGTTCGCCCCTCGCCCAGGACGCCGATGTCGGCCCCGTGGTCGAAGGTGCGGGCCTCCACGCCTACACCGCCGCGGCGACCTCGCGGTGGCGCGAGATCTCGGCCGCCGTCCTCGCCAACTCGTGCTGGCGCCTCTCCGCGCCGCCCTTGCCGGCCGCCGCGAGGATGAGGTCGTTGAGCGAGATCATCCCGACCAGCCGCCCGTCGTCGCCGAGGACCGGCAGGCGCCGCACCTGGCGCTTCCGCATCGCGCCGTGCACCCTCTCCTCGTCGTCGTCCTCGCGGCACGTGACGAGATCCCTCGCCATCGCGTCGCGGACGGCCATGCGCGAGAGCGGCTCGTTGCGCGTGAGGGCGGCCATGCACAGGTCGCGGTCGGTGACCACGCCAACGGGCCGGCCGTCGCCGTCCACGACCGGCACGATGCCGCAGTCGCGCTCCCACATGATGCGCGCGGCGGTGGCCATCGGGTCGTCGGGGCCGCACGACGCCACATCCTTGGTCATGAGATTCCTGGCCTTCATCGCTCACCTCCCATTCCCCTATGCTCCCGCAATCCGCGGGCCTTGCCTCCCCGGGGGCTCGCGGGGCACGCTCAGGCCCGGGGCTGTGCCGGATCGCGCGTCCCCTCCCCCGGCCCCACCCCATCCACCCGGAGCGGCGGCCGATGCGCGCGGCGGCGCATCCAGTTCACGGCGCGGAGCACGCCGGGGATGCGGACGATCCGGAGTTCGAGGCGCCGCTTGCCCGGGAAATCGACGAGCGCGAGGCCCAGAAGGATCGTCACGATCCCCTGGCCCGGCAGGGGCACGAGCGGGATCCCGATGAGCACGAGAGCCACGCCGAGGGCGTTCTTCGCGACGCGCAGCGCGAGGCGGACCGCGGGGTGGCGGCCGCGCCAGCTCTCGGGCGGCGGTCCCTCGCGCACGAAGTAGTCCTCGGGCATGCGCGCGAGGAGCACCGGGAGGAGCGAGATGGCGGCGACGACGGTGGCCACGGAGAGGCCGAAGAGCCAGAGGATCAGTTCCTCGTGCTCCTTCAGCCAGTGGGACATGGCGCGCCACTCTACCGCAGGTGCAGGGGGGTGCGGGGGGCACGGTAGAATCCCCGCGGCATGGATCGCGCCGCGTGGCCGTGGATCCTTCTCGCGCTCGCGGTCGCGTGCGCCGCGTTCTTCGTCCACCCCCCGTTCGTGGCCGCCGGCGCGTGCGCGGCGGCGGTCGGGTTCGCGGCCCTCTGGGTGGCCTCCCGCAGGGCGCCGCGCGTGGGCGACGACACCCTGCGCCGGAGCGAGGAGCGCTACCGGAAGCTCGTGGACGGGATCCTCCGGTCCGCGGTCGACGGCATCCTCACGATCGACGAGCGGGGGACGATCGAGATGGTCAACGAGGCGGCGCTCCGGCTGTTCCAGTACCGCGAGGACGAGGTCGTCGGGAAGAACGTCAAGATGCTGATGCCCCCGCCGCACCACGAGCTCCACGACGGATACCTGCGCCACTACCTCGAGACGGGCGAGCGGAGGATCATCGGCATCGGCCGCGAGGTCGAGGGGAGGAGGAAGGACGGGACCCACTTCCCGCTCGACCTCGCCGTCAGCGAGGTCGTCCTCGAGGGGCGGCGCGTCTTTGCGGGGTTCATCCGGGACATCACCGCCCGCAAGAAGGCGGCCGAGGAGCTGCGGCAGGAGCGCGACTTCGCGGAGAGCCTCATCGAGACCGCGCAGGCGATCGTCCTCGTTCTCGACCCGAACGGCCGGATCGTCCGGTTCAACCCGTACATGGAACGGCTCTCCGGCTACCGCCTCGAGGATGTGGTGGGGAAGGACTGGTTCGCGACGTTCGCCCCGCGCCGCGACGCGGGCCGGACCCGGCAGGTGTTCGGACGCACGCTCGAGGACCGCGAGGCACGCGGCAACATCAACCCGATCGTCACGAAGGACGGCCAAGAGCGGGAGATCGCGTGGTGGGCGAAGACGCTCAGGGACGCGGAGGGCCGGGCCGCGGGCGTGCTCAGCGTGGGCCAGGACGTGACGGAGCTGCGTGCGGCCCAGGAGAAGCTGCTCCAGTCGGAGCGGCTCGCCGGGATCGGCCAGATGATCACCGGCCTCGCGCACGAGAGCCGGAACGCGCTCCAGCGGATGCAGGCCTGCCTCGAGATGCTCGAGATGGAGATCGGCGACCGGCCGCAGGCGCTCGACTACGCCAAGCGGATCCAGGCCGCGCAGGAGTACCTCGGGCAGCTCTACGAGGAGGTGCGCAGCTACGCGAGGCCGATCCAGCTCGAGCGGCGCACCTGCGACCTGCGCCGGCTGTGGGGCGCCGCCTGGACCGATCTCGCCCTGCGGCGCGAGGGCCGGTCCATCGAGCTCGAGGACCAGACCGAGGGGCTCGACCTCCACTGCGACGTCGACCCGTTCGCGTTCGGCCAGGTCTTCCGGAACCTCTTCGAGAACGCCATCGCCGCGTGCGGCGACGAGGGCAGGATCGCGATCCTCGCCCGCGCCGCCGAGTACGACGGGACCCCGGCGGTCGTGCTCGTCGTCAACGACGACGGCCCCGGCTTCCCGCCCGGTCACGAAGGGCGGATCTTCCAGCCCTTCTTCACCACGAAGACCCAAGGGACGGGCCTCGGCCTCGCGATCGTCCGCCGCATCGTCGACGCGCACGGCGGACGGGCCGCGTTGACGAAAGGGCCGCTTCCCGGGGTCGCGCTTGAGCTCACCGTCCCGCGCGGCGCCTCTCCCGGGCAGCCGGTCGAGCCCTCGGCGAAGAGCGGAGCGCCGCCGGCGTGACCGGCGTCCGGCGCCTTCGCATCGCGGTCGCGGACGATGAGCCCGACATGCGCGAGTACTTCGGGCGGATCCTCCCGCTGCTGGGTCACGAGCTCGTCGCCGTTGCCTCGAGCGGGGCCGGGCTCGTCGAGATGTGCCGCCGCGTGGCGCCCGACGCGATCATCACCGACATCAAGATGCCCGACATGGACGGGCTCGACGCGGTGGAACGGATCCGCGCGGAACGCCCGGTGCCCGTGATCGTGGTCACCGGCTACCAGGACCGCGCCCACAGGGCACGCGCGCACGATCTGGACGTGGCCGCGTACTTCCTGAAGCCGGTGAAGCGCGCGGATCTCGAGCAGGCGCTCGCGCGCCTCGCCGGCAGATGAGGCGGCCCCCGCCTTCGCGAAGGCTCCGGCGGGAGAGGCGCGGCTCCGCGCGAGAGCTTCGGCGGGCTACGCCTTACGCGGGAAGTGCGAGAGGAGGTCGATCGACGTCACGATGCCGACCAACTTGTCGCGATCCATCACCACGACGCGATGGATCCGGTCCCGCGCCATCCGCTCCGCGATCTCCGCGAGCGGCGTCGTCGGGCCGACGGTCAGGACGCTCTCCGTCATGATGTCGCCGACCTGCCGGACATCCTCGTCCCACACCGGGAACTCTCGCGTCGCCCCGTGACGCGGATGCTCGTCGAGCAGCCTGTTCAGGAGGTCGGTCTTGCTCACGATCCCGCAGAGCGCGCCGTCCGCGCGCGTCACCGGGCACCCGGAGATCCCGTCCTCGGTGCAGATCCGCGCGAATTCCGACAGCGGCGTCGCGGGGGTCACGGTGATCAGCTCGGTCGTCATCACGTCACGGGCGAGGAGCGGCATCGGAGATCTCCTTCCGACAGCCGGGGATGCACGCCGTCTGCCAAACCCGTCGCAGTCCGCCCCCGCGACCCCCGTCCATGAAGGGGTGCGGAAATCCGCGCGCTCCCCTCCCCGGAACCCCTCCCCTTCGCCCCCGCGCGGACCGGCACGCGCTTTGGTGGCTATTCGCGCATGAGCAGCATCGACCGCATCCTCGCCCTCACGGATCTCTCCTCGAACGCGATGGCGGGCGTCGATCTGGCCAATGCGGTCGCGCGCCGGCTCCAGGCGAGAGTCGCCGTCGGCTTCGTCCACACGCGCGCCGACGTCCTGCGGGAGTTCAGCCGCGGCCGGGAGAGCGCCGAACGGCTCGCGCAGTGGGTGAAGGAGGACGACGAGGCCTCGCTGCGCGCGCTCGCCGAGAGGCACGTGGACAAGCTGCGCCTGCTCTCGGTCGAGACGTGCGATGCCGCGAACGCGCGCGACGGCGTCCTCGACCTGATCCGGCGCGTGAAGCCGGCCCTCGTGTGCATGGCGACGCGCGGACGGACTGGCGTCTCGCACATGCTGCTCGGGAGCGTGGCGGAGCACACGCTGCGCACGGCGGGCGTGCCCGTGATGGTGACCAAGGGGGCCACGATGCCGCAGGTCGGCGAGCCGCTCCGGATGCTCGTCGCGCACGACCTGATCGACGACCCGGCGCGGCTCGCGGAGCGCGCCTCGGAGCTGCTGGCGAAGGGCGACGAGATCATCCACACGCACGTGGTGGAGTCCTGGTACTACTCGCCCTCGGCGTACGGCTCGGAGTTCGCGCTCCCGCAGCCCGACGTGCCGCGGCTCGTCGAGGCGGCGACCGAGCGGCTCCGGCAGATCGTCGCGAGGCCCGACCTCAAGAGCTCGGTCGAGGTGACGACGGGGCGCCCCGGCGAGGGGCTGGTCGAGCTCGAGAAGAGGCTCGCTCCGCACGTCGTCGCCGCGCAGACCCACGGGCGCCGCGGCTTCGACCGGCTGATGCTCGGGAGCGTCTCCGAGTTCCTCGCGCGGAAGGCGAAGGGCGCGGTGCTCGTGTTCCCGAAGGCGGGGTGATCAGGCGTGCGTGTGCTCGCGCGGGGCTGCCGCGTCGCGCCCCAGCCAGCGCGCGAGGCGCTCGGGGGTCCCGAGGTCCGTCCAGCCGAGCCCGGCGGGCCAGTGGACCACGGCGAGGTCCGTGGCGCCCGCCAGGATGTCCCGCGAGAAGTCGCAGGAGGCGCCGAGCGCGTACGCGCGGCGCAGGTGGATCTCGCGTGCCGGCGGCGGGAGCGCCTCGACCGCCTCGAACAGCGCGACGAGGCCGGGCCGCGCGCGCTCGAAGAGGCCGAGCAGCGCCCGCACGCGCGCCACGAGCACCATCGTGCTGAAGAGCCCCCCGCGCGCGGCGAGATCCTCGGCTTGCTCGGGACCGGGCTTCTCCACGAAGGCGAGGACGCGCCGGACGCCGGGCGCGACCTCTGCGCCGGGCACGATCCAGCCGTAGTCGGTACGCGGCTCGTCCGCCTCGACGCCGAGGAGCACCGCGGACGCGAGGTCGGCGGCGGCGCAGGCGGCGGCGATCCCCCGCTCGAACGTCGGGTGATCGCGGATGCCGTGGTCGGACGGGCTCACCAGCACGAGCGCCCGCGGGTCGCGGCCGAGGACGTGGACGAGCGCGCGCAGCAGGCCCACGCCGGTGCCGCAGTCCCGCGGCTGTGCGAGGACCGTCGTCTCCGGGAACGGGGCCAGCTGCTCGCCCGCCATCCCGAGGTGCGATTCGAGCACCACCACCGTGGTGCGATCCGGGGGGGCCAGGGGGACCAAGCGGCCGAGTGTCTCCTGAAGCAGCGTACGCCGGCTGCCGAACGCGCAATACTGCTTCGGCGTCGGCCGGCCCGTGAGGCGCTCCGTGACCGCCGCGAGGCGGCGACCGGACCCCCCCGCGAGAACGACGGCATAGAGGTCGCGCACCAACCCTCCTTCCCGGACCGTGCACGCGGCGTACCGACATCCCGGCGCATCGCGACGCCGCGCGGCCTCCGGCGGTCACGCGCGGTCCGCGACACCGTACCACCGCTTGGCGCGCCGGAGTCCTTCGCGCGCGATTTGCAGGTCCTTCGCGCGCGGGGTCAGCTCTCGCCCATCTTCTCGAGGCGATAGCGGATCTGGTCGCGTGAAATTCCGAGGATTTTCGCCGCGCGGCTCTTGTTGCCCTGCGCGCGCTCCATCGCCTGGCGGACGAGATCGTTCTCCAGCTCGTCCAGCTTGACGCCGTCCGCCGGGAGCGTGAACGCCTCCCCTCCTGCCCCCTGCGGGGCCGTGGCGGACGAGGGCGCCCGCGGCCGGTAGCCGGGGTCCAGCATCAGGTCCTCCGCCTCGAGCTGCGTGTGGCGCGTGAAGAGGAGCGCCCGCTCGATCACGTTCCGGAGCTCGCGCACGTTGCCGGGCCACGGGTGGCCCTTGAGCATCTCCTCCGCGGTGGGCGCGAACCCCTCCACGCCGCGGCCGAACTCACGGTTGAAGTGGTGCACGTAGCTCTCGGCGAGCGGGATGATGTCGCTCGTGCGCTCGCGGAGCGGCGGGATCACGATCGGCACCACGCGGAGGCGGTAGAGCAGATCCTCGCGGAAGCGGCCGTCGGCGACGTGGCGGTCGAGGTCGCGGTGGGTCGCCGC
The DNA here is from genome assembly GCA_036273915.1 of Planctomycetota bacterium. Taxonomy (GTDB): domain Bacteria; phylum Planctomycetota; class PLA2; order PLA2; family PLA2; genus PLA2. The sequence goes on along the minus strand of DASUGR010000045.1, from coordinate 22,822 downwards.
GATGATCCGCACGTCCACCTGGATCGTCTCGGTGGACCCGATGCGGCTGAACGAGCGGTCCTCGAGAACGCCCAGGAGCTTCGCCTGGAGCGCAAGGGGCATGTCCCCGATCTCGTCGAGGAACACGGTACCGCCGTCCGCGGCCTCGAACACGCCGCGGCGGCGGGCCTTCGCGTCCGTGAACGCGCCCTTCTCGTGGCCGAGGAGCTCTGCCTCGAGCAGCGGCTCCGGGATGGCCGAGCAGGTCACGGTGAGGAAGGGCGCGCTCGCGCGGTCCGAGGCGTAGTGGATCGCGCGCGCGACGAGCCCCTTGCCGGTGCCGCTCTCGCCGAGTAGGAGCACGGTCGACGCGGGCGACTCGGCCACCTTGCCCGCCTGGTCGAGCACGCGCTTCATCGCGGTGCTTCGCGCCACGATCTTCTCGAAGCTGAACTCCTCGGCGCGCCGCCGCTGCCGGTCCTCCGCCTGCCAGCGGAGCCGGCTGTTCTCGATCGCCTGCGAGAGCACGAGCTTCAGCTCCTCGGTGTGGAAGGGCTTCTGCAGGTAGCTGTAGGCGCCGTGCTGCATCGCCTTCACGGCCGTGTCGATCGACCCGTGCGCCGTCATCATGATCACGGGCACGTCCGGCCAGCCGTCCTTCAGGTGGGGCAGCAACTCGAGGCCGAGGCCGTCCGTGAGCTGGAGGTCCAGGAGCACCGCCGCGGGCGGTGGCCGGCGGAGCCACTCTCGCCCGGCGGCGAGGCTGTCGGCCTCGTCCACCCGGTACCCAAAGAGCCTGAGCGTCTCGCCGAGCCCGAGCCGGAGGGCCGGATCGTCGTCGATGACGAGGACGGTGGCATTCCGCATCTTCGGCATGGCAACACAAACCGCGTACCTACGGCGCCCGCCCGCCGCGACGCTATCGCTGCCGCAGAGTCTACCCGCGCCCGGCCCCCGGGGCGGGGGATTTCCCGCGCCCTTTCCCCCGTCCCGTCGCTCGCGCCTTGTGGAACAATCGCCGTCGAAAAGCCCCCTGGGCGACCACGCGAACGCCGTGAAACGCATCCTGATCGTCGACGACAACGCGGACAGCCGCTACTCCCTCCGCCTCCTGCTCGACGGGTACGACGTGACCGAGGCGGGCACGGGCGAGGAGGCGATCTCGCACGCGCGCGCGCAGCGGCCCAACTGCATCCTGCTCGACGTCGAGATGCCCGGCATGGACGGGTTCGAGGTGTGCCGGCGGCTGCGGTCGCTCGAGGAGACGCGCACCATCCCGATCATCCTCGTGACCGGGCATCACCGCGACACGCGGAGCCTCGTCAAGGGCCTCGCTGCGGGCGGGGACGAGTACGTGACGAAGCCGGTCGCGCAGCAGGAGCTCCGCGCGCGCGTGGAGGCGATGCTCCGCATCGAGGATCTCCAGAAGCGCCTCGAGTCGCTCAACGCCGAGCTCGACCGGGAGGTGCGCCGCCGCACCGAGGAGCTGCGCCAGATCTACCTGACCGTGCCGGTCGGCATCTACACGCTCGACGCGACCGGGCGCATCACGTCGTTCAACCGGCATCTCGAGCGGATGCTCGGCTGTGCGTCGCGCGAGATCGTCGGGAGGAGCATCGCCGAGGTCTACGGGCCCGGGTACGACACGCTCTACTGGCTCGACCTCTGCCGGCACGAGGGCCGCACCGCGGCAGAGGGCGAGGCCCGACGGAAGGACGGCACGATGCTCCCGGTCTTCGACGAGCGCGTCGTGACGCAGGACCACCTGGGCGAGCACGTCGGGTTCACCGGGTACATGCAGGACCTGAGCCAGCGGCGCCGCATGCGCCAGCTCCTCAAGGAGCAGGAGGTGCAGGCCGGCGTGGGGCGCCTCACCGCGATGATGGTGCACGAGATCATGAACCCCATCTCCGGGGTCTCGCAGTACCTCGACGCGGTGCTCCAGCGCCTCGGCAAGGGCGACGCGATCGGCAAGGACGAGCTGCAGCGCGGCGCGGGCGTGATGCGGGACGCGCTGCGTCGCACGACAGACCTCATCGGGCAGCTCCGCGGCTTCGCGCGCGCCGCCGTCCGCCCCGTGACCGGCGTCGATCCCTGCGCGATCATCGCCGACCTGCACGCGCTCATGCGGCACGACCTCTACCGGCACGGCATCGAGATGGCCGTCTCGTGCGAACCCGGGCGCCACGCGGTGCGCGGCGACGCCGGCCGCCTCTCGCAGGTGTTCCTCAACCTCATCACGAACGCCCGCGACGCCATGCCGGAGGGGGGGAAGCTGGTCGTGGAGGCTCGCGCGCGGGATTCCACGCTGCGCGTCGCCTTCCGGGACAGCGGGATAGGAATCCCTCCCGAGAACATGGGCCGGATCTTCGAGCTTCTCTTCACCACCAAGGGGGAGAAGGGCACGGGATACGGGCTCACGATCTCGAAAGACATCGTGGAGGAGCACGGGGGGAGGATCGAGGTGGAGAGCGAGCCCGGGAGGGGTTCCACGTTCACCGTCGTTCTCCCGCTGGAATCCGGCCCCCCGGTTGCATAGGGTCCGTCATGACGCGAAGATCCGTCGCAGCCCCGCGCGCCGACGCGCCGAGCAAGGAGACACCCGTGACCGTCGCCGACATCATGACGCGCGAGTTCGAGGTCGTCCACGAGGACGCCACGCTGCTCGAGGCGATGGGGCACCTGCGCGACTGCCCGCTCGTCGAGGACGAGATCGGGATCAAGTGCGTCGTCGTGCTCGACAGCGGGGACAGCCTCGCGGGCGTGCTCACGCAGTCCGACGTGGTGGGGGAGATCCTCTTCCCCTATTTCGTGCGCGACCTCGCCGACCGGACCGCCGGGCAGCGCCGGATCCGCACGGAGGACTACCGGGCGCTGGCGGCGTGGGCGGCGAAGGTGAGGGTGCGCGACGTGATGACGCGCGGCCCGGTGACGCTCGCGCCCGGCGACGACCTCTTCGAGGCTGCCGACCGGATCGTGAGCCGCAAGGTGAAGAGCCTCCCCGTGATCGAAGGCGGCAAGGTGGTGGGCATCGTGTACCGGTCCTCGCTCTACCGTCACATCGCGGGGTCGATCCTCGAGTCCGGCCCCCGGTCCCCCTCCTGATCCGCCGCCCGGAACGCCCGCTCCCGGTAGCCCGCGCGGAACGCGTCGCCGGACCTAACGTCCGTGAAGTACTCGATCGCGGCCCAGGCGCCCTTCGCGGCGACCAGCGCGACGGCGCAGAAGACGACGATCACCGGGATCCCGACCACCACCTGCACGGCGGGCGTCCAATCCGTACAAAGCCAGAACAGCGCGAACAGGAACGCGGCAAACGGCAGCGTGAGCACCGACACGAGGTACATCGGGCCCGTGACCGTCCCCGGCTCCCGCTCGACCACCCAGCCGCAGGAGGGACAGCACCGGCGGAGCCGGAAGAGACCGCGGAAGATGCGTCCCCGCCCGCAGACGGGGCACCGCCGGGCGATCCCGCGCCGGAGCATGAGGAGGAAGGGGGGAGGCGGGGGGGAACCCACTTCAGTCGCGGGGGGTGCGAAAGCCGATACAATGGTGGCGGGCAGAGAGAGGTATGAGCGTCATCGACGCGTTCGTCCTGGGCATCCTTGCCGTCGGTCTGGCCTTGGGGTGCGTGCGGGGATTCGTCTCCCAGTTCACCGGCGTGGCCGGTCTGTTCGGGGGACTCTACCTCTCCGCAAGCTACCACGACGCCTTCCGCCGGGTCCTCGACCGCCACATCGCGACCGGGCACAACGGCGAGATCGCGTTCGGCGTGATCCTCGTCCTCTCGATCCTCGTCGCGGCCTTCGTCGGCTGGCTCGCGAAGAAGACGTTCGACAAGCTCGACCTCGGCGCCTACGACCGGCTGATGGGCGGGTTCTTCGGCGCGGCGAAGGCAGGCCTCATCTGCGCGGGTGTCCTGCTCGCGGTCGTCTACTTCGCGCCCGACGGCGGCCAGCTCGAGGCCTCGATCTCCCGCAGCAAGTCCGGCCCGATGCTCTGGGGCGCCATGGACTCCGTCGTCGGCGTTCTGCCGAAGGAGTACCGCGGCAGCGCGCAGGGCTTCCTGCACGCCAACAGCCCGAAGGACGAGCACCGCACCGCGCAGTAGCGGTTCCCCGGGCCCCTCCGAATAGCCACGGGGGCGATTGGGTACACTGCCCGCATGACACTTCTCGCCTTTCCCGCGGGCTGGATCGCGCTCATCGCCGTCGTCCTCGTCGCCTTCTGGTTCGTCGGGCTCTACAACGGCCTCGTCCGACTGAAGAACATTGCGAAGGAGGCGTGGGCGCAGATCGACGTCCAGCTGAAGCGCCGCCACGACCTGATCCCGAACCTCGTCGAGACGGCGAAGGGCTACATGAAGCACGAGAGGGAGACGCTCGAGCGCGTCATCCAGGCGCGCAACGCGGCGGTCGCGGTCACCGCTGACCCCGCGAAGGGCCCCGCGGCCGTCGGCGCGGCCGAGAACATGCTCACGGGCGCGCTGCGTCAGTTCTTCGCGCTGTCGGAGGCGTATCCGGACCTCAAGGCGAACCAGAACATGCTGAAGCTCCAGGAGGAGCTCACCTCGACGGAGAACCGGATCGCGTTCTCCCGCCAGCACTACAACGACTCGGTCCGCCGCTACAACACGAAGCTCGAGCAGGTGCCGACGAACATGGTGAAGAACTTCGGCGACTTCCCGCCGATGGAGTTCTTCGAGCTCGAGAACCCCGCGGAGCGCGAGGCCCCGAAGGTATCTTTCTAAGGGAAGGCCGGCCGCTCAGCCGCGGCCGGAGGCCGTCGGCTGCAGCGGCCCGAACATGGACCTAGGCCTCTTCGACCACATCGACCGGAACCGGCGGCGATCGGTCATCCTGATCGCCTTGTCTGTGCTCTTCCTGGTCGCGCTCGGCGCGGTCCTCGCACGCGCGTCCGGCGTGACGCCGTGGGGGGGCATGGCGGCCGCGGTGGTGATCGGGATCATCCTCTCGCTGGTCGCGTGGTTCGAGGGGAGCTCGATCGTGCTCGCGACGGCGGGCGCGCGCGAGGTCTCCCGCGAGGAGGACCGCGAGCTCGTCAACGTGGTCGAGGAGATGGCGATCGCATCGGGGCTCCCGAAGCCCAGGGTCTACCTGATCGAGACCGACGCGATGAACGCGTTCGCGGCCGGGATCAGGCCCGAGGAGTCCGTGGTCGCGGTCACGCGCGGCCTCCGGCAGAAGCTAACGCGCGAGGAGCTCCAGGGGGTCGTCGCGCACGAGATGGCGCACATCGGGAACTACGACACCCGCGTGATGATCCTCATGGCGGTGATGGTCGGGAGCGTTGCGATCCTCGCCGACTGGTACCTGCGCAGCATGCGGTTCCGGCGCTTCGGCGGCGGCCGGAGGGGAGGGGGCAAGGGGGAGGGGGTGATCGTCCTGATCGCCGTGCTCTGCGCCGTGCTCGCGCCGCTCTTCGCGACGATGATCCAGTTCGCGGTGTCGCGGCAACGCGAGTACCTGGCGGACGCGACCGGCGCGGCGATGACGCGCAACCCTGGCGCGCTGGCGGACGCGCTCGAAAAGCTCGGCGGGTCGGGGATCCGGCTCGACACGGCGAACCGCGGGACGCAGCACCTCTACATCGTGAACCCCTTCCGGCTGCACCAGGATCTCAACTCGCCCTTCGCGTCGCACCCCCCGATCGAGGAGCGGATCCGGCGGCTGCGCGCGCTCGCGGGCGGGAAGACAGCGCGCCCCGCGTAGGAAGCGGTGTCGGGCCCGCCCCGGGTCGCGTCGCGCGTCCCCCGGACGCGCCGCACGCGAGCTCGATTGACCTGCGTCACGCGGCGGCCGCGATAGATACCTCCCCTGTCGCGCGGCGGCCGTACACCGGGGGCTCGGGCTCGGAGACGCGACCTGCCCCGGCAGTGTCGGCACCGGCCGCGGCAGCGCCGCCCGCGGCGGTCCCGACGGGGTCTGCGGGGCCGCCCCCGCGCCGCACGTCGTCGTCGCCCTCGGTGACCCAGATCTCGCCGTTGCGGAACGTCCAGACGAGGCGCTCTCCGGCGCGGCCCGTTACGGTCAGGTGCCCCCCGTGAATGCCGTGCAGGTGGTGCCCGACGCAGAGGAGCGTCTCGTTCCACGGCTCCCTCGCGCCGCCGCGAGAGCGGTAGCGGATGTGGTGCACGTGGCGGCCCGGCATGGAGCAGCCGGGCACCTGGCACCTGCCGTTGCTGCGCCGGAGCACCTCAAGCCTCGCCTTCGGACTCCGCCGGAGCCGGTGCCTCGCCCACACGGACGCGAAGTGGTCGGCGATGTCGAGGAGCGCCGCCCCCCGGCCGATCTCACGGCCCTCGGCCCTTGCCCTCCGCTGCGCGCAGCGGATCGCGGCGGCGACCGTGGTCATCACGTCGACCGGCCCCCAAAGCCGCTTCACGCCCCTTGCGCGATTGCGCAGGTCATCGCGTTCGGTCGCCTCGCGCGCCGTCTGGTGCCAAGTCGTCCCCACCGCGCGTTCGATGAGGCCCCCGATCGTCTCCGGCGTGGCGTCCCGGGCGACGAGAAGAGCTTTCGAGTAGGTGAGCCGCTCCGAAGCGACCGCCTCGCGCAGCGGCGGGTGTGCGAACATCTTCCGCTCGAGCCAGACCCGCTGGCGGAAGAGGCGCGGGCTCATGCCGAGCCGCTCGGTGCAGTACTCGTCGAGGGTCGCGCATCCGGCCGCGAGCCAGCCGCGCGCGTCGACGAACCGGCGTCCGAGCTCGCCGACGACGGTGTCGTGCTCCTTCCTGGCCTTCAGGAGCCGCAGCGCGAAGGCGTCGAGCTCCTTCGGGTCGGCGGTCTCGGGTGCGCCTTCCTTGAAGAGCGCCTCGGCCTCGTCGATTACGGCGAGGTGCCGTGCGATCGCCTCCGGCAGGGGCATCGAGGGGGGCTCCGGGGGCGGCAACTCCGCGTCCGTGCCCGGCGTCTCCCCCGACTCCGGCCCCCGGACCCCCTCCACGTCGCTCTCCGTGCCGTGCTCGGAGAGGTACTCCTGCGCGAGCGCCTCGAGGCACTGCCATCGCGGCGCGCCGCCGCCGAGCGTCTCGTCCGCGAGCTTCAAGGCCGCGTCGAAGCGGTCCTGCTGTGCGGGCGCCATCCGCACCCGCAGGCTCTCGGTGTCGTATTCCTCGGGCGGCTCCTTGCCGGCGGCGCGCACCGCCGCGCGAAGCTCGCGCACCGTCGCCGTCATGGCCAGCGCGGTCCACGCCGCCTCGTTGGACGCGACCACCGGCGCGATCGTGCGCGCGTGGCAGGGCGACACGAGGCCCGCGAGCACCGCCTTCTGGAGGATCCTGCACCCACGGCACGCGCGCGCGAGATCGAAGGCGTCGTACATCGTCCGGGCGGGGATGCCGAGCCGCTCGCGGGCGTAGTCGCGCCTCGCCGCATAGCCGGCCTCGAGGAGCCGCCGTCCGACGAAGAGACGGAGGAGCGCCTCGCCGAACGCGAGATCCACGGCCCCCTGCGCCCGCGCGGCGCGGACGAGGGCCCTCCCAGTTTCCCGGATTCCATCCATTCCATAGCAACATACGGGAGGGGGCCGACGCGTTCCGGGGAAACGTCGATGTCGCTCGCGGACTCGAGGCCGCCACGACCCAGGGCCCGCGGAGCCCGCGTCTCGGGTACCTTGGGGAAGATGCGGCAGCGGGCCGCACGCCTGGAATCAATCGCGGTCTGGATGCCGAGCGCGGCGGCGGGACCATGAGCAAGGCCATCTCGTACGCGACCATCGCTCTCGCCGTGGCACCGGGCATCGCGGCGTGGGTGATCCGGACCTCGCTCGACTTCGAGTGGCTCGTGTTCCTCGGGACGCTCGCGCTCTTGGGCGCGATCTTGGCGCTCGGCCGGCCGCTGCCGCGCGGGATCCGGCTCGGCGCGGCCGCGTTCGCGGCGCTGGCGTTGCTCGGCACGACCGGGCTCCGGATGCGCGCGATGGCCGCGATCCGGCCGTTCTCCGCCTACACCGGATTCAACCAGAAGGACTTGACCGAGCTGACCCTGCCGGTCGCGTCCGAGGGCGAGTCGTTCTACGACGCGCCGCACTCCGACCGTTCCCGCGTGATCTTGACGATCGACATCGCTGGCGCCATCGTGTGGAAGCAGCGCACCGTTTGCCTCGCTGAGGTGGGGGAGTTTTTGGAGCGCTATCGGGACTGCGACGTCCTGCTCCGGCTCGACCAGGATGTCCCGTTCCTGTTCCTCGGATGGCTCGGCGTTCTCGCCGCGGAGCAAGGACACGCGAAGGTGCTTATCCTCGTCGAGCGTTTCGCCAGGTCGCAAGGAGAGGCGCGCGATCTCGACGCGGACTACAGCCGCGAGTACTGGCCCGCTCTCGCGCTCCCGGCTCCCATCACGGGTGCCGATGGCCCCGCGTTGCGCATTCTCGCGACCGGGTACCGCGACATGATGTGGCCTCCGATGAGGTCTTCGTGGGACGACGGCGTTCCGCGCCACACCGCGCACGTGGCGACCCGCGCGCGCTACGTGTGGGATGGCCGCGAGACGGACGACCTGAGGGAGCTCGCGGGCTGGATCCGTTCCTCGCCGCCGGCGCGGATCGAAGCCGATCCTGAGGTGCCGGTCAAGTACGTGGTCGCGGCCGAGAACGAGATCCGCAAGGCGGGGCATCCTCCGGCCGCGCTCGTGCTGCCCCCTCCGCCCCACAGGAACCTCAGGGAGGCGCGCTTCCTGCCCTATCCCCTCGCCCGGTGATCGGGCGGCTGCACCACGCGACCATCCCGAGCCCCATCGCGAAGGCGAGCAGCCCGCCGTACCGGTGGACCTTGATGAAGAAGCCGCCCGGATGGCCGGCGAAGTCCTCGCCCATGCTTCGGTCGCCCCACGACGGCAGGAAACCGAAGAGGATCACGAAGCACAGGAGGCGCATCCAGAGGCCGTACGCGGCGAGCACGAACCAGAGGCCTGCCCCGGGATCCACCGTGCCCCGCGCCCGCAGGAAGCTCCACACCGCGTAGCTGGTGCCGAGCACGAGGAGCAGCCAGTGGTCAAGCTGCCACTCGCGGGGGCGTGCCGTGGCACCCCATCCGAGGGGGAAGAACCAGGTCTCGTACACGAGCGTGAGTCCGCAGACGATGACGATGACCGGCAGCGCGGGACCCTCGCCCGCGTACATCCGCAAGCAGACGCGCGCCGCCTTCCGCATGTCCCAATGGAATGCTACTCGAACGGCCGGCCGCGGATTCGGGCCCCGGGACCCCCCAGACATCGGCGCGGAACCCGCGCGCCGTCGTCCGTCCGCCTCAACCGGTCGCGAGGGCCGCCTATGATGAACCCGTGCGCGTCGTCGCCACACTCCTCGGCGCCGGGGCGATCCTGGCGCTCGGCGCCGCGACGCTCCAGGTCGCGCTCCCTCCGAACGAGGCTCCCGCCGACGGCCCCGCGGACCGGTTCCTCGCCGTGCGGCGACCCGTGCTCCGCGTGCTGACGGCCGTCGGCCTCGTCGACGAACGCGCCGCGCGCCGCTACCTGCCGTCCGTCGACGATCAGACGACGACCGAGCACCGGCGCACCGGCGAGATACTCCCCGTCTGCACGCGGACCCTCGCGCGCGAGCCCGTGTACCGGGGCGCGCTCCTCCCCGTCGGTCGCCGCGTCACCTACCGCCTCGCCTACTTCCGCGAGCACGACGAGGACTGGCGCTCCGTGCGGCTCTGCTACGCCGCCCATGGCAAGCGCGTAGTCGCCGCGGAGAGCCCGGCCCCGGAGCCGAGCGTTGCCGACGTCAGCGGCTTCGTTCCGGACGCATCCGACGGCTTCTGGATCGAGTTTACGAACGGCAACGGCGAGGTCCACGGGCTCGACGGATGGGGCAGGATCGACCCGTTCTGGCCCGACCCCTGGATCAGGTGACCGCGCACGCCCCCGGACCCCCTAGGCGTCTGATACCTTCGGAGTCCCGTGCTCGTAGCGATCCTCCTCGCGCTTCTCGCCGCGCCGCCCGGCACCATCCGCGTCCGCGTCGACGGCGCGGCGCGCGAGGTCGTCGCCTACAAGGACGGCCTCGCGGTCGCGCGGGCGCCCGTCGCCGGCGGCGCCGCGCTGGTCGAGGGGCTCGATCCCGGTGCGTACGACCTCCGCGCCGAGGGCGACCGCACCGCGAGCGACGTCGTCCACGGCGTGCGCGCGGTCGCCGACGGCGCCAAGGGCTTCGACGTCACGCTCACCGCGCGGCGCGCCCACCGCGTCGACCTGAAGACCGAGCTCGGCGCGCGCGTCTGGACGAGCGGCCTCTCGCTCGCGCCGCCGCTGCTGCTGCCCGAAGGGATGCACCGGATCGTCGTCGACCACCCCGCGTATGTCTCGAGCGCCGAGCGCTGGGTCCGCGTCGCGGGACCGACGACGATCGAGGTCCCGCTCGACCCCGGCCTCGAGATCAGCGGCGTGGTCACCGGCCCGCAGGGGCCGGTCGCCGGCGCGGCGGTCGAGGTCCTCGCGGACGGCCTCCCGACGCGCCGCGCGACGACGACCGACGCGCAGGGCAACTTCGCGGTCGCGGGCTTCCGCGGCGGCGTGGTCTCCCTCCGCGTGAGCGCGCCGGGCTTCGCCGACCGGCTCCAGCGCGTCCTCTTCGACCCGTTCGCGGAGCGTGCGCGCACGGACATGGAGCTCGCGCCCGGCTCGGCGGTCACGCTCGACGCGCCGGGCGAGTGCATCCTCCTGCCCGAATGGTACGAGGAGGCGCTCGAGGAGCCGCGGCTCCGCGCGAACTTCGTCCCCGCGCGCGGGCCGGGGCGGTTCGACGGGCTCGTGCCGGGCCAGCGCTACGCGATCCTCGCGAAGGGGCCAGGCCTCCGTCCGGCGCGCACCGAGACGTTCGAGGCGCTGGAGGCGGGGCTCACGCTCAGGCTCGGGAAGATCGCGCTCGAGCCGGGGGCGACGCTCCGCGGGAGGATTCAGGGGGGGCCGGGGGGCAGCACCGTCGTCTCCCAAGGGCCCGAGGGCACGCTCACGTGCCGCGCCGACCGGCAGGGTCGCTTTGAGTTCACGGGGCTCGATCCCGGCGACCGCATCCTCTGGGTCCAGGACGTCGACGAGACCGGGACCTCGGTCACGCTCGCCGCCCGGGAGACAAGGGAGATCGAGCTCGTCTGCACGCCGCCGCCCGCCGACCGCGAGCTCAAGGGGTTCGTGTTCGACGCGGACAGCAAGCCGCTTCCCGGCGTCGTCGTCGAGGCGGCCTCTCGCCGCGCGGTCACGGGCGAGGACGGCGCGTTCCGGCTCGACCCGCTCCCGCGCGGCCCGCCGCGGCTCGCGGTCACGTTCGTGCCCGGCCCGGGCTGCCGGGGCCTCGTCGCGGATCCTCACCTTCCCTTCACGGAGCGGAAGGCCGCGCCCGGGACGGAGGTGAAGGTCCAGCTCGAGCGCGCGGGGACGCTCCGGATCGCGCTCGACCCGGGCGAGCGCACGCTCGCGCGGGCGACGCTCCTCGCGGAGGGCGCGACCGGGCTCAAGCTCTCGCGCGCGCTGCCGTCGCGCGCGTCGGGGGTCGTGATCGACGACCTGCCGGTGGGCCGCTACGTCGTCGAGATCGCGGCGCCGGGGTTCGTCGGCACGGGCGGCGCGGTCGTCGACGTGTCCACGGCACCGCCCCCGGAACCCCCTGTCGTCAAGGTCCTGCCGGGCCGCACGATCCGCGGCAAGGTCGTGCTCCGGACGTGGATCGAGCGCCCGGGCGCCGCGCCCTCGCCCCACGACACGCCGGCCCCGCGGGGCTTCGTGGCGCTCCTCGACGGGAACCCCCTGCGCGCGCCGTGCGTCGCCCCACTCGACGCGGACGGCACCTACGTGCTCGACGGCGTCCCCGAGGGGCCGGTGCTGCTGGCTGCGGCGGTCCCGGGGTTCCCGGTCGCGGTCGCCGACGGCGGCGAGGTCGCGGTGGAGGAGCCGGCCGAGGCGGCGGTCCTCGTCACCGGCGACGGGGAGCCGGTCTTGGGCGCGCACGTCCGGTTCCTGACCCCGCAGGGGATCGACATGCGGGACGTCGCCGCGAACGGCCGGTTCCGCGGGGTCGTCGCGGACGACGAGGACTTCGGCGACGTCCTTCGGTGCTTCCGCCTGGACCGGACGCCCGACGGCCGGATCGCCGCCCCGTTCCTCCAGCCGGGCTCCTACCGGGTCATCGTCGCGGCCGAGGGGTGGGAGCCCGCGCAGCTCGGCGTCCGGGCGTTCTCGGCGCGGGCCCGCGGCAAGATCCGGGAGACCGTCGAAGGGGTCCCGCAGGATTTCCCCTCGGGGCTCAAGGACATTGCGAGCCCCGTAAAGCTCACCCGGGAGAAGGAGTGAATTCCGGGCCGGGAGTTTGCGCGGCCGATCTGGGTTAGATAATCTTCAGCCACTAGCAGGAGGGATTCATGGCTTACATCATCTGCGAGCCCTGCGTCGGGGTTTGCGACAAGGCGTGCGTCGAGGAGTGCCCGGTCGACTGCATCCAGCCGCGGGACGGCTACCCCGAGGGCAAGGAGGGCAAGCAGCTCTACATCGACCCGGACACCTGCATCGACTGCGGGGCGTGCGAGCCGGTCTGCCCGGTGACGGCCATCTTCCCCGAGGCCGACGTGCCCGAGGAGTGGCAGAAATACATCGAGATCAACTCCGCGCATTTCCAGAAGTAGTCCGCAAACGAAACGACGACGGGCAGCCCGATGCGGCTGCCCGTTTTCGTTCGAGGCGACGGGGGCTACGGGGCCTTGGCCGCCTCGATCTCGGTGTGCGACTTGAGCCGCTCCGACTCGATCTCCTGCAGCGTCGCCTCGGTCACGTCCCCGGTCGGGTAGTTGCCGTCCATGCACGCCTTGCAGAAGTGCCGGATCCCCGGGTTCCCCACGCTGGCGGCGTGGAGCATGCCCGGGATCGTCGCGTAGACCAACGCGTCGGCGCCGATGAGGCGCTCGATCTCGCGCTCGTCGCGGCCGTCCGCCACGAATTCGCCGCGCACGCTCATGTCGATCCCGTACACGCAGGGGTGGCGGATCGGCGGGCAGGAGCTCGCGACGTAGACCTGTTTCGCGCCCGCGTCGCGCACCATCTGGATGAGCCCCTTGAGCGTCGTGCCGCGGACGATCGAGTCGTCCACGATGAGGACCTTCTTGCCCTCGATCTCGAGGCGCATCGGCGAGTACTTGTGGCGGACGGAGCGGCGGCGCTCGGCTTGGCTCGGCATGATGAACGTGCGGCCGATGTAGCGGTTCTTGAGGAGCCCCTCGCGCAGCTTCACGCCGAGCTCCTCGGCTGCGGCCTGCGCCGCCGGGCGCGCGGAGTCCGGCACCGGGATCACCACGTCCGGCTCGAGCCCGCGCGCGCGGACGAGCTCGGCCAGGTGCTTCCCGAGCCGGAGCCGCGTCTTGTAGACGCTGATGTCGTCGATGAGCGAGTCGGGGCGCGCGAAGTAGATGTACTCGAACACGCACGGGTGGTGGTTCGGCGGCGCCACCTGGCGGCTCTTGACGTTCCCGTCGAGGTCGATGAAGAAGACCTCGCCCGGCTTCAGGTCGCGGACGATCTCCGCGCCGAGCGCGTCGAGCACGCACGACTCGCTCGCGACGACATGGAGGTCGCCCTTCCGGCCGTAGACGATCGGCTTGATCCCGAAGGGGTCCCGCAGCGCCACGAGGCCGCGCTGGTGGACCGCGGCGACGACGCTGTAGGAGCCCTTCACCCGGGCATAGACGGCCCGCGCCGCCTCGGCGCAGGCGTCGAAGAAGGGCAGCTCCTGCGCCCGCGCCAGCCCGTCCGCGAACACGTTGAGGATGACCTCGACGTCGCAGGACGAGTTGATCTGGCGGTGCTCGTGCGCCTCGAGATCCTTGCAGAGCGCCGAGAAGTTCGTGACGTTGCCGTTGTGGGCCATCGCGATGCCGTACGGGCAGTTCACGAACATGGGCTGCGCGTCGGCCACGTCGCCGAGGCCGACGGTGGGGTACCGGACGTGCCCGATCCCGATGGGCCCGGGCAGGTCCTTCACGTCCGCGTCCGAGAAGGAGTCGCGCACGAGGCCGAACCGCTTCCGCAGGTTCAGCCGGCTGGAGAAGGTCGCGATCCCGCCGGCATCCTGGCCGCGGTGCTGGAGCGTCACGAGGCCGTTCAGGATGTGCGGCGCGACGGGTTCGGGACCGAGGATGCCAAGGATGCCGCACATGGGGCGAAACACGGAGTCTACCCGAGCCCGCAAGGGGGGTGGAGGGAGGGGATAGAATCCCGGCCATCTGGTACGCGGTCTACAACGTCGCGCTCCACCTGGGGGCGCTCGTGTGCCTCCCGTTCTGGCTTGTCGCGCGCCTCCTCCGGGGCCGCTACCGCGGCCAGTTCAAGGAGCGCATGGGGATCCTCCCGGCCGAGATCCTCGCGCGCTTCCCGCAGGGGGAGGGCGCCGTCTGGATCCACGCCGCCTCGGCGGGCGAGACGGCCGCGGCGGTGCCGCTCGTGCGGCGGCTGCGCGATCTCCTCCCCCGGCGCCCGTTCCTCTTCACGGTCACGTCGCGCTACGGCAAGGAGATGGCCCTGAAGAGGCTCTCCGGCGTGGTCGACGCGATCGCGTTCTCGCCACTCGACCTCCCGCTCTTCTGCCGGCGCTTCCTCGGGCGCGTGCGGCCGAGCCTCTACGTGATGGTCGAGACCGACCTCTGGCCCAACCTGGTCGTGCTCGCGAAGCGGCGCGGCGCGAAGGTCGCGATCGCCTCCGGCCACGCCGGCCCGCGCACGTTCCCGCGGCCGTTCTGGCGCTACGTGTTCGGGCGGGTGGACCTCCTGCTCATGCAGTCGGAGGCCGACGCGCGGCACGTCGTGGCGCGCGGCGCCCCGGTGGCGCGCGTCCGCGTCGGGGGCAACCTCAAGTTCGACGGCGCGGCGCGGATGGACGCCGCGGCGCTGCCCGCGTGGCGCGCGGAGCTGAAGATCCCGGAGGGCGCGCGCGTGCTGGTCGCGGGGTCGACGCTCCCCGAGGACGAGGGGCCCGTGCTCGACGCGGTACGCGCGCTCCGGGCGGAGGGCGTCGACCTGGTGGCGGTGGTGGCGCCGCGGCGGCAGGAGCGCGTGCCGCCGCTGCTCGGGGCGTGCTCCGCGCGGGGGCTCGCCGCCGCGACGCGAACCGGGGGGGGCTCGGGGGCCGTCCTCGTGCTCGATACGATGGGGGAGTTGCAGCGGGCGTACGAGGTGGCGGACGTCGCGTACGTCGGCGGCGGTTTCACCCCGGAGGTCGGCCTGCACAACGTGATCGAGCCGCTCGTCTGCGAGGTGCCCGTGCTCATGGGGCCCCACCGAGGCAAGGCGCGGCGGCTGGCGGAGGAGGTCCTCTCTGCCGGCGCGGGCCTCGAGGTCGCGGACGGGCCGGCGCTCGCGGCCGCGCTCCGCGCGCTGCTCGCGGACGAGGCGCGGCGAAAGGCGCTCGCGTCGGCGGGGCGCGCTCTCCTCTCGCTCCACCGCGGCGCCGCGGACCGGCAGGCGAGAAGCCTCGCGGAGCTGCTCGCTTGACCCTCCGCTCGGTCCTCCTCTGCTGCGGCGCGCTCGCCGCGGTGTGCTTCGTCCCGCCGGTGCGCGTGGCGACGCTGCCCGAGGTCAGGAGCATCGACACGGCGGGCCGGGACCGCCCGGTGCCGCGCGAGTTCGCCTACGTGGTGGCCCCGCGCCGCGACGAGGTGACGCTGCTCGCGCCGTTCCACGACCTCGCCTACGCCGCCGCGGACGCGAGCCCGGTGGGATGCCTTTGGCTCCTCGGGGGCGTCGTGCTCCTCGCCTTCGTGCGGGGGCTCTGGTCGCAGGGCGTGCGGGGTGCGCTGCGGCGCGCCGTGCTTGCGGTGGCGCTCGGGGCGCCGGCGATCGTCGGGCTCCTGTACCTCTCCTCCCTCCTCGACGGCCGCATGATCCACCTCGGGCCCGAGGCGGCCGACTACGTCCCCGCGAGCCTGCACAACCACACGGACGTGAGCACGGGGCTGCTCTCGCCGAGACAGGTCGTGATCTGGCACCTGAAGCGCGGGTTCCGCGTGCTCAACATCAGCGACAAGGACTCGATCCGGGGGGGGCTCCGGGGGCGCGAGGCCTACCGGCGCCTCGAGGAGGATGAGGGCCCGATCGAGCCGCGGCTCGTCGTGGTGGTCGGCGACGAGTGGCACGGGCAGCCGGACATCGTGTTCGTGAACACCACGACCGCGCCGCCGCTGCCGCCGGAGCCGCCGGCGGGCGCGTCGCGCGAGGAGCGGCATGTCCTGCGCCTCGAGCACCTCACGGAGCTCGCGGTCCGGGTCCACGCGGAGGGGGGCGCGCTCTTCCTCGCGCACCCGTGGTCCAAGGTGCCGGGCGAGATGACGATCGAGGAGATCTTCGACGCGGGCCTCGACGGCGTGGAGGTCGTGAACGGCGTGATCCACGGCGGGGAGGGGCGCGTCCAGGCGGCGGTCGAGGCGAAGAAGTCGCTCTTCGGCGTCATCGACTACAAGTACGGCCCCCACGTCACCGCGATGACGCTGCTCGACGAGCGGCTGGCGCAGAGCCCCGAGGGCGTCGCGCGGGCGGTGCGCGAGGGGCGGCGGCTCGTTCTCTACGCGATCCCGGGGGGCGCCCGGAGCAGCGAGGAATGGAAGGCGGCCCAGGTGGGGCTCCGCGGCGCGATGGAGGGGCTCGACTCGCTGCGCGAGGCGCCCCGGGAGCGCCGCGCCGTCTGGTTCGGGTGGGGCGCGGCGCTGCTCGCGATCTGGTGCGTGGCCACGCGGCGCGAGGAGGGGCTCGGCAAGCACGCCGCGCGCGTGCTGTTCCTCGCGTGCGCCGCGGCCGAGCTGCTGCTCCTGCTGTTCCTCTGGTCGAACGTGCGGTTCGTCGTCGGGACGGTGCCCGTGCCGATCCTCCTCGGCGCGCACGCCGCTCTCGCGGTGCCGCTGCTCGCCGCGAGCCACTCGCTCGCGATCCTGGAGCGAAGGCATTGAGGCCCTCCGTCGACTTCGCGGTACGCACCGGCGCGGCGTTTCTCGCCGCGCTCGCGCTCTCGCCCGCGCTCGGCGTGCTCTTCCCGGAGGAGCCGTTCCACCGCGTGATGACCCGGACGTTCCAGTTCGCGCTCGTGGTGGCGCTCGCGGTCAGGCGCGGCCCGGTGCGCGAGTGGCCGGCAAAGCTCCGCGCGATTGGGTTCCGGGGGCCGGAGCGGAAAAAGCGTGCGCTTCTGGGCGTCGCGGTCGGGATCTCCGCGACGGCGCTGCTCCTCCTCGTCTCGTGGGCGCTGGGCGGCCGGCCGCTCGTGACGGAGCCGCACCGGCTGCCGCTCGCCCTCCATCTGCTCGTCGCGGCCGGGGCGGGGATCGGCGTCGGCCTTTTCGAGGAGATCTTCTTCCGGGGCTATCTCAAGGACGCGGTCGGGGGCATCGCGAGCGCGTTCTTCTACGCGGTCGTCCACTTCATCGCGCCGATCGGGCGCACGGACCCGGCGGGCCCCGTGTACGACCCGCTGCTCGCGGTGAAGCGGCTGCCGGAGCTCAACGCGTGGACCGATCCGCAGCGGGCGGGCCTCGGGATCCCGTGCCTCATCGTCCTCGGCCTCGCGCTCAACCGGCTCCGGGAGCGCACGGGCTCGCTGTACCTCGGGATGGGCATCCACGCGGGCATCGTGTTCGTGCTCGCGCTCTACGGCCGGTTCCTCGTGATGAAGCTCAAGGACGAGGACGCGTGGATCTTCGGCGGCGCGTTCGCGCGGGACGGGGTCCTCCCCCTCCTCGCGCTTCTCTCCCTTCTCCTCGCGAGCTACCGCGCACCGCTGCCGCCCTGGGCGCGCGCGTAGGACAAGACGACGTCCGCGGCCACCTCGGACGGCTTCCTTCCCCTGAGCAGCCGCTCCCGGATCGCCGCGAACTCGCGCCGCTGCGCGTCGCGCGCCGAGGCGTCGTCGAGCAGGTGCTGCGCCGCCGCGGCGACCGGGCGGCCGGACCGCGTCGGCAGCAGGAACTCGGGCACGATCGTGCGCCCCGCAACGAGGTTCGGCTGCGCGATCGCGCACGTGATGTGCGGCTTCGCGAAGAAGTAGCTGAGCGGGGATAGGCGGTAGAGGACGACGGCGGGGCAGTCGTAGAAGACCGCCTCCATCGACGCGGAGCCGGAGGTGATGAGCGCGACGTCGCTGCTGCGGAGCACCTCGGCGGTGCCGAACTCGACGACGTGTGCGCCCGCCGCGTGGCGCTCGATGAACGCGCGCGAGTCGGGCCGGCCGGCGGAGACGAGGAGCGTGGGCCGCGGGGAGAGGCGCCTCGCGGCATCGAGCATGACCGGGAGGCAGGCCGTGATCTCGGAGTGGCGGCTGCCGGGCAGGAGCCCGAGCCTCGGGCGCGGGAGCGCCTCGAGCTTGGAAAGCAGGAGGGGGTCCGGGGGCCGGAGCCGCTCGAAGAGCGGGTGGCCGATGAACGTCGCGGGGATCCCTGCCTTGTCGTAGTACGCCTTCTCGAACTCGTGGATCACGAGGACGTGGCTGTAGGCGCGGCGGATCGGCTCGAGCGTGTAGTACCGGCGGGCCCAGAACTGCGAGCCGACGCAGTGGACCACCGGGATCCCGCGGGCGCGGGCGTGCTTGCCGACGAAGAGGTGGAACGCCTGGTAGTCGATCGTGACCACGACGTCGGGCCGCTCGCGCTCCCAGTCCTCGATGCACGCCTTGAGCGCGCGGCGGTGGGCGGGGATGCGCTTCAGGTTCCCCCAGAGCCACATCGCGGCCGTGCGCGCGGGGTCGTAGATCTGGCGGAGCCCCTCGTCGAGCATCGCCTTCCCGCCGAGGCCCGCGAACGAGACGTCGCCCGAAAGCCGCTCCCGGAGCGTGTGCATGAGCTGGGCTCCGATCGCGACGCCCGACGGCTCGCCGGCGCTCAGGAAGATCCGCGGCAAGGGTCGCGTAGGGTACCGGACGGCGCCCGCTGTCGCGTCGTTTGACCCGCCGCCGTGCCGGACGCGGTGCGTCGGGGCGGGTCCTTGGCGCAAGGGGGCCCGCGGGCGCGCGGGAATGCGAACATCTTCCGCTGGCGGCTCCTCGGCGCGCCGCGGCGTCGTCGCGGCGTCGAACCGGTCCCTCTGGGCCGCGTGTGCGAACATCTGCCGCCCGCTCGGGGCGACCCGCGCTCGGCCTCGGCGCGTCGGCCGCGTGCGCGGACGCCGGCGCCGAGCGCCTCGCCGCACGGCGACACGAAAACCCGGTCCGGGCCAAACCCCGCCCGGGGTCCAATTCCATCCATTCCCTGCCCCTGTACCGCAAGGGTCCGACAGGTTCCGGTCGAAGCGTCTCCGAGGTAGATTTGCCGGGCGATGCTCGCGACGATCGTCGCGCTCCTCCTCGCGCCCCCCGGGCCCCCCGACATCTGCAAGCAGGACCTCGCGGCCGCGTGCGAGGCGCTCGAGAAGAAGTGCGGCCGCCTGCTCGAGGCGAAGGGCATCTCGCTCGGCAAGATCAGGAAGGACCTCGCGAAGTCCGCCGCCGCCGCCCGGACGACCGAGGACGAGTGGGTCCTCCTCGTGCGGCTCGTGGCGCGGCTCCGGGACGGCCACGCGGCGGTGCTCACGACCGACAAGACGAAGGACCTCAAGTGGCCGCTGCCGTCGATCGAGAAGGGGCCCGGTCTCTGCTGGTGCGGGAGCGGCGGGAAGGTCTATGTGAAGGGGGCGTGGGGGAGCGGGGCGGGCGCGGGCATCGACCTCGGGATGGAGGTCCTGAAGGTCGAGGGGAAGCCCGCGGCGAAGTGGCTCGACGCGCGTGTCGAGGAGCTTTCGGACACGTGCTCCTTCTCGACGGAGCAGGGCGCGCGGTACTTCGCGTGCCACTGGGGGCTCGGCGGGCCGGCGGGCTCCACGCTGGAGCTCGAGCTCCGGCATCCGGTCACGAAGAAGACGAAGAAGGCGACGCTCACGCGCAACGACGGCGGGCTCGCGCCGGCGGGACCCGTGTTCCTCCCGGCGAACCTCCAGGTGATCGGGCGGAACGCGTACGGGAAGCTGCCGTCGGGGAACGGCTACATCCACCTGCGCGACGTGCCGCAGACGCTCCCGGAGGATCTCGACAAGATGCTCGAGGCGCTCGGGGATCCGCCGGGCCTCGTGCTCGACTGCCGCGCGAACGGCGGCGGCGGGTGCGACCACGACACGGTGTTCGGGCGATTCGTGCCGCGGGGCGCGACGCTCAAGTTCGGGAAGGAGTACGGGAGCGCGGGGCCTCATCCCTACAGGGGGCCCGTGGTCGTGATCGTGGACGCGGGCGTGCGGAGCGCGGGCGAGACGGTCTCCGGGATGCTCAAGGAGGACGGGCGCGCGTACATGATCGGGCCGGAGGCGACCGCGGGCATGTCGTCGCAGAAGACGACGATCGACCTGCCGAGCGGGCTCTTTCAGCTCTACGTTTCGGTGGCGTCGAACAAGCGAGATTTCAACAACGGCAAGGGGATCGAGGGGATCGGCGTGGCGCCGCACGAGATCGTGCCCTACGACCCCGTCGATCTCGCGAACGGCGTCGACACGGAGATCAAGCGCGCGGAGGAGTTGCTCACGAAGGGCTTCCCCAGAAACGCGGTCCCGTACCACCCGGAGCGGTACCAGTAGGCAAAGGGCGAGGACGGTCGCCTGCGACCGGGCGGAGCCGTGCGCGGCCGGGATGCCCGGGGGGCGCTGGGGGCCGGTCCCCCGCGCCCCCCCGGATACAGAGATCCTGCGGATCAGTCGGAGCAGCTGTCGCCGTCCCACTCGTCGCCGTCGCCGCACGAGCTGCCGTCGTCCCAGCAGTCGTCGCCGCCGCAGTCCTCGTACGTGACCGCGACGAGCTCGTTGACGTCGTCGCCGCCCTTCACCTCCTCCTCGAGGACGAGGCCCACGCCCTTCGCGTAGTACTTCTTCTCGAGGACGTCCGGCTCGAGCGCGGTGAAGTTGAGCGTCAGCAGCACGTGGTGGAACGTGCCGTACTCGACGCTGGCGCTCGCGTGCAGGCTCTTCACCTTGGCCATGTCCTCCGCCTCGCCCTCGTAGTATTCCTCCCGGTACGTGTCGCCCTTGTGCGGGCAGGCGAGCATGATGATGCCCGGCTCGGCGCCGTCCACGCCCGCCTCCCACGAGCCCTCCGTGTCGGTCTCGCCGGTCTCCGGGTCGCGTTCGGTCGAGTCCTCGCCGAAGTACCAGACGTTGCCGCACTTGTCCTGGGCGTACCAGTCGTACGTGTCCTCGATCCACTCCCCGTCCTCGTCGTACACGACGTCGTGGACAACGACGCACGTGACGCCGAGGATCTCCTTCGTGTCGCAGGTGACGTAGACCTCCTCGGTCTCGCCCGACGAGCTCTCGTAGTCGTAGGTCGTGCCCGGCTTCAGCGGGAAGTACTTGTTGTCGACCCTGCAGGTGAAGTCGTCGGGGTCGACGTCCCGGCACGAGCAGCGGATCTCGTGCTTCTTGCCCTTCCCCGCCGCGACCGGCGACGTCGAGAGCCCGAGCGCGAGCGCGCCCGCGAGAAGAAGAATGGCCCGGTGGCCCGATGTCCGAATCATGCGTACCGCCTTTCTGGGTGTCCTTGGTCCCGCGCCGATCGTGGCAGCGGAGGCTTAGCGGGCGCTTACGGCGGGACCAAAGCGGAGGTGAAGCGGCCTCGCGGCGCCGGGCGCTACCGCAGGAGCGCGCCGAGCGCGACCACGACCCACAGCAGGAGGCCGCACACGAACGCGATCGGGATCGAGTAGATCGTCGGCAGCAGGAAGAGCCCACGCCGCGCGTCCACCGCGTGCACCGCGAGGTAGACCGCCGGCGCCACCGCGAGCAGCGCGAACGCGACCGCGCCCCCCGGGCCCCCCAGGAATCGCAGCGCCAAGGGTGCCATCAA
Source organism: Planctomycetota bacterium (assembly GCA_036273915.1). Taxonomy (GTDB): domain Bacteria; phylum Planctomycetota; class PLA2; order PLA2; family PLA2; genus PLA2. The sequence goes on along the minus strand of DASUGR010000045.1, from coordinate 1,006 downwards.
CGCGGCGAACGCCACGCCGCCCAGCGCCGCGAGCGCGAACCTGCCGCGGAAGTAGATCCACGCCGACAGCGCGTACGCGACGGCCGCCGCGAGGAGGATCATCGGCGGGGCGGCACGCGGGCCGCGCGCGACGCCGGCGCCGGCGGCAACCGCATCTTCGCGCGCACCTTCGCGGCGTAGGACTCGACCGTGTCCTCCTCGTCGCGGCGCACGCGCATCACGCGTCCGAGCTCGAGCACGAACGCCTCGTCGCTCTCGAGCGGGTAGTTGTGCGTCTCGATCATGAACCGGATGTTCTCGATGAACACCTTGTTGCTGAAGAAGCGCGCGATGCGGGAGAGCAGGAGCGCGATCCCGAGGATCGCCACCACGGTGATCGAGATGACGAGCCACCAGTTGTCGAAGCCCGACGGGCTCGGCCCCTCGCCGAGCGCCTGCACCTCGAGGTAGAGGAGCAGCGCGAAGCCGAGGAAGCAGAACATGAACCCGATCACCGAGTCGAGCCGCTGGCTGATGTACTTCCGGAAGAAGCGGCTCCGGTTGACCTTGAACGAGAGCAGCTCGTGCAGTACGTACTTGGGCGTCTTGATCGAGATGCTCTTCGTGATGAAGAACGTGCCCAGGATCAGGCTGCAGTACGCGATGACGCGGATCGGGTCGGGCTGCATGTGAGCTCAAGGCCCCGCGGCCGGCCGAAAGGCTATGGCCGTTCGTGCCGCAAGTCAACGTAGCCGCTAGAATCGGGCCCCGTGAACGAGGTTCGCGCGATCCTCGCGACGCAGGCACGGCGCCGGGCCCGGGCCCGCGGCCGCGTGTGGGCCCGGAGGATCGTTCTCCTCGGCGGCGCGGCCGTGGCGCTCGCGCTCTTCCTCGAACGCGCGGGATACCTCCCGGTGCCTTGGGTGGGGGGGCGCGGGGGGGAGGACAGGATCCTCGCCTGGATCGTCGTCTCCCTCGCGGGGCTCGTGCAGGGCACCGTGCTCCTCGCCGCGCTCCTCCTCGTGGC
>DASUGR010000044.1:0-7866 GCA_036273915.1 Planctomycetota bacterium | reverse complement strand
ACCGTGTCGAACCGCCCGAGCAGCCGCAAGAGCAGCGCCGCCGTCGTGCGCTCGCCCGGGATCGCCACGCGCCCCCGGACCCCCCCGGCCTCCCGCGCGACGACGAGCGGCCCCACGCCGAACCCCGCCGCCCCGCCGGCGCGCAGCAGCGCGTAGTCCTTCCGCAGCCGGCCGTACGCGGCGACCGACACCTTGACGACGTCGATCTCGCCCTTCTCCGCGCGCCGATTCAGCGCCTCGACGTCGTCGAACACGACGTCGAAGCCGCCCTCCTCGATCAGGCGGTGGAAGGCGAAGGTGTCGTTCGGGCAGGGCGAGATGCCGAGCTTCATCATGGGATGGGGAGGGGGCCGGGGGAGGGGGACGCCTCGATCCACGCGAGCAGCGCGCCCTGCGCCTTCGCCGCGGCCTCGCGCACGCGCCAGGCGCCGCGGTCGCGGTTGCCGACCATGTTCGACACCGCGCGCACCTCGCCGACCGGCACGTTCATCCGGAGGCAGACGTGCACGACCGCCGCGCCCTCCATCGACTCCACGGCCGCGCCCGTGCGCGCCGCGACCTCGCGCGCCGCCGCGTCGGTGCCCGTGCACGTCGTCCGCGTCGCGAAACCGAGCTTCCGCGGAATCGGGAAAACACCCAAGGGGAGGCGGTTGAAGAGCGGCGGCTCTCGCTCGATCACCGCGAACCCGAGCCGCTCCATGTCGAGGAACCCGTCCGGCGAGTCCGCGCCGAGGTCCGCGTAGGTCTCGGTCTCCGCGCAGGCGACGTCGAGGAGATCGAGTGCGCCCGGGTAGGCGCCGCCGATCCCGCAGGAGATGACCGCCTCGACGCGCTCCCGTGCGAGGAAGTTCGTGACCGCGTGCGCGGCGTTGACGGGCCCGATGCCGGTCCGCAGGAGCGCCACCTCGCGGCCCGCGACCCTCCCCCGGCCCCCTCCCAGTCCCCCTACGAGACGGTCCCCCTCGGCAGGCGTCGCGAAACAGACCAGCAGCACCCGGGCAGGCTAGCCGCTTTCGGGGCGCAGCGCAAAAACGGGTAAGGGAACCCGCTGGCTCCGGCCGATCCGAAAGGTACCCCTTTTCCTGAGGAGGGCCCGATGAGAGCACTCGCCGTTGCTGCCCTGTTTTCGTTGGCCGGCTGCGCCGGAGCGGATCTCGCGCTGAGCGCGGAGGCGCGCCAGGAGCTCGTCCAGAACTTCGAGATCTCGGTCGACGCGCAGCACATGATCACGGAGTACGCGTTCGCCGCGTCGCGCGGCGACCTCGACATCTCCGGCGCGACCTACACGCCGCCCGTGGGCAGCATGCCCGGGACGCTCACGATCCCCGACGGCACGTTCCCCTTCGGCACCGGCGATCTCACGATCGTCTTCACCGCGATGGGCGACGGGACGTACGTCGACCCGTACGTGACCGACCTCACGACGGCCACGAACGTCACGGTCGTCGCGGACGTGCTCTTCACCGGCGTCAGCAACATCGGCCAGTCGCTCGCGGCGTCGGCCGACTTCACGGCGACGACGGTGAACAACGGCATCAACGACGTGCTCGCGACGGTCGACGGCGACTTCGGCGTCAGCCACGGCGAGTACGGCTTCGACTTCACCGCGAACGACGTCCAGTTCGACCTCGACCTCGCGGCCGAGAAGGTCACGAACGTCCTCGGGAACGTCAGCGGCACGGTCGACATCCCGGACTTCTTCTACGACGCCGACTTCACCGTGCAGGGGCTCGGCTCGACGCTGGACATCGACATCGACGCGGTCGTGACGTCGATCGACTACACGCTCAGCCTCCTCGAGCTGCAGGGCGGCTAGCGGGGCGACGCGTGGGGGGCGCGGGGGCAGCCCGCGTCCCTCGTCAGATCGCGATCGACTCGAGCGCCTTCCGGATCGCGGGGGGCGGGACGACGGGCTTCCACGTGCTCATGTCGACGACCGCCTTCGTGATGTCCGCGAAGCAGTGGATCGCACCCGTCTCGCGGTGCGCGATCTCGTAGCGGAAGACGACCGACGTCTTCCCGATCCGCTTCACGCCCACGCGGATCTCCATCGGGTCGCCGAAGGTCACGGGCTTCTTGAAGTCGCACTCGATGTGGACGGCGGGGAAGCCGATCCTGTCCGTCCCGGTGATCAGGTGGTAGGCGCGCCCGACGCCCCGCTCCCACCACTCCTCGAAGGCGACGTGGAAGGCGTTGAAGAATCGCGGGTAGTAGAAGATCCCCGCGTTGTCGACGTCGGCGAAGCGGACCGCGTAGGGCGTGACGAACATGCCCCGCATCCTAACTTGCCCGCCACCCTGTCCGCGCGGCTCCGGCGGGGGCGGAAGGCCTGGCGGAGGGTCCGGATACGCTCTAGGGGCATGCTCATCGACCCGTCCGCCCTCGACCCGAGGGAGCTCTACCGCCTCATGATCTCGATCATCGTGCCGCGGCCCATCGCGTGGACCTCGACCATCAGCGCGGACGGCGTCCTGAACGCGGCCCCGTTCTCCTACTTCCAGGCGCTCTCGAGCAACCCGCCGACGGTGATGATCTCGGTCGGGCGGCGCCGCGGCGGCGTCGCGAAGGACACGCGCAAGAACATCGAGGCGACGCGCGAGTTCGTCGTCAACATCGTGAGCGAGGGGTCGGGCGTCCGGATGGTGCGGACGTCGGTCGACTACCCGGCCGAGGTGAGCGAGTTCGCGGAGGCGGGGCTCACGCCCGTCAGGAGCGAGAAGGTGAAGCCGCCGCGGATCGGCGAGAGCGCGGTGTCGCTCGAGTGCAGGCTCGACCGCGTCCTCGAGATCGGGACGAGCGGGATCTGCATCGGCGAGATCGTCGCGATCCACGTGCGCGACGACGTGCTCGCGGCGGACGGCACCGTCGATCCGTGGAAGCTCCGCCCGCTCGGGCGGCTCGGCGGCGCCTCGTACGCGCCGCTGCGCGAGGTCGCGGAGATCACGACGGACGGCGGCGCGCGCACGGCGCAGAGCGAGCTCCTCGACACGTGGCGCGACCTCCGCCGCGCGACCGTGGCGCTCGCGGGACGGCTCGGCCCCGAGCAGCTCGCGCAGCGCGCGGGCGACGGCCCGGCCGCGGGCACGCTGCTCCTCCACCTGGCGCAGGCGACCGCGCGGCTCGCGGGCGGCGCCGCCGAGGACCGGGCCTGGGATCCGCGCTGGACGCCGGAACGCATCCGCGAGGAACTCGAGCGCACCGGCCGGGAGTTCGAGGAGGCCGCCCGCGTATTCACGCCGGATGCGCGCGGGAAGGTCCGCCTCGCGATCCGCCACGAGGCCTGGCACCAGGGGCAGCTCGCGGCCATGCTGCGCGCGCACTTCGCGTCCGGAGAGATCTGGGCGCTGTGAGGTTCAGGGGGCCCGGGGGCGCGGCGGCGGGTTCGCCCCGCTCGTTCGGGCCTCGGCCTACAGGTCGATGCGCTCGTCGATGAGCATGTTGGGGATGCCGTCCTCGATCACGTACAGGCACTTGCCGTCCTCGCGGACGAGTGCCTCCTCGACCGGTTTGCTCACGGCATCGCCCTGGTGGTTCTTCACGCCCCCGCCCTTGATCCGCACGTTCAGGGCCGCCAGAAGCTCGGGGTTGGCCGGCTTCACCGGCTGGTGGGATTCGGGGCAGACGAGGATCTCGAGGAGCTCCGGGTCGATCGGCATGGCACGAAGAGCATACACTAGGACGTGTCCGGAAGGCGGTCCGCCGCGAGCGGGGCGCCGGCCGGGCGCCGGCCGCGGGGACCCGCCGGATCCGGGCCCACGGCAGATCGGAGGCCCACGATGCGCGCGCTGATCCTTCTCCTCCCGCTCACGGTCGCGTTCGCCGGGGGCGACTCGCCGCTCGAGGAGGCGACCCGGCGCTGGAAGAGCGACTCCGCCGAGGAGCGCGAAGCCGCGTCGCGCTTCGTCGCGATCCACATCCGTCGCGAGCTGGCGCCGCTCGTCCGGGCGCTCGCGTCGGACGACCCCGAGGTGCGGCACCGCGCGCAGGCCGCGATCGAGGCCCTCCTTCCCCCCCGGCCCCCCCAACCTCCCGAGGAAAGGGAGCCGGAGATCGCGGGACGGCAGGTGCTCATCTTCAACAACGTCGGCGGAGGCAACGGCAACATCCAGGCCCGCGTGGTCGTCAACGCGCGGGGGCGCATGGTGATCATGGAGGACGCGGAGGAGGTGGAGAAGCTCAGGGAGAAGGGGATCACGGGCATGTCCGTGGACGACCCCGTCATGCGCGAGCAGCTTGTCCTCGCGGACGGTCGCGGCTTCGCGGTGACCGCGGTCGAGCGGAGGAGCGAGGCCGACCGCCTCGGCCTCTGCGACAACGACATCCTCATCTCGATCGACGGGCAGCCGGTGAAGCAGGCGGGCGACGTGCTGAAGGCGCTCGGGAAGCAGCCGTCCGAGATCGTGCTGCTGCGCCGCGGCAAGCTCTCGAAGCTCGGCGGGAAGGAGTCCGAGGGGGCTCCGGGGGCAGGGGAAGGGAAGTGATTCTCGCGGCCTCCGCTACGATCAGGGCATGCGGAAGAGCTGCCCCCTCCTCCTCGTGCTCGCGTGCGCGCTCGCCGCGCGGGCCGAGCAGCCCCTCTTCGAAGGACTCGGGCACCACCATCGCGCCGTCACCCACGCGTCGGCCGAGGCCCAGAAGTACTTCGACCAGGCTTTGACCTGGACCTTCGCCTTCAACCACGACGAGGCGATCCGTTCGTACGAGGCGGCCGCCGCGCTCTCTCCCGACTGCGCCATGGCGTGGTGGGGGATTGCGCTCTGCCACGGCCCGCACATCAACAACACGGTCGTCCCGCCGGAGCGCGCGAAGGCGGCGTGGGAGGCGCTCCAGAAGGCGCTCGCGCTCACGGGGAAAGCCTCGCCGGTCGAGGCGGCGCTCATCGGGGCGCTCGCGAAGCGCTACGCGGAGCCGCAGCCCGCCGACAGGAAGCCGCTCGACGAGGCGTACGCGGCCGCCATGCGGGAGGTCTACGGGAAGTTCCCGGACGACGTCGACGTCGGCACGCTCTACGCGGAGTCGCTCATGGACCTCCAGCCGTGGGACCTCTGGACGAAGGACGGGAAGCCGAAGGGGCGGACGGAGGAGGTCATGGCCGTGCTCGAGAAGGTCATGGCGAAGCAGGCGGACCACCCGGGCGCGACGCACCTCTACATCCACACGGTCGAGAACTCGCCGTTCCCGGAGAAGGGGAACGCGGCGGCGGAGACGCTCCGCGCGCTCGTGCCCGCCTCGAGCCACCTCGTCCACATGCCCGGGCACATCTACGTGCAGACGGGCCGTTGGGCGGAGGCGGCGGCGGCGAACGAGAGGGCGATCCTCGCCGATGCCGCGTACCGGAAGATCTCGCCGAAGCAGGGCTTCTACGCCATCTACATGGCGCACAACCACCAGTTCCTCTCCTGGGTCGCGATGATGCAGGGACGTTGCGCGAAGGCGGTGGAGCAGGCCCGCGCGATGGTCGCCGGCGTGCCGCCGGAGTTCGTCGAGGCGAGCCCCGCGTCCGTGGATGGCTACCTGCCGATCCAGTACGAGGTGCTGATCCGCTTCGGCAAGTGGGACGAGATGCTCAGGGAGCCGGCGCCGTCGGGGAAGCTGCCGATCCTCACGGCGTTCTGGCATCTCTGCCGCGGGCTCTCGTTCGCGGCGAAGGACGAGATCGAGGATGCGCTGGCGGAGCAGGCGAAGTTCCGCGCCGTGACGGCGAAGATCCCGGCCGAGACGATCATGGCGATCAACCCGGCATGTAGCGTCCTCGCGATCGCGGATCGCGTGCTCGCCGGCGAGATCGCGCTCGCGCGCGAGGACCTGGACGCCGCGGCGAGCGAGCTGCGCGAGGCGGTGAAGCTCGAGGACGCCCTGACCTACATGGAGCCGCCGGACTGGCTGGTGCCGACGCGCCACACGCTGGGCGCGGTGCTCGTGAAGGCGAAGCGCTTCGAGGAGGCGGAGAAGGTCTATCGCGAGGATCTCGTGGCGTGGCCGGAGAACGGCTGGGCGCTCTACGGTCTCGCGCGGTGCCTGAAGGCGCTCGGCAGGGACGAGGAGGCCGCGTCGGTGCAGAAGCGCTTCGAGGCGCAGTGGTCGGAAGCCGACACGAAGCTCGGCTCAACCTGCCTCTGCGTCGACTAGAAGACCTGGACGACCTCCTTCACCCACGGCAGCTTCTCGCGGAGGAAGTTCTCGATCCCCATCTTGAGGGTCGCCGTGGAGGAAGGGCACCCGCCGCACGCGCCGACGAAGCGGAGCTGGATCGTGCCGTCCTCGCGGTCGCAGTCGATCAGCTCGCAGTCGCCCCCGTCCCCCTGCAGGTAGGGGCGGATCTCGTCGATCAGGGTCTGGACTTCGGCGGTGGTCGTGTCGCTCATGGCACCGCCATTCTACCTCTCCCCCGCGCCCCCTCTCTATGATGACCGCCCGTGTTCCCGCGCTCGGCCGGCCTCCTCCTGCACGTGACCTCGCTCCCCGGCGGCAAGCTCGGCCCCGAGGCCTACCGCTTCGTGGACTTCCTTGCCGCGGCCGGGCAGCGGTGGTGGCAGGTGCTGCCGCTGGGTCCCCCGGCCCGGCATTCGCCGTACGACGCGCTGTCCGCCTTCGCCGGCAACGAGGCGCTCGTCGACGGCGAGGGCCCGCCGCTCGACGCGCCGTGGGCCGAGGAGTACGCGACGTTCCGCGCGCTGCGCGATCTCCACCGAAAGCCGTGGCCGCGCTGGCCGCGCCGCACGAGGGCGCCCGAGGAGGCCGTCTCGCGCTACCTCCGCCGGCAGGGTGCGTTCGACGCGCAGTGGGGCGCGCTCAAGCGCTACGCGAACGAGCGCGGCATCGGCATCATCGGCGACCTCCCGATCTTCGTCGCGCACGAGAGCGCGGACGTGTGGGCGCACCGCGACCTCTTCAATCTCGACCGCCGCGGCCGGCCGCGCGTGGTCACCGGAGTGCCGCCGGACTACTTCAGCAGGACCGGGCAGCGGTGGGGGAACCCGCACTATCGCTGGGACGTGCTCCGGCGTCGCCGATACCGCTGGTGGATCGCGCGGCTGCGGCGCGCGTTCGAGCTCTTCGATGCGGTGCGCATCGACCATTTCCTCGGTTTCCTGCGGGCGTGGGAGATCCCCGCGCGTGCGCGCGACGGCCGCAAGGGGCGATGGGCAGGGGGTCCGGGGGCAGACTTCTTCACGGCGGTCTGGAAGGCGCTCGGCCCGCGGCCGCTGATCGCCGAGGACCTGGGGCTCCTGACGCCCGAGGCGGCGGCGCTGCGCGACCGCTTCGGGCTGCCGGGGATGCGCGTGCTCCACTTCTCGTTCGGATGGAACCCGGAGGACCGGCCGCACTACTTCCCGCGCAACTCGGTCGTCTTCACGGGCACGCACGACAACGACACGACGCGGGGCTGGTTCCGCGCGGGCGGTGCGGACACGGAACGCGCGCGCCGCTACGCCCTATGCCGCGGCGGCGACATCCACTGGGGCATGATCCGCGTGGCGCACCTGGCGGCGTCCGACCTCGCGATCATCCCGGTGCAGGACCTCCTGGGGCTCGGGAGCGAGGCGCGGATGAACCGGCCGGGCAAGGTGCGCGGCAACTGGCGCTGGCAGCTCGAGAAGGGCGCGCTGACCCGCCGCCTCGCCCGCCAGCTCCGCGAAGTTACGGAAGCCTCCGGGCGTACCACGTACCAGGTGTGACGTGCATAACCGGCGCGAAGGCAATGTCTTGCGGCGGGCAGGCCCGGACCCCGCGTCCGGGGTCGGCGGTCGTAAGTCGAGGCGCTGGCGGTGAGCGGCGAGGGGACAGGGCCGCGGATCGTCTTCCTCCCGGATCGGCCCGTCGACCGCGAGGGTGATCTGTTTTCCCGATTGGTCACGGAGCTCG
>DASUGR010000043.1:0-2780 GCA_036273915.1 Planctomycetota bacterium | reverse complement strand
CGCGCCCCTCGTGTCGACCCCGACGGGGCTCGCGCGCTTGCCGAAATCGACGAGCGTCGCGAGGCTCATCGCGCTCTCCGCCCCGGCGCCCGTCGCGCCGGCCGCGAAGGCCTCGAGGTCCTCGAGGACCTCCTCGACCGGGACGCCCTCGCGCGGCACGAGCACCGCGTCGACCGGCACGGTGGCGGTAAGCCGCCGCTCCAGGAACGCGTACGTCCTGGCGATCCGGCTCCACGGCTCGAAGGCCTGGAGCACGTCCACCCGGATGCGTGCCCGCGGCAGCGCGAGCGCGCCGAGCGCGCAGACGAGCACGCTCGCGAGCGCGACCGCGACGTGCCGGCGGACGGACCACGTCGCGACGGCCAGGAGGCCCCGCTGGAGGCGGCTCGGCCGGTCGTGCGGCGTCGCTCGGGTCCACGCGAGCGCGGAGGGGATGCCGAGGAGGATCACCGGGATCGCGAAGACCATCCCGAGGGCGACGATCCGGCCGCCGGCGCGGAAGGCGGGCACGCCGGTGGCCTCGAGGGTCAGGAACCCCGCCGCGGTCGTCAGGAACGAGAGGACGATCGGGCCCCGGAGGCGCCGGACCACGAGCGCCGAGGCCTCCCCCGCGCCCGCGCCCTCGCGTCGCGCCTCGGCGTACGCGGAGAGCACATGGACGCTCCCGGTGATGCCCACGACCGCGAGCACGGGGAAGAGCGCGGCCGAGAGCGCCGTCACCGGGAGGCCGATCGCGGCCGCGCCCGCGAGCGCGAGGAGCGGCGGCAGGGCCGTGGCGGCCGCGGCGACGAGCGTCTCCACGAGCGAGCGGCAGAGGACGAGGAGGACGGCGACCGAGACGGCGAGCGCGAGCGCGCCGATCCGCTTCATGTCCTCGACCGCGTACTCCGATGCGTCCATCGAGAGCGCGGTGACGCCCGCGACGTGCACGACGCGCCCCGGCTTCTCGTGGCGGCGGGCGACCTCGCGCACCTCGCGGACGGCCCGTTCCCGCGCCTCGCGCGTGCCCGGCCGGATCGTGGCGGCGATCGCCACCACGTCGAGCGCGTCGCTGTAGATGGTCCCCTTGTAGATCGTCGCGCCCACGAGCGCCTTGCGCGCCGCCTCCCGTCGCGCCGGGGAGGCGAGGTCCTCGCGGGCGAGCGGCCGGAGGAGGAAGCCGAGCGGGAGCCTCACCCGGTCGCTCGCGAGGCTGTAGCACTCCTCGAGCCCCCCGATCGCGGCGATCTCCCCCGTGAACCGTCCGAGCTCCGCGAACTCCTCGGGATCGAGCGCGTCCGCCTCGTAGGCGACGAGGAGGACGTCCTCCGAGCCGAAGGACCGCACGAGGGCCTGCTCCCGGGCGTCCTCCTCGGGATCCTCGCGCAGGAGCGAGCGCGTGTTGTGGTCGAAGCGCAGGCGCGGGAGGAGGAGCGCGCAGGGGATCGCGGCGAGCGCGAGCGCGACGACCAGCACTTGGCCCGGGATCCCGCGCATGGACGGCGAGCTTATCATCGGGCGCCGATGCGCCCGTGGCGCGCGCTCCTCCTCTTCCCCGCGCGCCCGGCCGCCGCGGCGGCGGCGCTCCCGCCCGCGGCCGCGCTGGCGGCCCCCGGACCCCCCCTCTTCCTTCTCGTCTATCTCGCCGCGCGCGGCTGCCGCCTTCCCGACGCGGGCCTCGCGGCCGCGGGGCTCCTCCTCGTCATCCTCGGCCTCGGCGCGGGCGGGTGGCTCGCGTCCGCGCTCGCCCGGCGGATCGTCGCCCCGGACGCGCCGGCGCGCGGGCCGCACGTGCACCTCGTCTTCGCCGCGTGGAGCGCGACGCTCTTCGTCGCCATGCTCCTCGTCGCCGGCTCGGCGCTCGCGGCCGGGCTCGCGGTGCTCGTCTGGGGGGTCGTGGCCGGCACCGGCGTCGTCGCGGGCGACACGGAGCCGGGCCGCGCGCTCGTCGCCTCCTGCGCGGGCGCGTCGGGCGCGATCCTCGGCGTCCTCGGCGCGGGGTTGCTGGTCCACGAGCACCTCGTGATGGTGCTCCCCTCCGACCGGGGCACGATGCTCGTGCGGCGCGGGGACGTCGGGGAGCCCGGCGCGCTCGTCCTCGCACGCGACCCGGCCTCGACGACGCTCTTCCTCGCCCGGAAGGGGGCGGCGGGCCTCGCGCCGGAGGCCAAGCCGCCGCCCGGGCCGCCGGCCGGATGGACCGTCGTCGGCAGAGTGTTCTTTTTTTTCGCCAGGGGCGCCCCGAAAACCCCTTCCTGACCGCGGAAACGGCCTTTCCACGCCGCGCGCGACCGCCTATAACCTTGGCGCGGTCGGCCTCGGGAGGGGCGTCGCACGGCCGCGGCAGGGAGGGGTTCGATGCGACGTGCGGGGGTTCTCGGCGCCATTCTGGGCGCGGTGCTTGTCGGTTGCGGCGGGGGCGGCGGGCCCGCGCCGGCGCTCTTCCTCGCGTGCAACTCCGTGGTCGCGGAGGGCGCCACCGTGAGGCTCACGTTCGAGGGCAACGGCTTCGTCGACGGCCTCGTCACGGTGACCCCGGGAGAAGGCGCGGTCTCGCACGTGACCGTCGACGGCCCCGAGTTGATCTCGTTCGACTTCACCGCGCCGACGTTCCCTTCGGGCACGCTCGGGCCGAGGGAGATCCTCTTCTCGGTCGTGCCGAGGCCCGGCTACGAGGCATCGACATGCTCGGTGACGGTCCACCTGCGCCCGTTCGTCACCGCGTGCGTGACGAGCTACCTGCCCGATGCGAGCGCGGCGCCGACGACCGGCGTCGACGCGGGCGCGCTCGTCGTCGCGAC
>DASUGR010000042.1:0-14610 GCA_036273915.1 Planctomycetota bacterium | reverse complement strand
CGCAGGTAGGGGCCGAGCACGGGCATGAGCGCGGCGTTCGCGACCGTCGTCGCCGCGCGCTCGAACTCGCGGAACTCGTTCGCGACGATGTGCGAGAGCGCGACCGGGATGCCGAGCGCCATGAGCGCCTCGCCGACGGCGCGCTCGTGCGCGGGGTTCCGGTAGGCGTGGAGGAGGCAGACGGCGACGGCCTTCGCGCCGCTTTCGCGGACGCGCTGGACGAGGTCGCGGAGATCGAGGGGCGTAAAGGCCGATCCGTCGGCGCGCAGACGCTCGCGCACGCCGAAGCGGTCCTCGCGCCGGACCATCGGGTCGTGGCGGCGGGGCAGGATCGCGTAGAGGTCGCGGCGGTCCTGGCGGCCGATCTCGATCAGGTCCTCGACGCCCTCGGTCGCGACGAACGCGGTCCGCGCGTAGCCTCTCGTCAAGAGCGCGTTGGTCCCGACGGTCGTGCCGTGGACGAGGCGGACGGGGCGCTCGAGCCCGAGCCGCGCGAGCCCCTCGAGGAACGCCTGCGCAGGATCGTGCGGCGTGGACCGCACCTTGAGCACGCGATCCTTCGCCGTGAAGTCCGTGAAGGTCCCGCCCGTATCGACCCCGACGACGTCCACGCCGTGATGGTACCGGAGTCGCCGCCGCGCCCCCGTCGCGGGCTGCGGCGACGCCCGCCCCTGGGCACGTGTCCCGCTGCGGGCCGGTGGCCGCAGGAACCCGGGCCGGTTCTCGGCCCCGCGTCCAGGGTTGAGACCGTCACGAGGTTGCCACCTCCCGCTCGGGTGCTAGCGTTCCTGTGACAACTGGGGTTCGTGGCGTGCAAGGGACAGGATGCCGATGCGCCATTCCATTCATTTGATCCGGATCCGCCGGGCCGCGCCGTTGCAGCGCGGGTTCGCCCTCGTGGAGGTCCTCACCGCGGGGCTCGTGCTCGCGCTGGCGGCGCTCGGACTCTCCGCCACGCTGGCAAACGGCTCGCGCCTCGCCGACGGGTCGCGCGAGGAGATGCTCGCGCGCGACGCGATCCGCGACACGCTCGCGCGGATCGCCGAGACGCCCTTCGACAAGGTGGCGCTCAACTTCCACCACGGGCGCTTCTCCGCGGGGCCGCTGCCCGCGGTCACCGACGACCCCGACGGGTGGCCGGGCGAGATCCTCTTCGAGCCCGGCCCCGAGGACTCCCGGGACGTCTACCGGGTGACGCTCCGCATGCGATGGAAGGGCGCGGGCGGGGAGCGCGTCATCGAGAGCGTCCACTACCTCGCGAACGTGCGGGGCGACCCGGGCGTCGTCCCCACGATGGACGAGGTCGAGCAGGCCATCGCCGCCCGGTGACGAGGAGGAACGATGCACATCCCGGCCCCTGCCTCCCGCCGCGAGCGCGGCAGCGCGCTCGTCCCCGCCATCCTCTTCGCGATCACGGTGATGGCGTTCGCGATGTCGGTGATCACGTCCGGCCTCGCGGTGAACCACCAGCGGCGATCGCTCGCCGCGGCCCAGCGCGCCCAGGACGCCTCGGAGTCGGGGATCCACCACCTCCTCGGCGCGCTCGCCGGCCCCGGGCGGTACCGCATCCTCTCCGACCGGAAGCTCGCGGGCACGCTCACGGGCGAGGAGGGCAGCGACGCGGCGCAGCGTTACGAGGTCACCCTCGCGCCGGCCGGCAACGACGAGTGCGACAACGACCTCGACGGCCTCATCGACGAGGAGGACGAAAAGGACATCTACGAGGTGACGAGCACGGGGCACGCGGACCGCATCGCCAAGACGGTGCGGGTGACGCTCCTCGCGCGCTACCGCGCGCCGACGATGCCGGCGGCCACGTACATCGCCGACCCCACGGCGGACCTCAACCTCGCCGGGAACGCGTTCCTCATCTCGGGGCAGGACGTCGACCTCAAGGGGGCGAAGACGGGCGAGCTGGTCCCGGGCATCGGGGTCGCCGGGGATGCCGGTGCGATCCTCAGCCAGCTGCGCAAGCAGCAGGACGACAACGTCGTCGGCACGGGCGGCGAACGGTCCGTCTACACGGTCGACACGATCGACTTCAACCAGCTCATCGAGGACGCCGTCCGCTCCGCCAACGTCCGACTGGAGAGCGGCAAGGTCGAGAAGCCCGCGGAAGCGGGCGACTGGGGAACGCTCGAGACGCCTGCGATCCTGTTCGGCAGCGGCGACATCAAGATCTCGGGGGGCGGCGGGGGCGCGGGCGTGATCGTCGTCGACGGCAACCTGACGATCGGCGGCAGCTTCGAGTGGCACGGCCTCCTCATCGCCCGCGGCGAGATCATCTTCTCCGGCGGGGGCGGCACCAAGCGCGTGACGGGCGGCGTGGTCGTCGAGCGGGACGTGCTGTCGGGTGCCGACGTCACGAAGAGCGCCGGCTTCGGAAGCGGCGACCTCGCGATCAACGGCACGGTCGACATCCGCTTCTCGAAAGAGACGCTCGCGATCATCAACAAGGCGTTCGCGACCTACTCGATCCTCAACTGGAGAGAGGGTCCCAATCCGCCGGGGGAGGCAGCTCCGTGAGAGAACGCGGCTTCACGATCGTCGAGATGGTCCTCGCCTCCGCGATGCTCGTCGTGCTGTTCGGCGCGGCGACAGTCGCCCTGATCGGCGACCAGAGGGCGGAGCGCGTGCTCACCGCGCAGATCGGGCCGGAGATGCGCGCCCGCGACGCCATCGAGCGCCTCGCGACCGAGCTCCGGATGGCCGGCCTCCGCGGCGAGGACCGGAACGACAACGGCCAGCTCGATGGCGGCGAGGACGTCAACGGCAACGGGCGCCTCGACGCCGACTGGGACCTTGCCGACGGCGTGTCCGACCGTCCCGAGCTGACCTTCAACCGGCGCATCGACGTCGAGAACCACGAGGACGGCACGTGCGCGAGCGGCGTCTACTCGGGGCCGGTCAAGTACGAGCTCGACAAGGGGTCGCTCGTGCGGACCTGGACGCGAACGAACCCGGACACGGGCGAGACGACGAAGGTGCGGCACGTCGTGGCCTCGGGCATCACGGGGCTGCGCTTCTCCCGCGAGGGCACGCTCGTGACCGTGGCGCTGGACCTCAAGCTCCCGCCGCGGGTGTACAAGACCGAGAAGCGCACGATCTCGACGACCATCTGGCTCCGGAACTGACGCCCCCGCACCCCCTCCGCTTCCGCAGCCATCACGACTCGATCCGCAACGCGGCGTCGCCATTCGATAAGGACGCTGCAAAGCGAGCGTCGGCTCGATGCCCCGCCGCTTCCTCGCGCGCGCGGCCATCCAGCGAGCCATGCGCGTGGGCAGCCGTTCGACGTGCTCCCCCGGGGCGCTGGGGAAGTTGACGCGGCGCAAGCGGTGCGAGGATCCTTCCGCCCGCAAGAGACTTCCCCTCACAACAATCCGACCTTCGAAATCGGGCGGGATTCTGTGGTCGCGGATTGCAATCCCGCGGGACAAAGGCTGCCCATGGAAACGACCGTCACGATCGCCCCGCGTGTCGCCTCGTCACCGCAACGCGGAACCGGTCTTACCGTCATCGTCCCCGCATTCAACGAAGAGGCGAGCGTCGCGGACACGGTGCGGAGCCTGAACGCCCAGACCGTGCCCGTCGACGAGATCCTCGTCATCGACGACTGCTCGACCGATCGCACCGGCGAGGTCGCGCGCGCGGCCGGCGCGACCGTGCTGCGGCCGCCGGTCAACACCGGCTCGAAGGCCGCGGCCCAGACGTTCGCGCTCGCCCACGTCCGCACGCCGTTCGTGATGGCGATCGACGCGGACACGGTCCTCGACCCGCGCGCGGTGGAACGCATCCTCCCCGCGGTCGGGGAGCCGGGCGTCGCGGCCGCCTGCGGGTTCGTCCTCCCCCGCCGCGTGCGAACGGTCTGGGAGCGCGGGCGCTACGTGGAGTACCTCTTCGCGTTCACGTTCTATAAGCCGATCCAGGACCACTACGCGCGCCCGCTGATCTCGTCGGGCTGCTTCTCGGTCTACCGCACCGGGATCTTGCGCGCCTGCGGGGGCTGGAGCAACCGCACGATGGCGGAGGACATGGACCTCACGTGGACCCTCTACCACAAGGGGCACGGCGTCCGTTTCGTCCCGGAGGCGGTCAGCTACCCGCTCGAGCCGCACAACCTCGGCTTCCTGTCGAAGCAGCTCCGGCGCTGGTCGCACGGGTTCATCCAGAACGTCCGTCTCCACTGGCGCGACATCCTCCACCAGCCGCTGCTCCGGTCGATGGTCGCCGTGGGGCTGTGGGACGCGGCCGTGGCGTCGGTCGCCTTCCTCGTCGTCGTGCCGCTCCTGAGCCTCCTCGTGAGCCCGCTGTTCCTGCTCGCGTATCTCTTCGACCTTCCGGCCGTGCTCGTCCCGACGCTCGTCGGGGCGTGGCGGCGGAAGGAGGTCGCCTTGGCGCTGGCAAGCCTGCCGGGGTTCTTCGTCCTGCGGCTCGTCAACGCGGTCTTCATGCTGCGCGCGCTCTGGTCGGAGCTCGTCCTGCGGCGCACGCTCACGGTCTACGAGAAAGGACACTAGCCATGACGGTCGGGATCCCGGGCACGGGCCTCGGAGGGCTCTTCTATTTCCTCCTCGTCGCGCTGATGCCGTTCCGCGAGCTCTTCCTCACGCTGCACGGGAGGAGCAGCCTCGCGCGGTGGCGCAGCGTCGCGTTCCACCTCCTGATCCTCGGGTCGATGCTCGGCGTGCTCTGGGGCGAGGCGTGGCTGCTCGAGCGGGCGCTGGAGATGTTCGGGCGACCGGACGTCCATGGCGGCGCGCACGCCGTCCGCGAGCTGTTCCTGAGGACGGGCCAGTTCGCGGCCATCACGTCGTTCGCCGTGCTCGCCGCGCTCCTCGCGGGCGTCGCCGCGCTCCGGTTCACGCCGCTCGCGGGCGCGCCGCGCCGGCAACCGCGCCTCGCCGCCGGCACGCGCTAGGCGCGGAGGGACTGCTCCCGAGACGGGGCGCGGCCGTCCGGGGCACGGATGCAGGGGGGGGGCCGGGGGCCGCCGCACCGGCACGGCCGGCGCCGGCCGCAGGGGGCTCCGCGCGAGCGGAGCCCCCCGTGATCGCCTCGCGAAGGGAGCGCGGCCCTAGCCGGTCTGGCGCCAGAAGTTGCCGTCGCGGCCGGTCATGCCGGTCGCCGCGATGCCCGTGATCGTCGTGCCGCCGCCGGGGGCGAACGCCGCGTTCGACGGCGGGCCGTTGCCCGAGCCGCTGTAGTTCCGGTCATCGGCGGTCACGACGTCACCGCCCTGGTTCACGAAGAACGTGCGGTTGCCCGAGTTCCCGTAGTTGGCCGGCCAGGCGTACGTGCACCAGATCGACTCCGCGAGGTCCGCGTCGACGTTGGCATCCGCGCCTCCCCCGGCCACCTCGGCGAGGCCGCCGCCGACCCCGTCCGGAAGGTACATCGCGAAGAGGTAGCCGCTCCGGCTGACCTCCCCGTTCGCGTTCACCGCGCGGAACGCCGTCGAAAGGACGGGCGGGTTCAGGATCGCGGCGCCGCGCACGCCGATCGCGCCCGACATCTCCGCGAAGGTCCCGTACTCGCCGACACCGTTGTTGTTCTGGTCGGCGCGAGCCGTCGTCTGGAACTGCGACTGCGCGGAGATGATGTTCCTGAGCGTCGCGATCGCGGCCGTCTCGTTCGAGTTGAGGCGCGCCGAGAGCAGGTTGGGGATGGCGATCGCCGCGATGATGGCGATGATCGCGATCACGATCATCAGCTCGATGAGCGTGAACGCGGATTCTGACCGTCTCATTTGACCTCCTAGCTCCGTCCGGGGACTTCCCGGGGGGCAATAGCGAAAAACAGGGCGCCGCGTCACCAGCGCGGGGCTCCGTCCATCGCTCAACCGTAGCCCACTCGCCGCGGGCGGCACGGCGAGCGTGTCGCGCACGTCCCGCGGTGGAGCGGCCCTGCCCCGTACCGATACGTCGCGGCGCATCCCGGGAGCCCGCGTCCGGAATCGGAATCCGAACCTAGACCGGAATCGGGCGGAATGCCTCTATTCGCCAGCACAGGTCCGGTTGACAACGGAGCCCATGGGAACAGCCGCCGCTCTTTCTCGACCGTCCCGCGACGTGCGCACCCGCCGCCGCCGTGGCCATCTCGCGCGCCGCGCGTGGTTCCTGCTGGTCCTGCTGTCGGCCGCGGGCGCGTTCTGGTGCGAGGCGTGGCTCCTCGACCGCGCGCTGGCCGTCGCTCCGGCTGCCGGCGTAGCCGCACGACCGCCGCGCGCCCCCGACACGTTCTTCCGCGCCGGGGAGGTCGCGGCGATCGCCCTCCTCGTCGTGGTGGCCGCGCTCTTGACGACGGTCACCGCGCTCAGCTTCCAGCCGGCCCCCGACGAGGATCCTCCCTCCGACGAGCCGGCAGGCAGGACGCGCGCCGTCGTCGGCCGCCGCGCGCTGTCCCGCTCGTGACGCCATCCGGCGCGCGAGCGGCCGCCTCCGGCACCGCGGCTTGGCGGCGCGCGCCCGACCTGCGAACATGGGCGCATGCGAGCGGCCGTGATCGGCGCGGGCGCCTGGGGCACCGCGATGGCGATCCACCTCGCCCGCAAGGGCATCGAGGTGGTCCTCCGCGCGCGCAGCGCGGAGGGCGCGAAGAGGCTCTCCGAGGAGCGAGAGAACAGGCTCTACCTCCCGGGCGTGAAGTTCCCCGAGCGGCTCTCGGTCACCGCGGGTTCCCCGGGCCCCTCCGACTTCACGGTCGGCGCCGTGCCGACGCAGCACATCCGCGAGTTCCTTACCGAGATCCGCGCCGAGATCCCGAAAGCGCCCTTCGTCTCGCTCGCGAAGGGCATCGAGGTCGAGACCGGCCTCCTCCCGACCGGCATCGTCCGCGACGTCGTCGGGAGGGACCTGCCCGTCGCGGTCCTCACGGGGCCGTGCATCGGCCGCGAGGTCGCGCGCGGGCTCCCGACCGCCGTGCTGCTCGCGGGCGACCACGCGGAGCGGCTCCAGCCCGCGTTCAACGGCGACCGCTTCCGCGTCTACACGTCGACCGACCGCGTCGGCGCGGAGCTCGCGGGCGCCCTCAAGAACGTCCTCGCCATCGCGGCCGGCATCGTCGACGGCCTGGCGCTCGGCGACAACGCGAAGGCGGCGCTGCTCACGCGCGGCATCATCGAGATGACGCGGCTCGGGGTCGCGCTCGGCGCGAGGGCGCAGACCTTCACCGGGCTCGCCGGCTTCGCCGACCTCTTCGTCACGTGCGTGAGCCCGTTCAGCCGCAACCGCACCGTCGGCGAGCGCATCGGCCGGGGCGAGAAGCTCACGGACATCCTCGATTCCACGCCGTCCGAGGTCGAGGGCGTGCCGACCACGCGCGCCGTGCTCGCGCTCGCGCGGAAGATGGACGTCGAGATGCCGATCACCGAGGTGCTCAACGACGTGCTCTTCGGCGGCGTCCCGCTGGAGCAGGCGGTGACGACGCTGATGGCGCGGACGATGGGGCCGGAGCACCCGCCGCGCCGCGCGCGCGTCCCCGGCCGGTAGGTCACCGCGCGGTGAAGGTCAGCTTCCCCCACGCCACGAGGAGCGGGTCGCGGCGCTCCCGATAGTCCTCGAGCAGCGTGCCGATTTCGCCGCGCACGACGCGCGCCTCGGGCACCTGCCCGTTCACGCTCACGCGCACGACGCTGCCGGGCTCGAAGAGCCTGGGCGCGACCCAGAGGTCGAAGGCGGCGACGCGCTCCGCGTGCACCGTGACGAGGTCGCCCTCGATCTCCGCCTCGAGCACCGCGTCCTGCGCAAGCCCGTGCTGGGTCCGCGCGCCGACGTGGTCCGACCTGGTCGACGGCACCCGCGGCGCGAGCCGCAGCCAGTACGCGCGCAGCGACGTGCCGCGGTCGTCCACGAGCCGGATCCGGGGGGGCGCCGGGGGCCGGACCGTCGCCCGCCACCAGTCCGCGATCGCGGGGCCGAGCTCCGAGAGGTTCTGCCCGCGGTCGCCGGTCGACTCGAGCCGCACGTGCGCGGCGTTGAACTTCCCGAGCTCGGCGAGGAACGCGCCGGCCGCGCGGTCGCCCTTGAAGCTCACGATGCCGATCGACGAGAAGAGCGCGCCGTTGGGCGCGAGCGGCATCGCCTCCTTCCACACGCCGGGCCCGATGATGGCGCCCGCGAACCGGTCCGGGTTGTGGAGCGCGACGTACCACGCCAACGCCTCCTCCGGCTTCCCCGCGAAGAGGAAGACGCGGTTCGCGTCGACGTTCACGAGGTCGAGGACGTGCGCGAGCAGGCTCATCACGAGGAGCTCCGCCGCCTCCGCGTCCTTGGGGCAAAGGGCGACGCGGATGCGGAGGACGACGGTGTCCTCCGGCGTCGGCAGGCCGAGCGTCGCCAGCTCGAGGATCAGGGAATGGGCCCGGGAAGGGGTGTAGCCGTCCGGGAGCACGAGCTCCGCATAGTCCCCGGCGCACTCGTCCATGGGCACGAGGCGCGGCCGCTTCGGGTCGAACACCGGCGGCTTGCCCCCCTTCCTGAGGGCCGGGCGCTCCGGGCGGTCGAAGTGCTCGCCTTTCGCGATCGCCTCGGCGACCGGGCGGCAGTCGCCGTCGACGAGGCGCTCGATCGTCTCGAGCAGGTCCTGCCGCCTCCCCGGCGACTCCTCGCGCAGGTACCAGCGGATGAGGCTCCCGAGCCGGCTCTCGCCCTCGGCGAGCGCGGCGCCCGCGAGCAGCAGGAGGGCGACCGCCGCGCGCATCTACCGGTCGTCCGCGAGCCGCTTCTGCCGGACGAAGGTCGTGATGAAGCGGAAGATGGTGAGGTCGCGCGTGCGCTTGACCGCCGTCGGCTGCTTCAGGAACACGCCCTCGTCGCGGAGCTTCCGCAGCTCGTCGTAGTCGTAGCCGAGCCGGTCGACCGCGAACGCCATCCGGTCCTTCTCGTCCGAGAGCCGCACCTGGGTCATGCCCTGGAGGTCGAAGTGGTTCGCGGAATCGAGCACGAGGCCGTGCCCGATCGCGAACCAGCCCGCGAGGTTCCCCTCGCCCCACCGCGTCGCGGTGTCGGGGCTGTCGATCAGCACCTCGAACCGCTCCGGGTCGAGGACCTCGACCAGATGGGAGCCCTCGAGGATGTAGTAGGGCTGGCAACCCGCGGTGAAGACGCCCTCGGTCAGGGGGCTGTCCCCGGGCACCGGCTCCGCCTCCACGATGTCGACGATCTGCCGGCGGTTCTCGTACTTGCGGACGATGTTCGGGAAGCAGCGCTCGACGGTGTGCGTGAGCGCCCAGCAGGAGGAGAAGAGGTAGCCGCCGGCGTGGACGTAG
The DNA here is from genome assembly GCA_036273915.1 of Planctomycetota bacterium. Classification (GTDB taxonomy): domain Bacteria; phylum Planctomycetota; class PLA2; order PLA2; family PLA2; genus PLA2. The sequence continues at coordinate 5,342 of DASUGR010000042.1, read as the reverse complement.
AACTGGATCGCCTCGACATCCTTGTCCACGATCTCTCCGGGGCAGTTGGCGACGAAGAGGGCGAGCGGCTGGAGGCCGTACTTGAGCACCGATCCGGCGAGCACGCGGTTGTGCTGGATCCCGTACATCGTGAGCAGGTCCTGGATGTTGTCGCCGCCCTTGCGCGTGACGAGCACGACGATGTCGAGGTCCTCGTAGACCTTGCCCGGCTGGACCGCGTAACCGTACTTCTTGGCTTCCCGCGCCTCGGCGTCGCGGTCGCGGAAGCTGAAGTTCGGCTCCCACTTGTCCCACCATGTCCGCCACGACTTCACGTTCTCGTCCAGCTTCTCCCCGGAGATCGTCCGGAGGAACTCGACCGCCGTGCGCGCGACGCCGAGCTCCTTGTCCCGGGTCATGTCGATCAGGTGCGGGATCGCCTCCTTCTGCCGGATCCAGCCGAGGCCGACGACCGCGCCGGCCCGGCGCCGCCAGTCCTTCTCCTCGAGGAGCGCGACCAGCGCCTTGAGCGCGCGAGGGTCCCGGATCTTCCCGAGCGACACGGCCGCCGCGACGGAGACCTCCCACTGCTTGTCCGCGAGCGCCGCGACGAGCGGGGGGAGGCCGTTCGCCAGCCGGCGCTTGCCGAGGATCACGGCCGCCTCCTCGCGCACCCCGGCGTCCGCGTCGTTCGCCAGCCGCCCCAGGAGCAGCGCCTCCGCGCCGTCGCCCTTCACCGCGACGGCGGCCCGCAGCGCGTGGAACCGCACGTTGGCGTCCGTGTCGGAAGCGGCGACGGCCGCCAACCGGTCGTAGCTGTCCTCGAGGCCGAGGAGCCCGAGCGCGTGCGCGGAGGCGCGCCGCACCTCCACGCTCCCGTGCGAGAGGCCGGACGAGATCAGGAGCTTCTGGTACGCGTCCACGGGCCCGACCGGCGCCCTCTTGTCGCCGAGGATGCCCAGGAGCCGCGCGACCCGCTCCGCCGCCTTCGCCGACCCGCCCATGCCGAAGGAGCTGATCACGAGGTCGGCAGCGAGGTTGCGCCTTGCCGCGTCGGGCTCCCCGGCGAGGAGCGCGCGGATCGCGTAGAGGTAGCGCCGCTGCATCACGTCGAGCATCGCCTCGTCGCCGAGCCCGTCGCGCAGCGGGGCGATCGCGCCCGTGTCCTTCGTCGCGGCGAGCGCGGCCACGGCCGCGGCGCGCACGCCGATGTCCGCGTCCTGCAGGAACTCGGCGAAGTACGAGGCGCGCGTCCGGTCGCCCAGGGCGGCGAGCGCGGTGATCGCCGCGCGCCGCTCCGCCTCGGCCCCCTTGCCCTTCCGTTTCGCGAGCCGCTCGAGGTCCTTCGCCGCGACCGGGTCGGCGACGACGGCCAGGGCCTCCGCCGCGCGCACGGCGTCGTCGCCCTTCATCTTCCGCAAGAGCGCGGCCGCCGCGTCCTGTCCCTGGAGCTGCTTCGCGGAGCGCGCCGCCGCGAGCCGGATCGAGCGCGTCGGCCCCGAGACCGCGAGGTCCACGAGGAGGTCGATCGAGGCGGGCGTCCCCCGAACCCCCAGCGCCTCCACGGCACGATGCACCACCTCCCAGTCGCGGTCCTTGGTGGCCTTCTCCAGGAGGGCCGGCGCCTCGGGGTCGCCCTTCTCGAGGATCGTCTTGACCGCGGCGAGCCGCTCCCCGACGTCCTTGCTCTGGAGGAGGGTGCCCGGAGCCTCCTCGGCGGCGAGCGCCGTCGCGACGAGGAGCACGAGAAGGCGCCGCATACGACGATTGTAACGGGCCGCACCGCATGCCCGTTACGATGGACCGGATGCGCCGGGCCCTCCTCCTTCTCCTCCTCCTCGCGGCGGCCGCGCGCGGCGGCGACGCCGACGTCGACGGCGCACGCGCCTTCGAGACCCTGAAGACGCTCTCGAGCGACGAGTTCCAGGGGCGGAAGAGCGGGCTCCCGAGCGGGACGCGGGCCGAGGCGTGGATGGCGGACCGGGTCCTCTCGCTCGGCCTCGGGAAGCCGAACGGCTTCACCGTCTTCCACGACTTCAAGGCATCGGTGACCGAGGAGGGGCCGGGTCCGCGGTTCGAGGTGGTCGGCGGCAGCCGCGGCACCCGGGCCCTTGCCTTCCTCTCCGACTACGTGGCGCTCCTCTACTCCGGGAGGGGCGACGCGGAGGCCGAGGTCGTCTTCGCGGGCTACGGCATCCATGCGCCGGAGAAGGGCCGCGACGACTACGCGGGGCTCGATGTCCGCGGGAAGATCGTGATGGCGGTGCGCGGCGGCCCGCCCCGCTCCGACCTCGCGGAGGAGCGGTTCATCGGCTACAAGTCCTCCGCCGCGGCCGACCTCGGCGCGGTCGGCTTCCTGCTCGTCGAGGGCGACCACGCGGTCCCCGGCACGATCCAGGAGAAGTACCACCGCGAGACGTTGCCCGCGGTGTGGCTCTCGCGCGCCGCCGCGGACGATCTCCTCGCGCGCGCCGGCAAGGGCGACCTCGCCGCGCAGGTGAAGGCGCTCGAGGACGGCCGGCCCGCGTCGTTCCCGCTCCCGGGAGTGAAGGCGCGCCTCACGATCAACGCGCGGCTGCTCAAGGACCGGCCGCTCCGGAACGTCGTCGGGATCTGGCCCGGCGAGACGGACGAGTTCGTCGTGCTCGGCGCGCACCTGGACCACGTCGGCACCGACGCGGCGGGCAACGTCTACAACGGCGCCGACGACAACGCGTCGGGGTCCGCGATGCTGCTCGAGGTCGCGCGCGCGATCGTCGCGCAGGGGAAGCGCTTCCGGCGGTCGATCCTCTTCGTCTGGTTCGCGGGCGAGGAGCAGGGGCTCCTCGGGAGCTGGGCGTTCGTGAAGACGCCGCCGGTGCCGCTCGAGAAGGTCGCGGCGATGATCAACACCGACATGGTCGGCCAGGGGACGACGACGCTGCGCGTCGGCGGCGCGGAGGTCTACCCGCGCGAGGCGGGCTTCCTCGGCGGCTTCGCGCTCGAGGGCTTCGACGTGAAGCCCTTCCGCGCCGAGCCGAACTCCGACCACTACCCGTTCCAGACGAGCGGCGTCCCGGCGTTCTTCGTCCACACGGAGGGGCCGCACCCGAACTACCACCAGCCCGGCGACGACTGGGGAAACATCCGGCCCGAGCTGCTCGAGACCGCCGGCCGCTTCGTGAAGCGCGTCGCGGAGATCGCAGCGGACTCACCCGAGCCCTTCTGCCGCCCGCTGCGGAAGGAGGCGTATCTCTGGAACGACGCGCCCGTGGTGGATCTCCTGGGCAAGGCGCCCTCGCGCGTCGTCGTGAAGTGGTTCGGGGGGGGCGCGGGGGGGGTGCTCAAGGACCTCGACGCGGAGCTCACGCGGCTCGAGGCGGAGGGCGCGCCGCAGGCGCTCTTCAGGCAGGGCGGGAGGATCGGCTCGCTCCTGAACGAGCTTCGCCCGACGGAGATCCTCGCGGTCAGGGGCGACGCGTACGCGCTGCGTCGGCTCGGCGTCACCGTGTTCGAGCCGCCGCCGGGCGCGCCGCCGCCGCCGAAGGACGTGATCGCGTGGCTCCCCGAGGGCGCGGATCCCTCCTCCTTCCCGGGACCCATCCTCCTCCCTGCGGAGAAGGCGCGGATGCTGCCGATCCTGAAGGACAGGAAGGAACCTTGGCTCGCGGTCGCGGGCCTCGACGCGAAGGAGATCCGTGATGCGGTGACCGCGTTCGGGATCGAGCACGTGCTCGTGGTGCCCGACGGCCGGGATCCGCTTCCGGTGATCGCCGAGCTCGCGATGAAGCCGCAGGAGCTTCGCGCGCTCCTTGGCGGCAACTTCATCCGGCTCCTCGAATAGGGCGACTTCCCACGTGCCACGCTGGCTCGCTCCGGGCCATGCTGTATCGGCGGCAGACGTTCCGTGGCAGGCCCGTGTGAGGCCGGTGACCTCGTGGAGATATTCGAATAGGGGCGGGTGGTTTCGCCCTTTGGGTGCGGTAGGAAGGAGCAACTCGGCATGCGAATCACATTGGTTTGTGCGCTCGTCCTCGCGGTCGGCTGCGGCGGCAGCGGCAGCGGCGCGACCCTGTCGGCGAGCGCGCAGCTCGCGGGCACGGTCTACGAGGTCGACGGGCAGAGCTCCGATCTCGCGGGCGTCCAGGTGACGCTCAAGGAGACGGGGGAACGCTCGTGGACCGACGCCGGCGGCTCGTTCGCGTTCGACGGGCTCGCGCCCGGCGTCTACACCCTCGGTTTCGAGGGCGACGGCACGCTGGTCGCGGGCGGCGACGAGTTCGCGGACGGCGCGGGCGCCCCGCGCGTCGACGTCCCGGCGGGCGCGGTCGTGCAGATCCGCGTGGCGCTGCAGAGCGGCGAGGTCTCGCACTTCTCGTCGGAGTGCAGCAAGGGGCAGAGCGCCACCGCGAAGCTCGAGAGCACCGAGGACGCGGCGTCCGAGGGCTACGAGGTGTGCGGCGTGATCAAGATCGCCCAGAGCGACGAGGGCACGCTCTTCAAGGTCTGCGTCAAGGGCCTCACCGAGGGCGACGAGATCGAGGTCTACGTCGACGACACCTCGATCGGGACCGCCACGGCGGACGAGGACGGCCGCGCCTGCGTCGCGCTCGAGGACGAGCTTCCGCTCGACGCGACCGACCTCTCCGAACTCGCGGGCCTCGGCGTCTCGGTCTACCTCACGAGCGCCGACCCGCAGCTCGAGCTCGTGGCCGGCGAGGTGCCCGACATCTCGTCGTCCGACGACGGCGACGGGGACGACGACGGCTACGACGGCGACAAGGACGGCCACCACGGCGACGAGGATTGCGACGAGGACGAGGACGGCGACGGCGGGGACGCGACGACCGACGGCGACGGAACGAGCGCGGAGTCCAAGAACGGCGACGGCGACTGGCACGAAGGCACCGATGAGGACAAGGACCAAGGGGATTGTGACGAGGATGCGGATGGCGACGGGACCGACGGCGACGGAGGCACCGACGGCGGCGACTCCGGCACGGAGGCCACGTAGCCTTCCGACATCCGTACGCGCCTAGACGGCGCATTGCTTACCGTTTCTGTTCCGGCCGCCCGCGGCGCCACAACCGCGGGCGGCGCTCTTTTCGGCGTCCCCCTCCCCTGCTTGCTTCCAGCGTTAGGCTCTTCGGATGCGAAAGGCGCTCGGCGTCGCGTTCGTCGTGGCGCTCGTCGCGGCCGCCGCCGTCGCCTACCGCAAGTGGGGGCAGAAGGAGCCGCTCCCGGACGGGCTGCTCCAGGCCAACGGCCGCCTCGAGGGCGATCGCGTGCTCGTCGCGACCAAGCTCGAGGGCCGCATCGAGGAGCTGCTCGCGCGCGAGGGCGACGCGGTCACGAGGGGCCAGGTCGTGGCGCGGCTCGACGAC
>DASUGR010000041.1:0-27000 GCA_036273915.1 Planctomycetota bacterium | reverse complement strand
GTCCTGCCGGGCGACCGCTGGACGATGCTGTGGGGCCGGGACGAGCCGCGGGGGCTTCTCTATCGCGCGGCGGTCGCGTTCGCGGAGAACCGGCAGCTCGTCCGCGTGGGGGACCTCGAGTGGGGCGCGGCCGACGCCGCGCTCGCCCGCATCGAGCGCTTCGACCCGAAGCTCGTCTACGGCTTCGCGTCGGGCCTCGCGCTGCTCGCCGCGGGCGCGTCCCGGAGCCCGCGCTCCCTGTGCGCGGTCGTCAGCACCGCGGAGACGATGTCCCCGGCCGACGCCCTTCGCGTCTCGTCCTCCCTGGGGGTCCCCGTGGCGCAGGAGTACGGCCTGACCGAGGCGCAGGTCGTCGCGACCGGCTGCGAGCGCGGGTCGCTGCACGTCGTCGAGGAGAACGTCCTCGTCGAGGTGCTCGCCGGCGGCCGCGCTGCCGCGCCCGGCGAGACGGGCGAGATCGTCCTCACCGACCTCTTCGGGTACGCCGCGCCGCTCCTGCGGTACCGCACCGGCGACGCCGGCGCGTTCGTCGCCGGAGAATGCCCCTGCGGCCGCGCGCAGCGCCGTCTCGACCTGCGGGTTGCCCGCATCGTGGAGCTCTTCGAGGTGGACGGCCGCACCTACCACCCGGAGGTCTTCACGCCGCCGCACGGCTTCCCGCACTTCGCGGACCTGCGCCGGTTCCGGGTGCTCCGGACCGGCGAGCGCGAGTTCCGCGTGGAGGTCGTGCTCGCCGGCGGCGCGGAGGCCGCGCGGGTCCTCGCGGCGTTCGAGGCGGCGATCCGGGCGGCGCTGCCGGTGCGCGGGCTCGTCCTGCGCGTGCACGCGGTCGGGGAGATCGCGCGCGGCGCCTCCGGGAAGCTCCGCTACTTCGAGGACGCGCGCGCATGACGCTCCGGTGCTCGGTCGTCATCCCGGTACGGGACATGGCGCGCTATCTCGCGGAGGCGATCGAGAGCGTGCTCGCGCAGGACGAGCCCGCGTGCGAGATCGTCGTGGTCGACGACGGGTCGACCGACGGCTCCGCGGACGTCGCGCGACGGTATGCGCCGCGCGTGAGGCTGATCGACGAGGGACGCCTCGGCGGCGCGTTCGCCGCGCGGAACCGCGGCCTCCGCGAGGTCACGGGCGACGCGGTGGTGTTCCTCGACGCCGACGACCGGCTGCTGCCGCGCGCGCTCGCGCGGTACCGGCGCGCGCTCGCGCGGGACGCGCGCATCGCGGTCGCGTACGGCGAGGCGCTCATCATCGACGCGCAAGGGAATCAGGTGGGAACGGGCAAGCCGCCGCTCGTGCCGCAGCGGCGGCCGTCGGGGGACGCGCTCCCGTTCCTGCTGCGGGGGAACCCGATCGCCACACCGGGGGCAGCCTGCATCCGGCGGGAAAGCCTCGGCGCGGCGTTCCGCGACCTCCCCATGGGAGAGGACTGGGAGCTCTACGCACGGCTCGCGGGTACCGGAAGGTTTTCTTACCTTCGGGGGCCCCCGGTCGTCGCGTACCGCAGGCACCCGGAGAGCATCACGGCGGTCCGGGCGAAGGGGGTCGCCGCGCTCCTTCCGGCGATCGACGCGATCTTTGGAAATCCCGCATTGCGGGCTCGTTTTCCTGCCTGGTTCCTCACGTCCCGGCGCCGGCTCGCGGTGGCCGGGGCGCACGCCTTCCTGGCACGGTTCGACCTTCGGAACCGACGCTGGGACCCTGCCCGGCGGAACCTGATCGCGTGCCTCCGTCGCGATCCGTGGCGGCCGCGCGAGTGGATCCTGCTCCTCGCGGCGGTCACGCGGCGGATGCCGGAAGCGTTGCACCGGCGCATCAAGTAGGGCGCGATCCCGGATTCCGCCCCCTCGGGGGTTTGCATGGCACCTAGGGACTCTGGTAGAAAACCACCCAAGTCACAGCTTCTTTTGCGGTTGGGAGGTCCACAGAATCATGTCGAGGCTCGCACGGTCTCTTTCCATTTTCGCGCTGCTCTTCGCGGCCGTCGGCTGCGACAGCAGCCTCGGCTCGGATCCGGCGGTGTACGTCCTGCGCTTCGGCGGGCGCGTCGTTGACGGGAACACGCACCTGCCTCTCGCCGGCGTCACCGTGAAGATCTGCAACTACGAGGCGACGGGCTCCACGGATGGCGACGGCCACTGGGTCATCGAGATCATCCCGGGCATCAGCACCGGGACCTATGTCACGGTCACGTTCGAGCGCTCGGGCTACGGCGCGATCGGCACCCAGATCGGCGTCTTCCCGTCCGGCGACGCCACCGACGGCGCGATCGAGAACCGCCAGTTCGTCGACGTGGGCAGCATGTTCATGCGGCAGGGCGAGCCCCTCACGGTCCACGTCGCCCGCGACGGCACGCCGCTCTCGGGTGCGACGGTGGTCGCGATCCTCGACGAGGTCGGCTACTACGAGGACGGCACCGACCAGTGCACGGACCTGAACATCGTGGCGACGACGAACACCTCGGGCGTCGCGACGCTTCCCAACCTCGACCCGACCCGGTGGTACGGCGTCTGGGTCCCGGCCCAGGACCTCGATGGCGACGGGACGCTCGACATCTTCTCGAACGCCACGTCGACGAACATCAGCGAGATGGGCAACGTCCTCGCGATCGCGACGGAGACGTACCAGCCCTACGATTCCCCGAGCATCATGGGGTCGAACCTCAGCTTCTACGACACCTTCTTCAGCCCCCAGACGTACACGGTCAACTCGGGCAACTTCGGGTTCGAGAGCGTGGGCTTCAACTCCGCGGTGACGACGCCCAACGGCTCCGTCCAGGTCGTGTTCCGGACCCCGGTCGAGATCTCCGGGGCGAACTTCCGCTACCGGAACAACCTCGTCGACAACGCGGCTCCGGACTTCTTCCAGGATCTCCGCATCAACGCGACCGCCACGGCGCTCACGGGGAGCAACTCGACGATCTTCAACTTCGTTCCGGCGAGCGCGCTTCCGTCGAACGAGGTCATCACGCTCAACTTCATCGCGCGGTCGCTCCAGGACCCCACCAACTCGTCGAACATGAGCATGGACTTCTACGTGCCGCTGAACCTGGGGACGATCCCGTTCGGCATCGACAACTACAACGGTTCGGTGGACGAGAGCGGCGGAGCCAACGCGATCTACCTGAGGTTCAACGAGGCCGTCGACGGCTTCTACAAGATCCTCGCGTACGAGGTGAACGGCTCGACGGTCACGTTCGAGAACCCGTTCGAGTTCAGCTTCGGCTACGGCGGCTACGACATCATCAACAACCAGGTCGCTGCGCCGCCGACGGGGACCACCCCCTTGGCGGGTGCCCAGGCGGGCAAGCAATTCCGCGCCCGCCTCTACACGCCCAACTACAGCAACCTGTTCCTCAACGACAACGCCGTGAACATCAACACCGTGACGATCGAGCTCTCGGTGCGGAACATCGGCGGCGCGACGTTGGACGGGATCTTCACCGTACCCGTAGAGTGATTCGCGTCGCGCCCCGCAGCTGCGGCCGCGCGACTGGTTCTGTGAAACACGCGGGCTCTGGCCGAGGCCCTCTCGGTCGGAGCCCGCTCTCTTTTCCTGGCGGGAGCGCCCGCACCTGGGAGAGCCGACTGCCGAGGGGACGGGAGGACTCGAACGGACCGTGCGAGAACCGATGCGGCTGATCTGGTGCGTGGCGGCCGCGCTGCCCCTCCTGCTGGCCCGTGCCGCGCTCCCGGGTCTCGCCGAGCCCAGTGAAGCGCGCTACGGCCAGATCTGCCGCGAGATGGCCGAGGGGGGCGACTGGCTCGTCCCGAGGTGGCAAGGGATCCCGCACCTCGAGAAGCCTCCCCTTGCCTACTGGGCGGGCGCTGGGGGCCTTCGCATCCTCGGACGGACCGAGATCGCGGTGAGGCTCGGCGCTCTCCTTGCCCTCGTCGCAAGCGCCGTGTGGGCGGCCGGGGTCGCGAGACGCGTGGGGGGTCCGGGGGCGGCCGCCCCCGCCGCGCTCGGGATGCTCCTCTCGCCGCTCACCGTGACCGCAGGGGCGGCCTGCCTCACCGACCCCTTCCTGCTCGCGGCGACGACGCTCTTCTTCCACGCCGTCGTCCGGAGGCTCCACGACCGCGACGACCGCGCGCTCGACGCCGCCGCCCTCGCCCTCGGCCTCGGCTTCCTCGCGAAGGGCCAGATGATCCTCCTCTTCACCGTCGTGCCCCTCGCGCTGGCACGGACCGGCGTGTTCAAGGAGCTGTGGCGACTCCAGCGCGTCGCCATCCTGCTCGCCCTTGCCGTGCCGTGGCCGCTCTACATCGAGACGCGTTTCCCGGGATTTCTCCGCTACCAGGTCGGCGCGATCGGCGGGCGGGCGGCGGGCAGCGGCCACGACGCCCCCTTCTTCGTCTACCTCCTCGCGCTGGCCGGCGGACTCTTCCCGTTCGCGCTCTACGCGCCGCGCGGGGCGGGGGCCGTCGCGCTGCCCTACCGGCGCCTGCTCCTCCTCTGGCTCCTCGTGCCGCTCGTCGTGCTCTCCGCCGCGGGGAGCCGGCTCTGGACCTACATCCTCACCGCCGCCCCTCCCGTGCTCCTGCTCGCGGCGGCGCGGCTCGGCGGCTCGCCCGCCCCGGCGAGCGGGCGCCCGAAGTGGGTCCTCGCGGTCGCCGGGGCCGCGTCGGTCGCCGCGTGGATCGCCGGCAAGCCCGCGGCCGCCGCGGACGCGCTCCCGTTCGCCCGGGACCTGGGCGTCGCGCTCCTCCTCGGGGCCGGCTGGCTCGCCCTCGCGCGGCGCCGGACGCGGACCGTCGCGGTGGCAGGCCTCTCCGCGATCCTCGTGGCCGCGATCGTCGAGGGCGCCTGCGTCCACGAGACCCTGTTCCGCGCGCACCGGAGCTTCGCGAGAAAGGTCCGCGACCTGTCGGAGGAGACGGGCGCCCCGGTGGTCGTGCTCGGCATGTCCCTGCCCTCGATCGCGTTCTACGGCGACGCCCCGGTGACCATCGCCGGGGAGGGAGGCCGGCTCGCGATCGAGGCGGAGACGTGGGGGGAAAGCCCGCTCTTCCAGCCGGAAGCCGACATCGCAAAGATCCTCGAGACCGACCGCGAGAGCGTCCTCGTCGTCAAGGAGCGCGTCCTGAAGACCCTGGCGCCGGACCGGGAGCCGCGGATCCTCGAAGGGGGGCTCGCGGCCGTGCAAGGGGCTGGAACTGTACGCCCCGTCCGCTAGCTTCATAGCCCAACCGTGAGGACCCCCAGCGTGACGCGCGGCGCCGGAAGGCGAAGGCGAGGGACGGCGCTCCTGCTCGCCGCCTGCCTGCTCGTGGGCTGCGCCTCGTCCTCGCGCTTCGACCAGCTGCCGACCCCGTCGGATGATGTGGGATCGGCGGGCGTCGGCAAGACCGGCTGGACGAAGGAGGAGAAGTTCCTGGCCGTCAACGCCGGGATGGCGCTCGTCATCGCGGCGTACGGCTTCCAGTTCTGGGACTACGGGCAGACGAACTTCCAGGTCGTCGACGAAGGCTGGTTCGGGCAGAACACGTCGTACGGCGGCGCCGACAAGCTCGGCCACGCGTACGCGTCCTACCTGACGACGCTCGGGCTCGCGTCGCTCTACGAGAGCTGGGGCTACCATCGCGACCAGGCGGATCTCCTCGGCGCGCTCTCCTCGATGGGGGCGTTCACCATGATCGAGGTGGGCGACGCCTTCAGCAAGAACGGCTGGTCCACGCAGGACATCATCGCGGATGCCGCGGGCGTCCTCTTCGGCTACTGGCGGCGCCGCGCCCCCCGCATCGGCCGCCTGCTCGACTACCGCGTCGAGTACATCCCGACGGAGACCTTCATCAACGGCGACCACAGCGACATCGTGACCGACTACTCGGGGTTCAAGTACTTGCTCGCCCTGAAGCTCGACGGCATCGAGAAGCTCCAGAACACCCCGCTGTCCTGGCTCGAGCTCCAGGTCGGCTACTACACGCGCGGCTTCGCCACGGGCGACCAGTTCTACTACTCCGACAAGACCCGCCACGTCTACTTCGCGATCGGCATCAACGTGTCGAAGCTCTTCTCCAAGGCCGGCCTCCGGAGTTTCGGCAAGATCTTCGAGTTCTACCAGGCGCCCTACACGTACGTTCCGTTCGACTGGGAGCTGCCCCAGTAGCGCCTGGAAGTGGGGAGGGCCCGGGAACCCCGGGGCGGGAGACCCGGGCGGCCAACGCTCAGGGCCGCCGATTGATAAGCTCCGCGGATGCTCTTGGCCGAATTCGGTCCGGGCGCCGCCGCCCGGAAGCTCGGGATCCTGAAGGCGTTCGAGGAACGGAAGCTCGGCAGCGCCCGCGCCGTCCGGGACCTGCACGAGGCGCTCTGCTTCCTCCGGGCGTATCCGGACGACGCCGCCCTGCTCGCGCAGGTCGAGCGGATGCTCGCGTCGTTCGACCGGCGCGAGGACCTCCGGCAGGCCGCGAGCAAGCTCGCGGACAGCGGCATCGCCGGCACGGAGACCCGCTACCGCTTCTACGCGGAGACCGCCTTCTGGCTGGCGCGGCGGTACCCGGCGCTCCTGCGCGTCGACTGGGACGAGGTCACGTCGAAGCAGGAGGAGCTGCTCCTCGAACGGCTCTCGATCCTCGCCCACTACGCGGAGACGCCCGGCCTCGACGAGGCCGACCTCTCGCTCCGCGCGTGGATCGACCGGATGAAGGCCCGCTCCGACGGCGACGGGGCGTTCCTCGCCGGGCGCTTCGAGGCGCTCGACGCCGACCCGCGCGTCCGGGAGGCGATCTGGGACGAGGTCGATCTCCCGCTGCGTCTCCTCTGGGCCCCCGGAGCCCCCTCCCGTACCCACGCGAAGGTGGACGCCAAGGTCCATTGGCAGCGAGGCCCCCTGCGGCGCGAGCGCCCGGATCTCCGCGTCGCGCTCCGCGCGAAGCCCCGGGTCAGAATCGTCACGGAGCGCGAGGGGAACGACCTCATCCGTCTCGCGCGCGAGGCGATGGTCACGCGCCAGCGAGACCTCGATGTCTTCGCCTACGGCGACCCGCGCGACGTGCGGCTGCTCGACTGCGGCGACGGTCTCGTCTTCGCCGCGATCGGGTTCAAGCCGGCGCGCCGGCTGCTGTTGGAGGCGGTCTACGGCTTCCTCACGCTGAAGAACGGCGTGCCGATCGGCTACGTGCTCAACAGCGCGCTCTTCGGCTCCGCGGAGATCGCCTACAACGTCTTCGAGACCTATCGCGGAGCGGAGGCCGGCCACGTCTACGGCTGGGTGCTTGCCTGCGTGCGGCACCTGTTCGGCGCCGACGCGTTCACGATCTACCCGTACCAGCTCGGGCAGGACAACGACGAGGCGCTCGACTCCGGCGCGTGGTGGTTCTACCAGAAGCTCGGGTTCCGCCCGCGCGACAAGGGCGCGCTCGCGCTCATGCGGAAGGAGCTCGCCGCGATGGAGCGGCGGCCGGGGCGCCGCTCGACGCGCGCGACGCTCGCGCGCCTCGCCGACCACAACTTGTACTACTTCATGGGGAAGCCGCGGCACGACGTGATCGGGGAGGTCTCGCTCCAGTCGATCGGGCTCGCCGCCACGGACTTCCTCGCGAAGCGCGGCCGCGCCGATCTCGGGCGCGAGGCGGCGACGCGGCTCGGCGCCACGCTCGCGGGGTGGACGCGGGACGAGCGGCTCGCGTGGTCCCGCTGGGCGCCGCTGCTGCTCGCCGCCGACGGCGTGGAGCGCTGGACTCCCGCGGAGCGTCGCGCGGCGGTCGCCGCGGTCCGCGCGAAGGGGGGACGGCGGGAGTCCGATTTCGTGCGCCTCTTCGACGGCCACGGGAAGCTCCGCGCCGCGATCCTGCGAATGGGACGGTCCGTGGCCGGGTAGATTCTTCTTGCGCCGCGCAGGCTTCGGAGATGGCCGCGCGTGGCCCGCGCCGCGCGTTTGACAAAGATTCGCAATTGTGGCACGCGGATCTTGCTAGGATCCGGATGGGAGGTGACCCATGCGCATGCGGTGGGGACTATGCCTGCTCGCCCTGTCGGTCGCGGCCGCCGCGGACGACACGGAGGAGTTCGGCCGCGCGCTCGTCCTCGCGATCACCAAGAACACCGGACTTCCGGACGTGGCCAAGCGCGTCGACGAAGGCGTGGTCGAGCAGCTGGCGATGCATCCGGCCGTCGCCCGCGACGTGTGCGCCGCCGCCGCGAAGTACGTCTATCGCGCGGGAGGGGCGCGCACCGACTGGGAGCTTCTGGTCCAGCACATCGTGCTGCTCGGGAAGAAGACGATGGAGCGGCTGCCGGAGGACGCCGACGCGGTCCTCGCCTGCGCGGAGGCGGAGCTCTGCCGGCTGCGGCTCGCGTGCGCGCTGGAGCGCGCGACGACCAGCGAGGACTGGATCGCGACCGCCGAGCTCTTCGTCAAGGCGCACGGGATCAGGGCCGACGACGGCAAGCCCCTGGAGCGCGCGGCGGGGCTCCTGCAGGAGGGCACGGACGCCATCGGCGTCGACCGCAACGCGCTCCGCGATCGCGCGGACAAGGTGTGCGAGGAGGCCGTGAGGCAGTACCCGGAGTCCAAGCTCTTCCGCGGGATGCTCTTCCGGCGGCGCCTCGACAAGATCGAGGAGCAGCTGGTGTCGGACCGGCGCGGCGCCCAGAAGGCGCTCGCGGACTATGTCGACGAGCTTCGCGCGAAGATGGACGACAAGGGCACGGACATGGTCGTCGCCACCGCCTACACGGATGCCGTCACGTTCGCCAGATCGACCAGGGGGATCAGCCTCAAGGCGGACTACATCACCCGGACGCTCTCGGTGGCGCGAAGCAACCTGCGCGTCGACATCCCCGTCTCGGAGCGGTGGGAGTACGAGGACGGCGTCATCCGGCAGTATGACCGGGACGGAGACCATCTCCGGTCGTTCACGTTCGACGTCTACAGCTGGGACACGAACTACTACATCGGCCAGACCATGTTCGGAGGGGACAACCTCAAGGGGCTCGCGGCGCTCGATGAGCTCAACGCCGAGCAGCTCGTCGTCAAGATCGAGAAGCGGAGGAAACCGACCCGCCGGCGCCTCAACGGGAAGTTCGCGAGCACCGTGTACTTCGAGGTGTCCGGCTTCGACGCGGACGGCGACTTCCTCCGCTACGCGAACTACTACATGAAGACGGAGAAGCGCTGCTCCGTCCAGGTCTCGCTCCTCGAGTACCAGGAGCTCGAGGACGTCGATCCCGAGACGAAGTCCGTGATCGACTCGTTCCGCGAGTCGGACTGAGGAGGGCGCGCCGGGCGGGGCCCGCTCCTCCCGGCCGCGGGAGCGGCTCCTCGAGAATGCCCGCACCCGTGTGAGGGGTCGAAGCAGAGCCCGGCGGCGGGAAGAGGGGGGGGTCCGGGGGCCGGCGCCGCGAGGACGACCTGACCATCGCCGCCCGGGCTGCGTCTGTAGGGTAGGAGGTAGCGTGGCCAACGGCGGCGAGGCGATGTCCCAGCGGGAGAAGCTCCTCCTCGAGGCCTCCCGCGACGGGGACACGGTCGCCTTCGCGGCGCTCCTCCGGGAGTCCGCGCCGGCGCTCGAGCGGCTCGCGCTCCGCCTCGTCGGCGACCGCCATGACGCCGAGGACATCGCGCAGGACACCGTCCTCAAGGCGTGGCGAAAGCTGCCGGGGTTCAAGGGGGAGAGCCGCTTCCGCACCTGGGTCTGCCGCATCCTCGTCCACCGGGCGCTCGACTTCCTCCGCCGGCGCCGGCCGACGGAGGAGGTCCGCGAGCACCTGCCCGCGGTCGTCCGCGACCCCCACGCGGAGGCGGCCGCCCAGGAGCTCGACCACGCCATCCGCCGCGCCATCGAGGAGCTTCCGCCCGTCCAGCGCGCGACGCTCCTCCTCCGCGCCGACCAGGGGCTCTCGTACGAGGAGATCGCCTACGTCCTCGGCTCGACGCGGAACGCCGTGCGGATGAACCTCGTCGCCGCGCGCAAGCGCCTCGCGGAGCGCCTGCAGGGGCACGTCGACCTCGGGGGGGACGCGTGAGCTGCCGCTTCGAGGAGGAGGTGCTGCTGCTTCGCGACGGGTTCGGCGACCGCTCGCGGCGCCTCGTCGTCGAGGCGCACCTCGCACGCTGCCCGGGCTGCGCGCGGATCGACGAGGCGCTCGAGCTCGTGCAGGAGCACCTGCGCCGCGCGGACGACGCGCCCCTCGGCATGGTGGTCCACCTCCCGCCGCGCCGCCGCCGCCTCCCGGCCGCGCTCGCCGCCGCGGTGGCGCTCGTCGCCGCGGTCTGGCTCGGTTGGCCCGCGCCGCCGCCGGCGTTGCGCACGACCCACGTGGTCCTGCCCCCGGAACCCCCTCGCCTCCCTCCGCCGGGGGCGGCCCGCGGCCCCGGCGTCGCGGATCTCGTGGCGGCGCTCGAGCCCGGCGCGGACGACTACCCCGCGCAGGTGGCGGCGGTGGCCGCGCGCGTGCGCGCCGACGGCGTCGCCGGCACGGCTGCGCTCGCGGAGATGCTCGGCGGCGAGGATCCGCGGCCGGCGCTCGCCGTGGCGGCGGAGACGCCGTCGCCGCTGCTCGCCGCGGCGCTCGAGACGTTCGTGATGGACCCGGAGCTGGCCCGTCCCGCGGTGCGCGCGCTCGCGGCCGGCCGCTCGGTGAAGGGGCTCGTGGGGGCGCTGGACGGCCCCGCGGCCGCGGCCGCCCGCGACGCGCTCGTCGGGATCGGCGGGCGCGAGGCGGCGGATGCGTTCGAGCGGTCAGGCGACCTCGATGCGCTCGCGCAGGTCGACCCGGCGCGGGCCGCGCGCGTGTGCGCGAGCGCGACGGCCGGCAAGCCCGGGGCGGGCACGCTCGCACGGCTCCTGCCCGAGCTGCGGAGGCTGCTCTCGGACGACCGCTATGCGGCGGGCGCCGCCAGGCGGCTCGGGGAGGCCAGGGACCCAGCGGCCCGGGACGAGCTCGCGGGGCTGGCCCTGCGCCCGGCAACCGCGCGCGAGGCGACGGAGGCGCTGCTCTCGCTCGGCTCCTTCGAGGCGGCGTTCGCGGCCGCGCGCCGGGCCCGCGGGGCGCGCGAGGCCTTCGACGGCGCGCGCGGCGCGGAGGCGTTCCTGCTCGCGCGGATCGACCGCGGGCCGTACGCCGAGCGCCGAGCGGCGCTCGAGCTCCTCGCGCGGTGCGGGGGCGAGGCCACCGTCCGCCGGCTCGCCACGGCGGCGGTCCCGCGCAATCTCATGGATGCCGCCGCGGCCGCGCTCGGCGCGATCGGCGGCGCGGAGGCGATCGACGCGCTCGACCGGATGCGCGGCGAGCGCGCGGTGCGCCGGGACGTCGTCCGGGCCCTCGGGGCGACGGGCGACCCGCGGGCGCTCCCCGTGCTGCGAAAGCTCGCCGGGGAGGACGGCCTCGCAAGCGACCTCTGTGCGGCGCTCGGCCGGATCGGCGACGCGGAGTGCGCGGACATGCTCGCCGACCTCGCGCTCCGCGGCGGGGCGGCGGAGGAGGCGGCACGCGTGCTGACCGGGATGCCCGCGCCCGTGGTCGTCCCGGTGCTTCTCGACCGCCTGGGAGGGAAGGGGCGCGCGCGCGAGCTGCTCGTGCGCATCGCAGGGAAGGACCACGGCCCCCGCCCGGAGTCCTGGAAGCAGTGGTGGGACTCGCGTCCCTGAGGAGGAGATGATGACGAACCGGATCACGACCGCCCTCTTCGCGCTCGCATCGGTCCTCTGTGCGCAGGAGGCGCAGGAGCCCGTGACGCGCGTGTACGACCTCGCGGCGCTCGCCACGCGTGCGCACGGCTACTACCACGGGGAGTCCCCCGGGCCCGTCACCCGGCCCTTCTCGCTGCTCGGCAGCTCGCATGCGAACGAAGCGGGCCGCGTGGGCGACTCGCTCGAGGAGGAGTCGTGGGCGCCGGGCGACGTCGTGGTCGAGACCGTCCGGGCCTTCGTCGGCGAGGTCGAGGGGATCTTCGAGCTCGAGGCGATCGACGGCGGGCTTCGCGTCCTCGCACGCATGAAGGAGGCCGACCAGAAGACGGTCGCGCGTGTCCTCGACCAGATCCGGATGGCGGGCGATCCCGCGGTCCAGATCGACGTGCGCCACCTGACGATCCCCGACCGGTCGCTCGACGACGCGACCCGGGCGATGCTCCTCGCGCCGGGACGGATCGAGGCGGAGCAGCTCGCGGCGCTCCAGCGACTCGACGTGCGCGGCGGCCGCCAGGGGGGGACGGTCGAGACGGCCCTCGGCCAGTGGGCGGTCTACCGGGACGTCCGCGAGCTCCGCTACGTGCCCGACTTCGACGTGGAGATCGCGCAGGGAGCGTCGGTCCCGGACCCGGTCCCCTCGACGATCGCCGACGGTCTCAAGGCCGCGATCCGCCCGTTCGTGCTCCGCGACGGGCGGTGCCTCCTGCGCGTCGTGTCCTCGATGGGGGACCGCTCCGACATCCGCCGCTTCGAGATGGGCTCGCGCGAGGTCCAGGACGTCCTCCGCCTCCGGAACACGGACTTCGGCGAGGTCGAGCAGTGCGATTTCCGGGGCGGCGCGGTGTCGACGGAGATGGTGGTCGTGCCGGGGAAGCCGGCCGTCGTCGTGCTGGGCGTCGAGACGGGAACCGAGGTCCGTTGGGACCTCCTCGCGCTCACCGTGAACCGTGCGCCGCGCGCGGTCACCGGCGACACGTTCGCGGTCACCCCGGTCGGAGCGCTCGTGGCCGGCGACGCGCCCCGCTCCCTCGCGTGGGACAGCCAGACGGGGGAGCTGATGCTGCTCCCGTCGGAGGAGGGGCTCTGCCGCTTCGGGCTCGACGAGCTTCCGCGGCGGATCGACTTCCGTGCCGACCTGGACGGGGAGTTCCTCGTCGCCGAGGGGTCGCTCTTCGGGGGCTCCCTGCTCCTCCGGGGCCCCGCTGCCGGCCTGCGGAACGCCAACGATCGCATCGCGGCGCTCGAGCGCGAGCTGATCCGGCCCGCGCAGCTCGAGATCCGCATCGCGGTGGTGGGCAACGAGAGCCGCACCGCCGGGCTCCTGGCAGCGCCGCTGACGCTCGACCGGAAGGCCGCGATGGCCGCCTATCTCCGCATGGACACCGTGGGGGACTACGACGTGGAGGTCGCACAGGAGGCGCGGATCGCCGACCCGAACCACGTCGTGGTGACGGCGGGCGCGTTCGCGAACGCCCTGCTGAGCCAGAACCTGGACGGGGGCTACCGGCTGGATCTCGATCTCGTCGTGTCGGCGGCTCCGGGAGGGATCCAGACGAGCGCTGCCAGGGCGGGCGGCGTGCCGGCGATCCAGACGGTCGCCGTCTCGAGACGCATCACGCCGATCCGGGTCGATCTCGTGCCCGACCGGCCGCGCACGGTGGAGCTCGGGACGAACCCCTTCGGGGCCGGCGCCGACGCGAGGCTCGTCGCGGTCATCACGGTGGTGCCGCAGTAGCCGTCACGCTCGCGCTGGCATTCGGGGGGGGCCGGGGGGCGCCCCCGGAGCCCCCGACTATCATTTCCGCGATGATCCGGCCCCTCGCCGAGAGCGACTCCCTGGAGGAGCTGACCGGGCTCCTGCACCGGGCCTATTCCGTGCTCGGCGCGATGGGCTTCAACTACACCGCCGTCGACCAGCCGGTCGCGACGACGCGCGAGCGCGCGGCGGACGGCGAGTGCTGGGTCGTGGTCGAGGAGGGCCGGATCGTGGGGACCGCGGTCGTCGCGCTCATGTCGGCGATGCGCGACCCGCCGGGGTACGCGGCGCCCGGCATGGCGCAGGTGTCGCAGTTCGCGGTGGATCCCCTTCTCCAGGGCAAGGGGATCGGCGGCCGGCTCCTCCGCCACGTGGAGGAGCGCGCGCGTGCGCTCGGCGCGACCGCGGTCGCGCTCGACACCGCCGAGGGCGCGGCGCACCTGATCCGCTACTACGAGGCGCGCGGCTACGCGCTCGCGGGGCGCGTCGCGTTCCCGGGCAAGACCTACGCGAGCGTGATCCTCTCGAAACGGCTCTGAGTTCAGTGCGCGAAGAAGATCAGCGTGACGATCCCGAACGCGGGCAGCAGGATCATGCCGGAGTACACCATGTAGCCGAAGAACCCCGGCATCTCGACGCCGTTCTCCTCCGCGATCGCCTTCACCATGAAGTTCGGGCCGTTCCCGATGTACGTGTTCGCGCCCATGAACACCGCACCGCACGAGATCGCCTCGAGCAGCCGCGGCCCCAGCACGTGGCCGTGAGCCGTGTCGAGCAGCACGTCGAGGTAGCGCCCCTCGCCCGGGATGTGCTCGATCCCGCACGCCGTGCTCGCGAACGTGAGGTACGTGGGCGCGTTGTCGAGGAAGCTCGAGAGCGCGCCGGTGCCCCAGAAGAACGCCGCGGGGCTCCGCATGCCGAACGCCATGCCGAGCACCTCGCGCTGCCCCTGGCCCCACGCGTTGAGCACGAGCAGCGCCGGCGCCATCGTGATGAAGATGCCCGCGAAGAGGATCGCCACCTCGAGGATGGGCCCGAACGTGAACCGGTTGCGCTCGCGGTTGGTGCGCGGCGTCGTGAACCACGCGCCCGCCGCGATCGCGCCCATCAGCAGCTCCTGCACGCCGAACGGCCACGGCTGGCCGCCGTTGAGGAGGCCCGCGCCCGCCGCGTAGATGGCGCCGACGATGCCGAGGAGGAAGAGGAAGTTCTTCCCGCCGTCGATGCCCAGGGGTTCCGGGGACGGCGGCGTCTCGGGCATCGCGCCCACGTCCTCCCGCCCCGCGAGGAAGCGGTCCCAGACGTAGAAGACGAGGAGCACGATCGCGTTGACGGTCGCCCACTCCTTCCAGAGCCGCGCCGTCCACTCGAAGGGCACGCCCTTCAGGTAGCCGAGGAAGAGCGGCGGGTCGCCGAGCGGCGTCAGGAGCCCGCCGCAGTTCGCGACCGTGAAGATGAAGAAGATGATCACGTGGGCGCGGCGCGGTCGGCCCGCGTTGGCGCGGAGCAGCGGGCGGATGAGGAGCACCGAGGCGCCGGTCGTCCCGATGACGTTGGCGAGGACGGCGCCGATCGCCATGATCCCGGTGTTGAGCCGCGGGGTCGCCTTGAGCGAGCCCCGGATGTAGATGCCGCCGGTGATCACGAAGAGCGAGGCGAGGAGCGTCACGAACGAGACGTACTCGTGCACCTTGTGCATGAGCTCCTGGCCGCCCGCGCTGCCGTGCACGGCGAGCTTGTAGACGACCACGGGGATCGCGAACCCGAACGATACGATCGCGCGGTTCCTGTTCTTCTCCCACCAGTGGCCGGCGAAGAGCGGCAGCAGCGCGATGCAGAGGAGCAGCGCGACGAACGGGAGGACCGTCCAGAGGGGGAGGATCTTGCCCAGCGACTCGCCTCCGCCGCCCTCGGACGCATGGGCGAGCGGCGCAAGGAGGAGGAGGCAGGCGAGGGGGCCGAGTCGACGGAGCCGGGGCATGAGGGGGCGGGTGTATCCGACACGGGAGGGGGCGTCAAGCGGCAGGCGCCGCGGGCCGCCCCGACCGCGCGCGGAAGGCCATGCGAAGGGCTTTCCCGTGTCAGGCTCCGACGCGCGCCGGCAGGACCACCATGGTCTGCCCCTCGAGCTGGAGCCGCCGCTGGACGGCAAACGCGGTGTCGTTGTGCAGCAGCCTGTGGTACCAGCGCTCGTTGCGGAAGATGAGCTGGCCCGCGAAGAAGGTGACCTTCCCGAACTCCTTCGAGACGATGAGGCAGAGCGTCTCGAGGAGCGAGACGACGTCGGTGCCGACGGCCATCCGGTGCTCGGCGGGGATGCCCTGGCCGTGCATCAGTTCCACGTACTTCCGCAGCTCCGCCTCGGTCTGCTCCCGGAGCGCATCGACCGCTGCGTCCTCCTTGAACGCGCCCGACTCGAGCACACCGACGCCCACGAAGACGACCCCCTTGAACTGCCCCGGGAACGCGCGAAACGCCGCGAGCGTCGTGTGGATGCCGAGGCCGGTGTAGCCGCCGACGAGGACTGCGGCCACGTGCTGCTTCCTGTCCACGGGGCCGGGGGAGCCCTCCCGGACGCGGGGGATTTGCGAGAGGCTCCGGTAGAGCTCCTGCATCCGGTGGTTCACGGCGCGGTAGTGCCTCCGGACGAGGAAGCAGACGGCCAGGACGGCCGCGGTCGCGAGCAGGGTGACCCACCCGCCCTCGAGGAACTTCTCGAAAAGGGTGACCAGGAGGATCGTCCCGCAGAAGCCGAAGCCCAACGCGAAGAGGGAGAACGGCCGCCGCCACGGACGGCCCGCGCGGCGGTCGGCGAGGAGCGCCCGCGTCATGCCGAGCATCGAGAGCGAGAACGTGAGGAAGACGTTGATGCTGTACATCACGACGATCTGCCGCACGTCGCCGCGGGTGTAGAGGAGGGCGAGAAGGGCCGCGATGCCCATGAGCACGATCCCGTTGCGGGTCGTGAGCCGCTCGGAGAGCGCGGCGAAGTGGCGCGGGACCCATGCGTCGCTGGCCATGTTCGCGAGGATGCGGGGGCCGTCGAGGAAGCCGGCCTGCGCGGCGACGACGAGGAGCGTTCCCTCGGAGAAGAGGGCGAGGATCACGAACAGGTGCCCGAGCGACAGCCGCCCGGCGACGTCCTCCGCGAGAACCGCGTTGAAGGTCTTCCCCGGCGAGGGCCGGATGTCGCAGAGGAGATAGCAGACCGTGAGGCCCGCGGCGGTGGCCGCGAGGGAGATCGCCATGTAGCGCATGGTGCGCTTCGCGGTGAGCACGCGCGGCTCCCGCATGATCGGCACGCCGTTCGAGACCGCCTCGATGCCGGTGTACGTGCCGCCGCCGAGGGAGTACGCGTGCAGGAAGAGGAGGAGGAGCCCGCCGATGCCGAGGGTGGCCTGGCCCTCGCGCGCGTCCGCGTGCAGGTCCCGGAGCACGACCGGGAGGGCGTCTCCGTGCGAGAAGATGCCGCCGGCGACGAGGACCGCGTGCGTGAGGAGAAAGAGGAGGAACACGGGCAACAGCGTGAGGATGGACTCCTTCACGCCGCGGATGTTGATGGTCGTGAGGAAGAGGATGAGAAGGACCTCGACCGTGAGCTTCCAGGATGCGGCATCGGGCGGGAGCAGGCTGAACAACGCGTCCCCCGCGGCGGCGATGGAGATCGTGATGGTCAGCACGTAGTCGACGAGGAGCGCGGCGCCCGAGAGGACGCCGGCCTTCTCGCCGAGCAGCGCCGACGCCACGACGTACCCCCCGCCGCCGTGCGGAAACCGTTCGATGATCCGCGCGTAGCAGGCGGAGATGATGAAGACCGTCGCGGCCATGAGCGCCGCCAGCGGCACGGCGAGGTACGTGTGGTCGCCCAGCGTCCGGAACGCCTCCTCCGGCCCGTACGCCGATGACGAGAGCCCGTCCGCGCCGAGGCCCACCCACGCGAGGAACGCGACGACCGAGATCTGGTGGAACACCCGCTTGTCGCCGAGGTCGCGCGGCGCGCCGAAGAGGAGCCGCCGGATGCGGGAGGGTCTGCGGCCGGGATCAGGCTGGTCGTTCGCCATCGGCTATGCCACGAAGCCCGCGCCGTCCCGCGCGACCGGCCGCGGGAACGACCTCCATCCGTCGCGGGCCGGGACGGGCGCGATCGGGTACCGTCGCGCGAGCAGCGCGCGGATCCGGGGCTCCCTCGTGATGGACACGCCCATCGCAGACCTCCCGAGGGCCTCCCTCCGGAGGTCCTCCTCCACGCCTGCGAGGTTAGCTGTCGGGCTCGGGCGGAAGAGATTGCCCTACGCCTTTCGGCGACGCGCCCCGGGACTTGGGTCCCCCGCTCCCGCCACCCGGCGGGACTCGGCGATGGGGGAAGGCTACGCTCGCGGCCGGACAAGTCAACGGCCGGGGAAGGGGAGGGGTCCCGGGGAGGGGAGCCATCATGCGAGGATGCCCGCGTGCGCGAGCGTCGCGTCCTCTACACCACGTGCTTCCTGCGCGCCGTCGCGACGCAGATGGTGGGGGTGCAGCTGGGCGTCTACCTCCCGGCGGCCGGGCTCTCCCCGTCGCAGGCGGGCACGGTCCTGAGCGCGGGGCTTGCTGGCGCGGCCGTCGCCGCGCTTCTCGCGACGCTCCTCGCGGATGCGCGCGGGCGCCGGCGGCTGCTCACGGAGGTTGCCCTCCTCGGAGCGGTGGGGGCCTCGGGGGCCGCGTTCGGCTCGGGCCCCTTCTGGCTTCTCGCGGCGGCGTTTCTCGGCATGCTCAACGCCATGGGCCGCGACCGGGGCGCCGCCCTGATCGTCGAACAGGCGATCCTGCCGGCCACGGCCCCCGAAACGGAGCGCACGCGCACGTTCGCGGTCTACAACGTCTGCCAGGACGCCGGCCACGGCCTCGGCGCGCTCCTCGCAGGCTTCCCGGCGCTGCTCGACCGGACCTTCGAGATCCCGCAGGTGCAGGGCTACCGCGCGGGCCTCCTCCTCTACGCGCTGCTGCTGCTCGCGACCGCGCTCCTCTACCTCCGCCTCGCGCACGACCCGGCCCCCCGACCCCCCTCGCTTTCCCCCGGCAGCCGCCGGATCGTCACGGGAATCAGCGCGCTCTTCGCGATCGACGCGATCGGCGGCGGGTTCGTGACCTCCGCCTACCTGTCGTGGTTCTTCCACGCCCGCTTCGGCGCCGACGTCGGCACGATCGCGCTCCTCTTCGCCGGCGCGCGCGTGTTCAACGCGGTGTCGCACCTGGGGGCGGCCTGGCTCGCGCGGCGCATCGGCCTCGTGAACACGATGGTGTTCACGCACATCCCGGCGGGCCTCCTGCTCGTGACGGTCGCGTACGCGCCGAGCTTCGAGGTCGCCGCGGTGCTCTTCCTGCTGCGCGAGGGGCTCGTGGAGATGGACGTGCCGACGCGCCAGAGCTACGTGATGGCGGTGGTCGCGCCGGGGGAGCGCGTCGCGGCGTCGGGCATCACGAACATCGTGCGGATGGGGGGGTGGGCGGCGGGCCCCGTGGTCGCGGGCCTTCTCGCGCCGGGCGTCGCGCTGCTCGTGGGCGCGTTCCTGAAGATCTCGTACGACGTGCTGCTCTACTTCGCGTTCCGCTCCGTGCGCCCGCCCGAGGAGGCGCGATGAGCGGGGCTCCGGGGGGCGAGAGTGCGGGGAGCGCGGTTGCGCGCGCGCTCCCCGCGGAGGCCGGCCGGCGCCGCGCGCCCCTGGAGGAGGGCGCGCCGGGCGCGGCCGGCGAGAGAGATTCAGAAGAGAAGCTGGAGCTGGATCCGGAAGACGATCTGGCCGGTCGCGAACGTCGTGTCGCGGCGGTAGTCGGTGTACTTCTGCGTCACGGGGACGGCGTCGAACGCGTAGCCGAAATCCGCGGTCAGCTTCACCCGCTGCCGGTGGAAGTAGTAGTTCGCGCCGGCGGTGAGGATGTTGACGGTGTCGGGCGGGACGAGCGGGTCGAGATCGGCGTACTCGTAGCGCGCGACGATCTCGAGCTTCTCCGTCACGAAGTAGCCGCCGTGAACGACGAAGCCGAACGGGTTCCGGGTCCCCCCGACCCCCCCCTCGTCCACGTCCATGAAGATGCCCTCGAGGAACAGGTTCGCGCCGCCGAACTCGAACGACGCGTCGAAGCTCAGGAGCGCCGCGTCCGTCCCCTGACCCGGCGTGCCCGTCTCCCCGCCCTGGAAGTGCGCGTTGATGCCGAGCAGGATGCCGGGCTCGTCGCCGCGGAAGCTCGTGAAGTCCACGAACGTGTCGAACGAGCCCTTGACCAGCAGCTCGCCCCTCAGCGTGACCGCGTAGTCCGTGTCGCCCATGAGCACCGGCGTGTTCGCGCTGCCGTCGCCGTCCGTGAAGGACACGGATGCCTTCCACGCCTCGCGGATGTAGCCCACCGATACGCCCTGGAGCCGTTCGCCGCTCGTCAGCGCGTCGTTCACGACAGAACGCTCCACGAGCAGCTGGTACGCGGAGTCCACCGCCTCCTCGCGCAGCGCGGGGCACTTGAACTGGCCGGCCGTAATCGACCAGTTGCCGCCGTACCAGGTGATCCAGGCGTCCTCGAGGGTGAATTGGCCGCCGAACGAGTCGAAGTTCCCCTGCAGCTTGTAGCTCCAGTGCGGGCCGAACACGTTGCCGCTCGCCACGAGCTTC
This sequence comes from Planctomycetota bacterium, assembly GCA_036273915.1. GTDB lineage: Bacteria > Planctomycetota > PLA2 > PLA2 > PLA2 > PLA2. The sequence goes on along the minus strand of DASUGR010000041.1, from coordinate 6,964 downwards.
GCGCGGGGGATCTCGAAGCCGGCGAGCGTGGGGTCGCCGAGGGAGTCGTCCTGCGCGTTGATCGCGTAGCGGATCTGGAGTTGCCCGCTGAGGCGGAGGAGGAAGTCGCCGGACGCATCGCGCAGGAAAAAGCCCATCTCCTGCGTGGCCGAGCAGCCGCAGCCGTTGCGGATCGGCACGGGGCCGTAGCCGGCGAGGTCCTCCCCGGGCGCGCCGGACGGCGGGTGCTCGGCGAGATACTCCTCGACCGCGGTCTCGAGGGTCGCCCGGTCCTTCGCCGCGGCCTCCTCCTCGAGCTTCTGGATCCGGCGCTCCGCGGCCGCGAGGCGCTCGCGCAGCGCGGCGTCCTCGTCCGCGGCGGCCGTGGCCGCGGCGAGGAGGAGGAGGGCGATCGGGATGCGTCTCATCGGGACCTCAGTTGCGGAAAGTGACGCGGTCGACGAGCGCCTGGCCGATGCTCTCGCCGACGTCGAGGCCGTTCTCGTTGGCGCTCCGGATGTGGATCCCCGCGTAGAGGCGCGAGTCCGCGACCTCGGCGGCGGCACCGGCGAAGGAGCTGAAGAACCGCACGCCGAGGCCGCGCTTGTAGTGGGTCCAGTCGACGAACTCCCGCGCCCCGAACAGGTCGGTGAGCACCACCGAGGCGGCGCCCGACTCCGTGCTGTGGCCCGAGATGTAGTCCGGGAAGGGCGGGGTGCCGACGACCGTCTGCCAGTCGCGGTCGAAGTACTCCTGGATGTACGTGATGGGCCGGAGCTGGTTGTAGGTGAACTTCGCCTGCCAGCACGTGATGAACGCGTCGGCCATCGCGATGCCGACCCGCGCGTAGGCCTCGGCCCCCACCTCGGGGGCCAGGTCGTCCTCGACGCAGAGCTGGCTCACGATGTTGATCCAGTGGCCCGGCGGCGTGCTCGTCTCGCCGGGGTTGTCGGCCCAGAAGATCGCGATGTCCCGCTGTTCCGGCGTGAGGTTGGTGACCGCGTCGTAGACCTCCAGCTCCTCGGCATAGAGGGCGGAAGACGGGTCGGTGGAGAAAGGAGGGGGCGGCGGGGGCGCGAACTCCACCGAGGACGCGACGACGAACGTCCGCATGTCGCCCCAGTCCGGGTGCAGCGCGCGTCGGAAGGCCGGCGGCGTCGGGATCCAGAGGCCCGTGCCGATCGGGGGGACGTATGTGTTCTGCGCGGGGTTGACCGTCGCCCAGCCGTCGGCGTTCGCCCACGCGAGGATGGCGTTGCCGAGCGCGTCGCCGTGGTCGAAGGAGCGCTGCCACACGTCCAAGGCGACGGCCTGCTGCCGGCGCGCGTTCCACACCTGCTCGGTGCTGTTGATCGCCTGGTTCGCGAAGGGGCCCGTCGTGCTCGTCGGCAGGTACATGCCGGGTGCCAAGCCGCGGATGACGACGGCGCAGGCGCGGTTCGCGACGGTCGCGGGGTCGTAGGGCGTGGCGGCGGAAGGCGGCGGATCCGGCAAGGGGAGGGCCGCGAGCCCGTTGAGCTGGCCTCCGAGGGACGCGTAGGCGGGGTTGCCGACGATCGTGCCCTCGTAAAGCGCGACGCTCGCGTAGGCGTAGAGCCGGGACGCGGAGGTCGGCGGCAGCGTCTCGCTCCGGACGACCAGTTGGGCGAGGTCCATCCACTCGACGATGGTGCCCGAGGCGAACTGCGCCGCCTGCCGCGTCTCCAGCTCGAGCTTGCTCCCGCATGAGAAGAGGGCCGCGGAGAGCACGACCGCGAGGACGCTCCGGTAGGACCGCATCCCCTGCCCGTTAGCAAAGCCGAGGCCGCGATTCCCTCGCGGTCGAGGGCCGCTGCAAGTCGTTGTGCCCCAGCGACATGCGGAGCCGGACGCCGAGGGGCCTGCGGCGGCCGGCGCATCCCGCCTCGTAGTTCCTACGGGCGGAGAGCGCGGCCGCTCGCGGCGGGGAGGGCGGACGCGGGGGGGGGCTACAGATCGAGCCGCTTCGCGTGGTACGCCCAGTTCGACGGGTCGATCCCGAGGAGCCGGGCCGCCTCGGCCTTCCGGCCCCCGCACCGGCGCAGCGCCTCGAGGAAGAGCTGCCGCTCCAGCGCGCGCGTCCTGCGCTTCAAGTCGAGATCGCTCTCGTCCGCGGGCAGGAGCGGCTCCAGGTCCGCGGCGCCGAGCGCCCCGCCCTTCGCGAAGAGCCGCGCCTGCTCGACGACGCTCCGGAGCTCGCGCACGTTGCCCGGCCACGCGTGCCGCCGGAGCAGCTGCTCCGCGGCCGGCTCCAGCGTCAGCGGCGCGGCGAAGCGCGCCGCGAGCGCCAGCAGGTCCTCCGGGCGCTCCCGCAGCGGCGGCAACGCCACCTCGAACACCGCGAGCCGGTAGTAGAGGTCCGCGCGGAACCGCCCCGCGTCGCGCGCGGCGGCGAGGTCCTCGTTCGTCGCCGCGACGATCCGCACGTCGACGCGCAGCGGCTCCGTCGCGCCCACCGGCCGGACCTCCCCCGATTCGATTGCGCGCAGCAGCTTCGCCTGACCCTCGGGCGCGAGCGTCCCGACCTCGTCGAGGAAGAGCGTGCCGCCGTCCGCCTCCGCGAACCACCCCTCGCGGTCGCGGCTCGCGCCGGTGTACGCGCCGCGCTTGCACCCGAAGAACTCCACCTCGAAGAGGCCGCGCGGGACGGCCGCGCACGAGACCTTCACCAGCGGGCCCTGCCGCCGCGGGCTCCGCTCGTGGAGGTACGTCGCGAGGAGCTCCTTCCCCGTCCCGCTCGCGCCGGTCACGAGCACCGCGCCCGGCTGCGCCGCCACCTGCTCGGCGAGCTTCAACGCCGCGCGCATCCCGTGGGACTCCGCGACGAGGCCATCCACGCCGCGCAGGCGGTCGCGCTCCCGCTCGATCCGTCGCCGCTCGACGGCCTTGCGGAGCCGCTCGATGATCACCTCCGGCTCCACGGGCTTCGTCAGGAAGTCGAGCGCGCCGGCGTGCATCGCCTCGACCGCGTCCGTGATCGTGCCGTGCCCCGTGAGCATCAGCACCGGCAGCGAGGGATCGTCCTCTCGCAGCCGCCGCAGGAGGTCGAGCCCCGACATCCCCGGCAGCCGGAGGTCGACGAGCGCCACGTCGCACCGCTCCGCCTCGAGCGCCTTCTCCGCGCTCTCGCACGGCAGCGCGTCGATCCCGTGCGCGCGCAGCAGCGCGACGATGCTCTCGGCGACGTAGCGCTCGTCCTCGACCAGAAGCACGCGGATCATGACGCGGGAAGCTCCACCGTGAACACCGCGCCGCCGCCCGGCGCGTTGGCCGCGCGGAGGTCGCCGCCGCAGGCGAGCACCATGCCGTGGGACACGCACAGGCCGAGGCCCGTGCCCCCGGTCCGCGTGAAGAAGGGGTCGAACAGCCGGGGCAGGTCCTCCGCGGCGATGCCGGGCCCGGTGTCGGCAACCTCGATCCGCACGCTCGCGGCGTTGCGCGCGGCGTCGAGCGAGACCCGGCGGGGATCCTTCATCACGGCGCCCGCGTTGAGCAGGAGGTTCAGGAGCACCTGCTCGAGGAGGCGCGGGGGCGCCGCAACCAGGAGGGCGGGGGGAACCCGGTCCTCGACCTCGACGGCGCGGAAGACCTGCGCGTACCGCGCGAGGTCGAGCGCCCGCGCGACGCACGCCTTCACGTCCGCGGGGCCGTCGCCGGGATCGCGCCGCGCGAACGAGAGCAGGTCCTTCGCGATCGCGCGGATGCGCTCGAGCCCCTCCCGGGCCCTCCCCGCATCGCCCACCGCGAGCCAGTTGAGCGTGCCCTCCAGCGGGTTGTTGATCTCGTGCGCGATGCCCGCCGAGAGGAGCCCGAGCGCCGAGAGACGGTCCTGCTGGGCGAACCGCTGCGCGACGAGGGCCCGCTCCTGCGCGCGGAGCTGCCGCTCCGAGACGAGCACCGCCGCCAGCGCGAGCAGCACGATCGACCCGCCGAGCGCCGCGTAGAGGCCGACCGGCCCGCCCGCCGCGGGGGTCTCGATGCTCCAGCCCGCGCCCTCCGCGCGGCCGTCGCCCCCGGCGCCCTGGAGCAGGATCTCGCCGTTCGCGCCGCGGAGCACCGCGCCGGCGGCGCGCAACGGCGCGAGGTAGGGGTCCGCGAGCACCGTGAGCTCGATCGCGCCGCCGCCCTCGCGCGGCGCGACGAAGCGGATCACGTGGCGCCGCGCGGGGTCGAGCTCCTCCCGCCGCGCGTCGACGAGGAAATCGGTGCGCGCGACGCCGCCCGGCATCCGGTGCGGCGCGTCGGCGGGCCCGCCCGTGAGCATCCCGGGCGGCAGCGCGGCCACGAGGTCGGCGTCCTTCTGGTACGGATGGCGCTCGAAGTGGTGCGTCGGCCGCCCGTCCGCGTCGAAGAGCCGCACGCGCGCGAGCCCGCGGAAGTAGGTGAGATAGGAGGGGATCTCCCCGGGCGCGCGGCGCGCGAGGTAGCGGGCGTGCTCCGCGCAGGCGAGCAGCTCGGCGGCGAGCTGGTCGCGGAGCCCCTCGGCCCGCGTCCGCGCGAGCGCGCGGAACTGCGACCGCGCCGACCACGCGACCCCGAGGAGCGCGAGGAGCGCGAGCGCGCCGAGCAGCGCGTAGCGGCGGCGCCTCATCGACGCTCCACCACCCTCGTGCGCGGCCCCGCGGCGAGCCGGATGCCCTCCTGCCGCGTGCCGTCGGGCCACGTGACGTCGACGACGGCCTCGGTCGCGCCGCCGAGCCCGAACGTGAGCACGGGCTCGCTGCCGCTCAGGTACGAGCCGCCGGTCCGCACGACGTCACGCCGGGCGATCCCGCCGGCGCGAACGACGACCTTCGCGCCGATCGCGTCGACGTTGCGCGTGCCGGGCTGCCTGAGGCGCAGCCGCAGGCAGCGGTTCCCGTTCGCGAGGTCGTTCCGAAGCACGAGCGGCGGGCCGCCGTTCGCGGTGAGGACGAGGTCCAGGTCGCCGTCCCCGTCGAGATCGCCCGCCGCGAGCCCGCGGCCCACGATCGGCTCGACGAGGCCGGCTTCGGCGGACAGGTCGCGGAACCGGCCGCCGCCGAGGTTGCGGAAGACCTGCGGCGCCTGCGCGTGGAGCAGCTCGCGGCGGAGCTTGCCGATCGACGGCTCGATGTGGCCGTTCGCGACCGCGAGGTCGGCGCGCCCATCGAGGTCGAGGTCGCGGAAGAGGACGCCGAACGTGAGCGGCACCCGCGTGGGCTCGAGAAGCCCCGCGGCCGCCGCCTCGTCGCGGAAGCGGTCCCCCTCGCGGGCGAAGAGCGACAGCGGCTCGTCGGAGAAGTTCCCGACCGCGATCGCCACACCGCCGTCGTTCCGCCAGTCGGCGGAGTCGACGCCCATCGCGGCGCGCGCGGCGCCCGCGTCGTCGTACGCGACGCCCGAGGCGGCCGCCGCCTCGCGCCAGCGCGCGGGCCCGGTCGCGAGGAAGAGGAAGTTCTGTACGGTGTCGTTCGCGACGAAGAGGTCGCTCCTCCCGTCGCCGTCGAAGTCGTCCACGGAGAGGCCGAGCGACTTCCCGGCGACCGCGGTCTCGTCGAGCCCCGACCCCTTCGTCGCGTCGCGGAAGGTCCCGCCACTTTCCTGGAGGTAGAGCCGCGGCCGGTCGCCCTCGTAGAGCTGCGGCCGCGTGTAGGCCTTCTCGCCCTCGACGACCTCGGCGTAGACGTCGCGGTGGGGCGCCCACCGGACGTAGTTGACGACGACGAGGTCGAGGTCGCCGTCGCCGTCCGCGTCGAGCCACGCGGCGCCGGTGGACCACGAAGCGAATTCGCCGGTCGCGTCCCCCCAGCCCCCCCCGGATGGCGCTCCCGGAACGCGCGCGAACCGGCCGCCGTCGTTCCGCAAGAGCAGGTTCCCGTCGAGGCAGGTGAGGTAGACGTCGGGGTCGCCGTCCGCATCGTAGTCGGCGACCGCGCCGCCCATCGCGTAGCCCTTCGCGTCGATCCCCGCCGCCCCGGTCGCGTCCGTGAACTTCCAGCCGCCCTCGTTCCGGAAGAGCCGCGTCGCCCCGCGCGACGGGAAGAGGAGGTCGATCTTGCCGTCGCCGTCGAAGTCGAGCATGAGCACGCCGCTGCCCATCGTCTCGGGCAGCCACTTGCGGGGCGACGCGCCGCCGTCGTGGACGAACGTGATGCCCGTCTCCCGCGTCACGTCCGAGAACGACACGCCGAAGGGCGCCGCCGCCGCCGGTTCGGGCGGGGGCGTCTCCTTGGCGCAGCCCGCGAGGAGGAGGAGAAGGGCGGCGACGCGCACGCAGGAGCAAGGTAGCAGCTCGTAACTTCTACGAGCGCGAAAGTGGAGGGGCTTCGGGGGCCTACCTGCGGAGGAGGCGGGCGGAGTTGAAGATGAAGGCGAGCTCGCTGCCCACGTGCACGAGCGCCGCCGCGAGCGGGCCGAGTTGCCCCGCCGCCGCGAGCGCGACGCCGAGCGTGTCGACGCCGATGGTGCCCCAGAAGTTGAAGCGGATGATCCGCCGCGCGTGCCGCGCGATGCGGAGCGTCTGGACCAGCTTGAGCAGGTCGTCGCCGAGCAGGAGCACGCCCGCCGTCTCGCGCGCGACGTCGGTGCCCGAGCCCATCGCGATGCCGACGCTCGCGCGCATGAGCGCCGGCGCGTCGTTGATGCCGTCGCCCACCATCGCCACGTCGCGCCCCTTCGCGAGCAGCTCGTCGATCCGCGCGAGCTTGCCCTCGGGGAGCATCGCTGCCCCGACCTCGTCCACGCCGAGGCGGCTCCCCACGACGTCGGCGACGTCCTTCGCGTCGCCGGTGAGCAGGATGGTGCGGATCCGCATCCCGCGGAGCTCGTGCACGGCGCGGGCGGCCTCCGGGCGGAGCACGTCGGCGATCTCGAGCAGACCGAGGAGGCGGCCCTCGCGCGCCACGAGCACCGTGGAGACGCCGCGCGCGGCCTCGGGGAGCGCGGAGAGGTCGATGCCCTTCTCCTCGAGCAGCGTCCTGCTCCCCGCGACGATCTCGTGTCCGTC
>DASUGR010000040.1:0-15942 GCA_036273915.1 Planctomycetota bacterium | reverse complement strand
CGATCTCGAGGCGGGCACGCGCACGGTTCACGGGCCCGGCGAAGTGGCGCGCCCGGCCGCGATCCCCGGCTTCGCGCTCGACGTGGAGCAGCTCCTCGCGCTCTGACCGTCCGCTACTGCTGCAGCAGGCCTCGATACCGTAGCAGGCCTCGATACCGGATCGGAGCTCAGCACCGCCCCGCCCCGTCGTGCCGGAAGTGCGGACCCCCGTGCCGCATCCGGCGGGCGCAAGTCGTGCGCCTGCGCGGAGTTGCGCCGGAGCGATGGCGTATGGGATACCTACCCGACCTACCCGAGGCCCAGGGTGCGGCGGTAGAAGTGCGGGATCTCGTCGGGGTCCGTCGTCATCAGCACGTGGCTCCGGAGCCACCCCGGCGCCCGCGCGTTGCCCACCATCACCTCGAGCTGGCGGCGCAGCGGCCACCAGTAGGGGTCATCCCCCGACGCACCGAAGAAGACCACCGGCGACAGCTCGATGATGCCGAGCTTCATGTCGGTGAGCGTGAGGCCCACCTCCTCGAGCGTCCCCACGCCCCCCATGCAGAAGATGTGGAAGGACGCCACCTCGAACCAGCGCTGCCGGCTGTGGCGGCTCCGGCCCTGGAACGTCTGGTAGAAGTCCGCCGTCTGGTTCGTGCGCTGGTCCACCGTCTCGATGAAGTTCGCGCCGACGGGGATCTGCAGGCTGTGCGCGATGTCCGTGGCCTGCTGCATGGCCCCCGGACCCCCCCCCGTCAGGATCGCGATGGATCCTCCGAAGAACGACTTCAGGTTCACGAGCAGACGCTCCAGGTTCGCCTCGTCCTCCGGCGGCAGCGGCTTCGTCGACCCGTAGATCGCGACGATCAGCGGAGTCTTGAATGCCTCGATCCCCTTCGGCTCCATGAAGTAGCCGCGCAGCCCGCGGTAGACGTGCGTCGCCACGTGCTTCCGCACGTCGTTGCACCAGAAGACCTGCACGCCGAGACCCTGGAGGTCGGCGAGCCGGCCATGGTCGCGCGCCGAGAGGAACATCCCGTGCTCGTACGAGGAGTTGCGGAAGATCAGCCGGCCCACCTTCCCTTCGAGCGCCGCGTTGCAGATCGCGAGGTGCTCGAAGAGGTTCGGGAAGTAGCGCATGAAGAGCGTGACGCCCGCGCCGGGCTTCACCTTCTCGAGGAGCTGCGTGCCGAAGTGCACGTGCGCGCGCTCGGCGGGGGCCGCCGCGGTGAACGTGCCCACGCCCTTCTCGGGCCGCTCCTGCGGCCGGTGCCAGATCGCGCGCGGCGGCTTGCCGGCAAGCGTCGCCGGGAGGTCGTCGGACACCGCGACCATGCGGTCGTAGTAGGTCGTGCCCGGCTTGTCGCCGAGCAGACGGTCGAAGACCGACGAGAGGAGTTTGTAGTCGGCGAGCCCCTCCGCGAGCACCGGCGGCCGGTCGCGCTCCTTGATGAACCAGCGCGCGGGCTTCTCCTCGCTCGGCATCGCGGCGTAGACCGCGCCGGCCGCCGACGGGTTCACGATCGGCCGGTCCGAGAGGTTGCAGAACTCGAGGAAGACGCGCGTGCCCCGCGTCGAGATCGGGTCGAGCACCACCGCCTGCAGGTGCTGGCCGAAGGAGTTCGACTGCAGGTCGAGCACCACGTAGTGGCGGTGCAGGAACATCGAACACGACGTGATCACGCCGTCGCCCGGCTCGAGCACGATGTGCGTGACCGGGCGCTGCACCTGGATGCGGTTGAGGAGGTCCTGGCCCTCGAGGCGCGCGACGATCGTCCGCAGGTCGTCGAGCGTGACCGGGCCCGCGAGGTCGTACACGCAGCGGTGGGTCTGGATGTTGAAGCGCCCCTCGCGGTCGATCGAGAACGAGGCGGGGAGCTGGAGCGCGTGCGCGACCACCTCCTCGTAGACGTTCTCCGAGGAGAGGCGCCGCTCTTCCGGGCAGAAGACGAGCCGGCCGACCTTCAGCCCCTGCAGGACGAGCTCGGGGAGGTGCTGCGCGACGTTGTACCCCTTGATGACCGACTGCACGGTCGCGCTCATGCGCAGCGCCTTGCCGTCGCGCTCGAGCGCCGTCACCGGGCGCACCTCGATCCCGAGCCGCGCGAGGCGGCTGCGCGAGGCGAAGACCAGCTCGGGGAGCCGGTCCTTCACCTGGTCGAGGAACTCGGACGAGACCGGGAACTCCACGTCGATCGAGAGGAGGCCTTGCGGTCCCGCCGCGACCTTCGTGACCCAGCCATCGTCCGTTTGGGGTGTTACGTACATCCGCCGGTTCTCCTTATAAGGTTTCGGCAGTCCGGGTAAATTAATGGCCGGTCCCCGCCCGGAATCGGACGGAAGCCTTGAAACCCGTACTCCTTACCGTCGTCCTGCTTCTCCTCGGTATCGGCACCGGCTACTACGTCGGGACAAGCGGCGCGTTCCCCGGGGCGCGCGGCGAGCAGCGGGTCGACACCCGCGAGGTTCTCGACCTGCGCGAGCGGCGCGTCGAGGACCTGGAGAAGATCCGCCAGCTCGAGGCGAGGATCGCCGAGCTCGAGCGGCTCCTGGCCGCGAAGGCCGAGGAGGAGGTCCCCTACCCCGGCGATACTCCGGAGGAGCTGGAGAAGCTCCTCGAGGCGGTCTACGGCGAGAACAACATCGACCTTTTCCTCGACGTCCTCGACCGGCTGCTGTGCATGGGGGAGAAGGGCTGGCCGATCCTCCGGCGGATGATCATGGACATCATCTTCAAGGCGCGGTTCCTGCCGTCCCAGTCGGACTTCCGCGTGGACCAGCTCTACCGGTTCGGGCGCATCTTCGCGAACCGGGAGAAGCAGCTGATGGGATTCATGAACTACCTGCTGCTCGAGAAGGACACGCACCCATGGCTGAAGCAGGGCGCGCTCATGGGCGGCGCCTTCTACGTGGGGTCAAAGGCGCCAGGGAGCGAGGAGCTGAGCCAGACGATGATGCAGCTCTTCCTCGAGAACGCCGGCATGAACGGGGCGGCGATGCCGGGCATGATCCCCGGGAACATCGGCAAGAAGATGCAGATCTTCGCGGTCGCGATGTCGGGGAACAAGGAGATGATCCCGTCGCTCCGCGAGGAATACCGGTCGACGAAGGACAAGGACATCCAGAGTGACATCGTGGGCGCGCTCGCCTACCTCGGCGACCCGGGCGCGCTGCCGCTGATCCAGGAGCGGCTCGACCCGAAGCAGGGCGACTTCACGCGCGAGATCGGCGCGCTCGGACGGATCGGCACGGAGGAGGCGCACGCGACGGCGACAGCCTTCCTGCGCCAGATCCCCGATTCGCAGCGCTTCTACCGGCACGCCCGCGACTACGTCCGGCAGGGGGGCGGCGCGTCCGCGGTGCTCCTCATCCGCGACCGCATCCAGGCGGACCCGAAGGATCCGGAGGTCGCGAACACGATCGGCACGCTGCGGCGCTTCCCGACGCAGGAGAGCCTCGACACGCTGAACCTGATCGCGACGTCGGCGAGCGACCCGGCGATCCAGCGCCGCGCGGGCGAAGCGGCGACGGAGGTCGACAACCGCCTGAAGGGCATCCTCCCTCCTCAGTAGGGGTTAGGGGTTATCCCACAAGCCAGTGGGCGCTCGTATCCGCCTGCGGCGTAAGCAGTTGCGGCGGTCGAGTGCGGCATTGGGGTCCGCACTTCTGCCCGGGTCAGAAGAGGTCGCGTTGCGTGCCGAGGTCGTACACGAGCCGGGCTCCGTCGACCCGTGCACGCGGGTCGACGCGGTGGGGGTCCGGGGGGCCCGAGCCGGTGATGTGGAGCACGTCTACGCCCTCGATCCCCGCCAGGTGGTCGGCGATGTGCCTCCGGTGGCAGTCGTTCCACAGGCGCTCGGCGCACATGATGGCCGCCGGCCGTTCCCGCGCGATCGCGAGCAGCCGCGCGATCCCCGCCCGGAACGCCTCGCCCTCCATGTGGTCCGCGTACGCGCGCCACATCCCGTCCAGCGCGACGTGCGGCGAGCTGTTCCGTACTTCCTTACGGTATCCGCCCAGCTCCTTCCCGAGCCAGTGGTAGTCCTCCCACGCCGCCGCCAGCCGGTCGCCGGAGAAGTGCGGCCACCGCGTCGAGCGCGGGAACGCCCGCACGTCCGCGAGCGCCTCGATCCCGTGCGCCTCGAGCAGCACCACGAACCCCGCGATGCCGAGGTTCGAGTGCCCGACCGTCCAGATCCGCACGGGGAATAGGATAGACGCATGCGACGGCGCGGCCCCGTCTGGCTCGGCAGGAGGATCGAGTTCCCGCTCCCGGAGACCGCGGGCCCCGGCGGCCTGCTCGCCGTCGGCGGCGACCTCTCCCCGGAGCGGCTGCTCGCCGCGTACCGCCACGGGATCTTCCCGTGGCCCTGGGCTGAGGCCGAGCCCATGCTCTGGTGGTGCCCCGACCCGCGCTTCGTGCTCCATCCGGACGAGCTGCGCGTGAGCAGGAGCCTCGAGCAGCGCATCCGCTCGGGCCGCTTCGACGTGCGCCTCGACACCGCGTTCGCGGACGTCGTCGAGGGCTGCGCGGGGACGCCGCGCCGCGACTCCGGCACGGAGACGTGGATCACCGCGGAGATGAAGGAGGCGTACGGCCGCCTCCACGCGCTCGGCCACGCGCACAGCGCCGAGACGTGGCGGGACGGGAAGCTCGTCGGCGGCCTCTATGGCGTGGCGCTCGGGCGCGTCTTCTTCGGCGAGTCGATGTTCCACCGGGAGACCGACGCGTCGAAGGTCGCGTTCGTCCGCCTCGTGCGCCAGCTCGCCGCATGGGGCTTCCGCCTCGTCGACTGCCAGCTCGAGACGCCGCACTTGAAGAGCCTCGGCGCGCGCGCCGTCCCGCGCAAGCGCTTCCTCGCGGAGCTCGCGGCGCTGCTCGCGGCACCGAACCGCGCCGGCCCCTGGCGGTTCGACCCCTCATGAGCGCGTGGTTCGAGGACCCGGCCTTCTGGGACGATTTCAAGGGCGCGGTGTTTCACGCGAGGCGCCTCGCGCAGACGCCCGCGGAAGTCGACGCGCTCGTGAAGCTCCTCGACCTCGAACCGCCCGCCCGCATCCTCGACCTGGCCTGCGGCATCGGCCGCCACTCCGCGGAACTCGCGCGCCGCGGATTCGCGGTGACCGGCGTCGACCTCCACGACCCCCACCTCGCCGAGGCGCGCGTCAAGGCGCCCGAGGTCGAGTGGATCCGCGCGGACATGCGCGCGTTCCGAAGGCCCGGCGCGTTCGACGCGGTCCTCAACCTCTACACGTCGTTCGGCTACTTCGACGACCCGGCCGACGACCTCCGCGTCGCCAGGAACGCGCTCGAGAGCCTCAAGAGCCCCGGCGGCGCCTTCGTCATCGAGATGAAGGGCAAGGAGATCCTCGCCAAGGAGTACCAGGAGCGGCGGTGGATCGAGCTCGAGGACGGGTCGAGCCTGCTCTCGCGCCTGACGGTCGAGAACGGCTGGCGCACGGTCCGCGACGACTGGGTCCTGCTCAAGGGCGGCGAGCGCCGCGAAGGGCACTTCAAGACGCGCCTCTACGCGGCGACCGAGCTCGAGCGGCTGCTCCTCGACGCGGGCTTTTCGGACGTGGCGCTCCACGGCTGGCTCGACGGCCGCCCCTACGGCCCCGGCTCGCCGAGGCTCGTCGCGGTGGCGCGCCGCCGGTAGACTCCGCCTCCGTGGAGAAGCTCGTCCGCCAGCTCGAGGCGTTCCGGCAGCGCCTCCTGAACCTCGACACGCGCAACCAGAGCCTCTTCCTCAGGAGGATCGTCAAGAAGCGGGCGTACGACCTCCTCGCGGTGGATGGGGAGGGGCGCGGGGAGGGGAAGGGCGAAGAGCCCGAGGGCGAGCCCGCGCCGGCCGCCGAAGCACGGACAGCGGAGGACGCGCCGCCGACGGAAGCGCGGGTCGCGGCGCTGCCGGCGGCCGCGCCGCCGCCCGCGTCTGCGTCCGCGTCCGCCGCGCCGGCGACGCCCGCGGCGGAAGCGCCCGTCGCCGAGCCGCAGGCGCCCGCGGGCCCGGCCACAGCGGCCGATGACAGCGCGTCCGCTGCGCCGGCGGCCGACGTGCCGACAGCGGACGATGCGCCCACGGCGCCGGCGGCCGACGCACCGACAGCGGACGACGCGCCCGCGGCGCCCGCAGACGACGCGCCGGCCGCAGACGGGCGGGCCGCCGAACCCGAGCCGCGAAGGCCTGCCCCCGAACCCCCTCCGCCTCACATCAAACGACTCTGGGAATGCCTCGCGCAAGGATCCGGCCGCGCGCTGCTCGTTCCCGACAGTGACGTCTCCAAGGAAGCCGACGACCGGCGCTCGAACCTGAAGCAGCTCCTCCGCTTCGCCACCGCGCTCCGCGAGGAGAAAGGGCTCGAGGAGACCTACGTCGGCCTCTGCTGGGTCGAGGGGTTCCTCGACGAGTACACCTTCGTGCGCGGGCCGCTCGTCCTCGTGCCCTGCGCGATCGAGCAGGCGCGCGCCGGCCGGTCCCAGGGCTGGTACGTGACCTTCGACGGCGAGCACCCGCCGGAGATCAACACCGCGCTCGCCGCCGCGATCCGGAAGCTGCGCGGCACCGACATCGGCCCCGACGCCGGCGAGAAGCTCGAGGAGGCGATCGAGGCCGTCCAGGAGAAGACCGGCGAGGCGCTGCACGCCGCGCTTTGCGCGTTCGCGACCTCGCTCGGCCTCCCGGTCGACGCCGCGCCCTTCGACGCAGCTACGATCGCGCCGCTCCACAAGAAGGACGTCGAGGCGCGCGGGCGCGGCCGGCCGCTCCTCAGGAGCCACGCGGTCCTCGGCGTCTTCCCGCAGGCCTCCTCCGCGCTCTTCGCCGACTTCGAGGAGATGATCGCGCGCGCGAACGCGGGCGAGCTCGACCAGGGCATCGTCGACAACCTCGTCGACGCCGCCGCGGACGCGGCGCCGGCCGCCGGTAGCGTCGACCTCGACCTTGTCCCCGACGAGAAGATCAACACCGTGCTCCCGAGCGACCCGAGCCAGGACGCCGTGGTCGTCAAGGCGAAGGACGCGGAGTGCCTCGTCGTCCGCGGGCCGCCGGGCACCGGCAAGTCGCAGGTGATCGTCAACCTCATCGCGGACGCCCTCTTCCGCGGCGAGCGCGTGCTCGTCTGCTGCCAGAAGCGCGCGGCCCTGGACGTCGTCGACCGGCGGCTGCGCGAGGCGGGCCTCGGCGATGCGGCGTTCCTCGTCCACGACGGCGAGCGCGACCGCGCGGCGCTCTACAAGAAGATGCACGGCATCCTGCAGGCCGGCGCGGGCACGGGCGAAGCGGGCGCGGAGTCGCGTCGCCTCGCCGGCCGCATCGACGCGCTCGTGAAGGAGCTGAAGGAGGTCGCGGAGCCGACGTGGAACGAGGTCCACGGCGAGCGGCTCTTCCGCCTCTACGCGCGCGCGCGGCCGGGCTTCAAGCCGGCGGGCGTCGCGGACGGCGTCGTCGCGCTCGACGACCACGGCCTCCGCGACGCGTGCGAGCGGATCCGCCGCATGCAGGAGGGCGCGCTGCGCTTCGACAAGGGCCCGCTCGCACGCCGCAAGAGCTGGGCGGAGGCGGGCCCGCTCGACCGGCAGGACATGGGCATGTGCATCGAGGAGCTGCTCGCGATCGGCGATCCGTGCCTCCGGCCCCCGGACCCCCCCTGGATCGCGCAGGCGAAGGCGCTGCTCCCCGCCTACCGCGCGCTCGAAAGCAAGTGGTACCGCTTCCTCCTCCCGCGTTGGCACGCCGCCCGCCGCTTCGCGCTCGACAACGGCCTCGACAAGCTGCCGGGGGAGGAATGGCTGCCGGCGCTCGAGCGCGGCGAGCGGGCCTTCGCGCTCGTGGACCGGCTCGGGCGGTTCTTCGACAAGGAGATGATCTGGGAGGGCCGCGGGAACCTCCGCGAGCAGCGCGCGGCGCTCGATTCGGATTTCGCCGCCGTGCAGGAGTACGACCGGCTGAAGGGGAAGCTCTCCGAGGGCGAGCTCCAATCGCTCCTCGCGTGCCTCGGGAAGCTCGGCGACGGCGACTGGGCGGACCAGGTGTTCCAGGAGGCGACGCTCCGCTGGATCGACGAGGCGGAGCGCCTGTACCCGGGGCTCAAGGGCGACCCGCTCGCGCGGTACGAGCGGCTGAAGGGCGAGCTCGCGGTCGCGCTCGTCGAGAAGCGGCGCGCGGTCGCGAAGGAGATCGGCGCCACCGTGCGGCACCGGCAGGCGACGCCCACGTTCCCGCCGGAGGCGGAGGTGCACCCGAACCGGAAGGCGGCGACCGACTGGAACCGGCTCTCGTACGAGCTCGGCAAGAAGCGGCGGATCAAGCCGCTGCGCGCGCTCATGCACGAGTTCCAATGGCCGCTCGCGCAGGTGGCGCCGTGCTGGCTCGCGTCGCCCGAGGTCGTGAGCGAGGCGTTCCCGCTCGAGCGCGGGCTCTTCGACGTCGTGATCTTCGACGAGGCGTCGCAGCTCGATCTCGAGCGCGCGCTGCCGGTGCTCTACCGGGCGAAGCGGGCCGTGATCGCCGGCGACGAGCAGCAGATGCCGCCCACGCACTGGTTCGAGGCGACCCGCGACGAGGAGGAGGTGGAGGGGTCCGGGGAGGAGGAGGAGGCGGCGGCGGGCCTCGCCGAGGCGCAGCGCGTGGACAGCCTGCTCGTCGCCGCGAAGCGCATCTACGGGTTCGACTACCTGAGCTGGCACTACCGGAGCCGGTACCAGGAGCTCATCGAGTACTCGAACCACGCCTTCTACGACGGCGCGCTGCAGGTCGCCGCGAACATGGACCGGGCGACCGCGCACGCGGCGGTCGACTGGCTGCGCGTGGACGGGGTGTGGCAGCAGCAGACGAACCCGGTCGAGGTCGCGCGCTGCGTCGACCTGCTGCGCGACCTGCTCGCGGCGGACCGCGACGCGGGCCGGGCGCGCTCGCTCGGCGTCATCACGTTCAACGCGAAGCAGATGGACGCGGTGAAGGACGAGATCGAGCGGCGGCGCGAGGAGGATGCGGACTTCGCGGCGCTCTGGGGTGCGGCGGAGGCGAAGGGCCTCGACGACCGGCCGTTCGTGAAGAACCTTGAGAACGTGCAGGGCGACGAGCGCGACGTGATCGTGCTGTCGGTCGGGTACGGGCCGGGGCCGGACGGCGTGTTCAGGAAGCAGTTCGGCGTCCTCAACTACGAGGGCGGCGAGAACTTCCTGAACGTCGCGGTGACGCGCGCGCGGGAGCGGGTGGTCGTGCTCTGCTCGTTCGATCCGGAGCACCTCGCGGTCGAGACGAGCGCGAACATCGGGCCCGTGCGGTTCAAGCAGTACCTGCTCTACGCGAAGGCGGTGGGGGCGTGCCACCCCGACGAGACGCGGAAGATCCTCGCGCAGGTGGACCCGGACCTGCTCGTCGAGGCGCGCGCGGACGGGCCGCGGTTCGAGTCGCCGTTCGAGGAGGAGGTGTGCAAAGCGATCACGGACCGCGGCTACCAGGTGGACGCGCAGGTGGGGCTCTCGGGCTACCGGATCGACCTCGCGGTGATCGACCCCAAGAACCCGGAGCGGTACTGCTTGGGGATCGAGTGCGACGGCGCGACGTTCCACTCGGGGAGGAGCGTTCGGGAGCGCGACGTGTCGAGGCAGCTCTTCCTCGAGGGCCGCGGCTGGACGATGCACCGCGTGTGGAGCCGCCACTGGTGGATGGACCGAGAGGGCGAGGTGGCGAAGGTGCTGGCGAAGCTGCCGCCGGTGGACGCTGCCCGCGGGGCGCCTCACTAGCAAGGCCGGGAAGGCCCCCGCCTCGAAGAACGTGCTATCATCGTTTATTCCAATGGACGATAATAGAACGCGGCGCTGTTTTCGCGGCCGCTAATAAAGGAGCACCATGCCCTCCGAGCCCAGTCGCAAGCCCCACGGGCGTCTGATCCGCGGCCGCGGCGGATACCGCGCGTACCTCCCGGCGCCCCTGCCGCCGGCGATCGTGTGGGGCGCGGATCTGGCCAAGGCACTCTCCAGGGCGGACCGCGCGATCGGGCAGTTGGCAGGGGAGGGCCGGCGCTTGCCCAACCCCCATCTCCTGATCCGGCCGTTCGTTGCGCGTGAGGCCGTGCTGTCGAGCAGGATCGAGGGCACCCAGGCGACCCTGGGCGAGCTCCTCGCGGCCGAGGCAGGGGCGGCCGTCGATCGCAGCCCCGAAGACCTGCGCGAGGTCGCCAACTACGTGGTGGCGCTTGAGTACGGCGTGAGACGCCGGCGCAAGCTGCCACTTTCGCTGCGCCTCGTTCGGGAGCTCCACGAGAAGCTCATGCGCGGCGTGCGAGGCGACATGGCCACGCCCGGCGAGTTCCGGCGCAGCCAGAACTGGATCGGCAGGCCCGGCAGCACGCTGGCGACGGCCACGTTCGTTCCTCCCCCGCCGGATCGCCTGCTCGCGTGCCTGCACCCTTGGGAGAAGTTCCTGCACGACGATTCGCTTCCCCCCCTTGTTCATGCCGCACTCGCACACTCGCAGTTCGAGGCGATCCACCCGTTCCTCGACGGAAACGGCCGCGTGGGACGGCTCCTGATCACGCTGCTCCTGATCGAAAAGAACGTCCTTCCGACCCCGCTGCTCTACCTGAGCGCGTTCTTCGAGGCGACGAGACAGGAGTACTACGCCCGACTGCTTGGTGTGACGGAGAGGGGCGAATGGGAGGAGTGGCTCACGTACTTCCTCTCGGGTGTCGCCGAGCAGGCGGAGGACGCCATCGTGCGGATCCAGCGCATCGAGGGCCTGCTCCTGCGTTGGCGCGAGCAACTGGCGGCGGCGCCCTCCCGGCTCCCGGAGAAGGCCCTCGACCTTTTCGCCGAGAATCCCTTCTGGAGCGTGAACGGGCTGGCCAAGCGGTTTGGCGTGGCGTACACCACCGCGCAGCGCACGATCGATCGGCTCGAGGCCCAGCGCATCGTCGCGCTCACGAGCGAAGCGAAGCGGAACCGGTTCTACTGCGCACGGGCGATCCTCAAGGCGCTCGAAGAACCCGTGCGCCAGCCGCGCGGTTCTGCCCACGGAACCTCCTGACCTCGCGGCCCGTGCGGGCGCTCCGGAGGGACCGAGACGGGCCAATGGGTGAACTTGCGACGACCTTGCGACACGGCTTGCGACACGATCCAGGGGTACCACCGACTCCCGGCAGTAGGCCCATGGCGTGGAGCGGCGACGGGCAGCGCCCTCGCCCTCGCTGATCCCGTCGCGTTCGTCTCCCGCGCCTCGCGTACACTGGTGCCGTGGGCGGCGTCGCGAGGGTGATTCGCGAGCGGGAGAAGAGGAACCGACCCCGGCGCAAGCCGACGTGGGAGATCCTGTGGCTGCCGGCGACGTTCTTCGCCTTCTGCGCGGGCGCCGTCCTGCTGCCGCGATGGGTGTCGTCGTGGATAAACGCGCTCACATGGACGTGCTTCGGCGGCGCGTGGTCGGCCTTCGTGGTCGTCATCGATCGCAGCCTGCGCCGCCGGAGGCAGAGGAGGACCGAAATGCTCGCGGCGGCCGGGGTGGCCCGCGAGCAGCCGGTCGCCGTGCGGTTTCCCGTGTATTTCACCGTCTATCTCGTTGCCGAGCAGTTGCGTCCCGGCGACGTGCCGGAGCTCGTGACCTACGCGTTTGCAGGCGTCACCCTGCTCCTCGGCGAGGCGATCCAGTGGATTCGCTGGCGACGCAGCGAGGACGCGCGCCGCGAGCAGGAGACAACGCGCTTGGCGGAGGAGTTCTGACCGCATAGAGTGGAGCCCGTGGGCGCCGTTGACGAGATGCTCCGGAGGCGGGAACGGCGGGAGCCGCGGCAGCGCAATTCCTGGCGCGACCTGCTCTGGGGCTGGCTGTGGGTCCTGGCCATCGTCCCGGCGTTCGTGTACGGCGGCCACGCGGTCCTTCCCGAGGTCGGCTCGCGCTGGCTCGCCGCGCTCCTGTGGGCCGGGTACGGAGCGCTCTTTTCGGCCGCCACCTTCGCGCTGGTCGCAGCGACATCGCGATTCCGGCGCCCACGCTCGGCTTGGGGATTCGGGCAACCCTTCCGGATCTCGGCGTTCGTGTCGATCTTCTACGGGATCTGGGTGCTTGTGCCCTCCGACTGGGGCACGCCGCACGGCTTCGCACGCGCGATGGTAAGCGCCACGATCGCCGCGTCGGCGATCGCCGTCATCGACGCCATGCTGCGAAGCCGGGAGGCCGTGCGCCGCAAGCTGGAGGATGGGCGCTTGGCGGAGTTCTGACCGTGGGCTTCGGGCGGATCCTCCCGGTGAAGCGACCCCTCGTGTGGGTGGTTCTCTTTGCCGTGTACTTGGTCACCGAAAAGCTGGTTCGCGGCATGCCCGCGTCCTGGTCCGCCTTGCCCCTCGCGCTCTCCCTCGTGGCCGGCGCCTTCACCAACCACGTCCTGGCCAACCGCGAGGTCCGCGCGGCGCTGCGTGAACGGACGCGCCGCCCCCGAAGCCCTCTGACCTCCCGGCGCGCGGCTACTTGAGCGCGCACTCGTTGCGGCCGGCCTCCAGGACGTCGGCCTCCTCGTCCTCCACGCTCTCGAGGCCGATGTTGATCGCCTTGATCCGGCGATAGGCGTCCGGGAACTTCCCCGCCCGCGCGCGGATCCACGCCGCGAAGCGCCCCGCGTCGTCGATCCGCAAGGGCTCGTTCGCGAGCTCGCCGAACGTGCCGCCGACCGTGTGGTCCGCCGCCCGATCCGCCGCCGAGCCGTAGTGCGCCGGGTAGATCCGGAGCCCCTTGGGCCACGCGCGCTTCGCCGCCCGCAGGCTCTCGAAGAGCACCTTCGCCCACTCCTCCGTCTTGCCGCCGAGGTCCGGCCGGCCGACGCACGAGACGAAGAGGAAGTCGCCCGTCAGCGCGAACGCGTCCCCGCACCTGAGCGTCACGCTCCCCTCCGTGTGCCCCGGCGTGTGCACGACCTCGATCTCCGCGCGCCCGACGCGCAGCCGCTCGCCGCCGACCACCGGCTTGAACCGCAACGCCCCCGGCGTCCCGTCGTACGGGTAGATCGCGTCCAGCGGGTGCAGGTAGTAGGGAACGTCGTGCGCGCGCGCGAGCGCCTCGGCGCCCGAGATGTAGTCCGCGTGCGCGTGCGTGTCCGCGACGCCCACGAGCTTCGCCCCCCGGAGCCCCCCCTCATACGCCTCGACGAAGCGCGGCGGATCGACGACGAACGCCTCCCCGTCGCTCACGAGCAGGTACCCGAGCGCGCCCTTCGCGATGCGGTCGAGCTGCACGAGCCGGTCGAGCTGCGGCGGCGCCTCGAGCTCCCGTGCGATCACCGTGTGGTTCCACGCGGCCATCCCGCCCGCGACCGACTCCGCGCGGTAGCCGTGCGAGGCGAGATGCGCCGCGACGCGCCGGCTGTCGTTGCCGAGCCCGCACACGACCGCGACGTGCGCGCCCCGCGGGATGCCCGGATCGTCGCGCGCGAGCAGCTCGGACCCGCGCACGTTGTGGAAGCGGTCGTCGGGCACGATGTCGATGCGGCCCAACGCGAGCCGCTCCTGCGCGCGCACGTCGAGGATGTGGATGTCCTCGCCGCCCTCGACGGCCTCGACGAGCTTCTCGGGGGTGATCTCGGGCGCCACGCCCTTAGTGTAGGGAAAGAGGGGGGCCGGGGGGGAGAGGGGGGCTATCCGGCGAGGGCGTCGTCGCAGGCGCGGAGGAGCGCCTCGACCGTCGCCTCCGTCTGGTCGCCCATGTGGCCGATCCGGAAGCAGCGCTCCTTCAAGGGCCCGTACCCGCCGCCGACCACGTAGCCCCTCCCCCGCATCCGCTCGACGAACTCCAGCCCCGTGAGCGGCGGGGGCAGCTCGAGGCAGGTGACCGTGGGCGACCGGAGGCCCTCCGCGGCCGTGATCCCGAGGCCGCGGCGAAGGGCCCAGGCGCACACCATCCCCGCCATCGCGCGGTGCCGGGCGAACCGCGCCGGAAGCCCCTCGGCCGCGATCCGGGCGGCCTGCACGTCGAGCGCGTAGAGCAGCGGCAGCGCCGGCGTGTACGGCGGCGTGTCGCGGTCGTATGCGAGGAGGTCCAGGTAAAAGCCGCGCTCGGTCGACTGCCGCGCCCGCGCGAGGAAGCCCTCCGAGGCCGCCGCGAAGCCGAGGCCCGGCGGCAGCGCGAGCGCCTTCTGCGACCCCGTGCACGCGTACGCGATCCCGCACGCGTCGAGGTCGATCGGAGCCCCCGCGGCGCCGCTGACGCTGTCCACCACGAGGGGCACGTCCCCGGCGGCGCGCGCGAGCGGAGAAAGCGGCTGGAGCGCGCCCGTCGACGTCTCGTTGTGGACGGCGAGGACACCGACGTAGTTGCCGGTGCGCACCTTCCCCGCGACCGTCTCGGGCGCGACGATACGGCCGAGCGGCGCCTCGATCCGGTCCACCTCGTGGTGGCAGGTCTCGGCGATCCGCGCCATGCGCTCCGCGAACGCGCCGTTCACGAGCGCGAGCACGCGGCCCGCCGGCAGAGCGCGGATCCCCGCCTCGACGGCGCCCGTCCCCGACGACGCGAGGAACCGCACGGGCCGCGCCGTCCCGAAGACCTCGCGCAGCACGCCGCCCACGCGCGCGTAGAGATCCTTCGCTTCCTTCCCCCGGTGGTGGAGCATCGGCCTTGTCATCGCGGCGAGGACGTCCGGGTGGACCTCCACGGGACCGGGAACGAAGAACCGTCCGAACATGGGAGGTTAGGCTATCAAGGTGCGCTACCGGGCGGCCGTCTTCGACTTCGACGGGACGCTCGTGGACACCCGGGAGCCGATCCTCCTTGGCCTCAAGCACGCGCTCGCGGCCCGCGGCCGCACGGCGCCGCCCGACGCCGAGATCCTGAGGAACGTCGGCTTCGGCCTCCACGAGGTCCTCGCGCGGCTCATCGGGCCCGCCACGCCGGAGGAGATCGAGGGGATCGCCGCGGCGTACAGGGCGCGGTTCGACGAGGTCGCGCCCGGCCGCACCCGCCTCTTCGACGGGATGCGGGAGGTGCTCGAGGGCCTCAAGGGCGCGGGTGTGCGGCTCGCGATCGCCACCAACCGCGGCCGCCAGAGCCTCGAGCCGATGCTCGAGGAGCACGGGCTCACGAGGGTCTTCGACCTCTGGCTCTCGGCGGCCTGCGTCCCCTTCCCCAAGCCCCATCCCCTCATGCTCGAGCGGGCGCTCCGCACGCTCGGCGTCGCGTACGACCGGGCGCTGATGGTCGGCGACACGACCGTCGACGTCCAGATGGGCCGCGCCGCGGGCGTCGACACCTGCGCGGTCACCTACGGCGCCCACACCGAGGATGAGTTGCGGCGCGAGGGGCCGACGCACGTCGCGCGCCGCGTCGCGGAGATCCCGGAGGCGTGGCGGTGAAGCGGCTGCTGCTTCTTCTGTGCGCGCTGCCTGCCGCCGCGCAGGACGAGAACCCGGCGTTCCTCGGCGTGGTCGCGGTGGAGAGGGACGAGGCCGTCGTCGTCGCCGAGGTGATCGAGGGGTCGCCTGCGGCGGCGAGCGGCCTGCGCGCGGGCGACCGTCTGGTCTCCGTCGTCGGCAGGGAGATCCGGCGCGCCGCGGACGTCGGCCTCGCGCTCGCGGGAAGGAAGCCGGGCGACGAGGCGCGAGTCTCCTACAAGCGCGGCGACGCGGCGGCCGAGGCCAGGGCGAAGCTCGCCGACCGCGCGAAGTGCGCGGCGCTGAAGTCGCGCAAGCGAGGCGAGACCGGCTTTCACGCGCCCGTGTGGCACGGCTACGCGTGGGCGAACGTCGAGGAGGGGAAGGGGCCCTCGCCCGAGACCACGAAGGGCAAGGTCGTCGTGATCCACGCGTTCCAGAGCTGGTGCCCCGGCTGCGCGCGGGTCGGGTTCCCGGTGATGAAGCAGGTGGAGGACGAGCTCAAGGACGCGGGCGACGTCGTGCTCGTGCACCTGCAGACGGTTTTCGAGGGCGCGCGCGAGAACACGCCGGAGCGCGGGCCGAAGGAGGCCAGGAAGTACGGG
>DASUGR010000039.1:0-26932 GCA_036273915.1 Planctomycetota bacterium | reverse complement strand
GCGTCCCTTGCCCGAGCCGTAGTCGACGAGGACCGGATAGCGGCGCGTGTCGATCCGGTCGAGGACGCGGCGCAGGGCGCCGATGCTGGCCGGCTCGTACCAGATCCCGTCGTTCCTGCTGTCGCTCCCGATGCTCAGCTGCGACAGCTCGATCACGCCCGACGTGTCGGTGCCAAAGCGGCGGTCGAACGCCCGGTCGGCACGGGCCCGGTACCAGGAGGAGGCCTTGCCCCGGATCCTCCCTGCCGTGGCCCGGATCCCCTGCTCGCGCAGGGACCGGAGGGTTTTCAGGACGGCCGCCCGCCCCCGCCTCACGAGGTTCATGAGACCGTCCCTATCGGCTGCGATGCGCGTCCGGCCGCAACAGCATCGTCGGCGGTCCGGGGCTGCCCCCGGAACCCCCACACGTCGGAGGCGACCGGCGACCGACGGTGCCACGGCGGGCGGCTGCGGCGGGATGCGGGACCCGCCCGCTAGGAGCCGGCCTCCGCGTCCTTGCCCAGGTGGCGGTCCACGAAGTAGAGGGCGGAGCTCGAGGGGCCGACCATCTTCACCTGCTCCAGGATGGACCGGACGGTCTTCTCCTCCTCCACCTGCTCGTCGACGAACCACTGGAGCATGACCTGCGTCGCGTAGTCGTTCTCCGCGCCCGCCAGCGCGTAGAGCTTGTGGATGCGCGCGGTCACCCCCTGCTCCTGCTTCAGCACCTGCTCCCACACGTCCAGCGACGACGCGAACTCGACCGGCGGCTGGGCGATGGCGGCCAGGGTGACGCGCCCGCTCCGGCTGTTCACGAAATCGAAGATCTTCATGGCGTGGGTCAACTCCTCTTGGGCCTGATGGCGCATCCAACTTGCCGAGCCCGCGAGGTTCGTGGCCTCGAAGTACGCGGCCATGGAGAGGTAGGTGTACGCCGATCCGAGCTCGGCGTTGATCTGGTCGTTGAGCGCGGCCTGCATCTTCTGGCTGATCATGGGTCTCCTTGGGTTGGAACGGCGACGTCGAGGGGACGGCCACGGGAAGGAGGATCCCCGATCCCCGCGGGCGGGTCAATCATCCGCGGCCGCCACGCCGGCTGCGGGCGCATCCGCCGCCGGCCCACCGGCGCGGCGAGCCCGCGCACGTCGCGTCCATGCCGGCCCGCGCAATCGCCGTCGTCTTCGGGCGCGAGTTCAGCGCAGATCGAGCCGCACGAACAGGAGGACCTTCAGCCAGTCGAGCCCGGCGTAGTAGACCGCCCCCACGCCGACGACGCCCAGAAGCAGGGCCGGAGGGATCGCCGCCATCAGGATGCCGCCGAGGGCGAACACGGTGGTCACGCCCAGGCCGAGCGCCGAGCTGGCCATGAGGTAGGGGCCCGGCCGCGTGTCCCACAGGTGTCCGCGCTCGCGCAGCAGGTAGACCCCGCCTTGCGCGGCGAAGATCAGGCTGGCGAACGTCAGCGTCCGGAGCGGTCCCGGATCGAGCCGCAGCGCGTAGCGCCCGTACAGGAAGACGCCGAGCGAGAAGGCGAGCTTGCAGGCCGCGAGGGCGATCGAGGCGAGCAGGATGCGGCGCGTGCTCCAGCGGTTCGGCTGCCGCGACCAGGTCATCCCGTCGGTCGAGATCGACATGGTGAGGAAGTCGTTGAGGAACAGGATCAGCACCACGAGCAGCGGGGTAAGCGGAGCCATGCCGGTCACGAGGAACCCGACGACCAGGAGCGCCATCATCTCGATCTTCTTCACCAGCATGGCGAGGGTGTAGGTGATGATGCGCTGGAAGACGCGCCTGCTCGTCTCGATCGCGGGCACGACGCCGCCCAGCCCCGGGCTGGTGAGCACCATCGCGGCGGCGGCCTTGGCGACGTCCGTCGCGTTCGCCATCGCCAGGCCGGCCTCGGCCTGGCGGAGCGCCGGCGCGTCGTTGACGCCGTCCCCGCTCATGCCGACCACCGCGCCGCGCCGCTGGAGCGCGCGCACGAGGCGGATCTTGTCCTCCGGAAACACCCCCGCGAAGACGCCGCAATCGCATGCGTCGTCGCGGAGGTCGCCGTGGAGCTTCTCGGGGGGGCACAGGTCGCCGGGAATCCCGACCCGGTCCGCCACCTCCCGGGCGGTGAGCGCGTTGTCGCCGGTCACCATCACCGTGCGCACCCCGGCCGCGCGGATCGCAGCCACCACTGCCCGCGAATCGTCGCGGATCTCGTCCTCGAGGCCGATGAGGCCCGCGAAGCGCACCGCCTGCTCGTCGCCGGCCGCCACGGCGAGCACGCGCTCGCCGCGCGCGGCCATGGCCTCCGCCTGCGGTCGCCAGGTGGACTCCGGCGCGCCCCCGAGCACGGCGACCACGGCGGGCGCCCCCTTCACGTAGCGGCGGGCGCCGGACCGCTCCCGGTACACCGCCTCGGCCCGCTTCGTGGCCGGGTCGAACGGCTTGAAGGCGAGCCGTTCGCTCCCGCTCTCGGGCCAGCCGCGTCCCGCGGCCGCCTTCACGAGCGCGCCGTCCACGGGATCCTGCCCGGCCGGGTCGCTGGCGAGCACCGCGGCCCGCAGCAGTTCGTCCTCGGAAAAGCCCGACGCCGCCCAGCGCCCGCTCACCGCGGCCTCGTTGCGCGTGAGCGTTCCCGTCTTGTCGCTGCAGAGGACGGTCATCGACGCGAGGTCGTGCAGGGCGCTGAGACGGGTGATCAGCACGCCGCGCCGGGACAGCTCCAGCGAGCCCAGCGCCGCCGCGAAGGTGAAGGTCGCGGGCAGCGCGACCGGGATCGAGGCAAGCAGGATCGCGAGCAGCAGCGGCAGGACCTGCCCGAGGGACATCCCCGCGTGGTGCGCGTATCCGGCGACGATCACGACCATGCCGCCGTTGAAGACGAACAGGTCGCGGACCACGCCCACGATCTCGTGCTCCTGCCGGTTGGCCGAGCCGGCGGTCCTCACGAGCTCGGCGGTCCTGCCGAAGAACGTATGCGCGCCCGTTGCGACGACCTCGCCGGTGGCCTCGCCCCCGCGCACCACCGAGCCCGCGTAGACGGTCTTGCCCGGCTCGACCGCCACGGCCGTGAATTCGCCGGTCAGCGCGGACTGGTCCGCGAGGAGCGAGCCGTCGTCCACCCGCACGTCGGCCGGCGCGATGCCGCCCTGCCGCAGGTGGATCACGTCGCCCGGCACCAGGTCCTCGGCCGGGACCGTGGTCCATGCGCCGTCGCGGCGCACGCGTGCCTCGACGTGGAGCTGCTGGCGCAACAGGGCAAGCGCCTTCCGTGCGCGGCCTTCCTGCGCCAGGCTGAGCGCCGCGTTCAACACGAGCAGCGCGCCGATCACGGTCGCCTCCACATGCTCGCCGAGGAAGAGCTGGATGACGATCGTGGCCTCGAGCAGCCACGGGACGGGCGCCCAGAAGCGTCGGAGGAACTGCCGCAGGGGGTGGGGCCTGTCCTCGGCGACCGCGTTCGGGCCGAACTGCTTCCGTCGGGCCCGCGCCTCCGCGGTGGCCAGCCCGCCGCGGCGATCGTGGTCATTCGCTGCCGGCGCGGTCGTGGTCGGATTGCCCATGGAACGAGCTCGTCGGGGAAGCGTCAAGACGAGATCGAGGCGCTGGCCGGCGCCCGGAGAAGGATTCTAACCGCCGGCAGCCGCCCCGGGGCGGGCCGAGGCGGTCGCGCGCGGGGTCGACTCCACGCCCGGGGGGCCGCGGTCGAGAAACGCCTGGGGACGCTGGAGGACAAGGCGACCCGCCTCTTCGCCTCCATCGGGGGGCGCCGGCTGAAGTGGGGGATCGTCGCGTCGGTCGTCGGGACCGCGGCTGCGGCGGCGATAGCCCTGCTGGCGCGATCGCCGGAGCATGTCAGCCTCTACCGCCGCGGGGACGGCCCCCCGCGCGCTACTTCTTCGTGTACTTGTGCGACCAGATCGGCTTCTCGCCTCCCATGAACACCTCGTAGCTCAGCTCCTTGTCGCTGACCTTCGTCAGGACCTCCTTAGACTTCATCGCCGTGCCACCAGGGCCGTTGAACGAGCTCTCGAAGGTCCAGACCTTGCCCGGCGTCGTCTCGATTCCCTTGCCGAGCAAGAAGCCCGTGCGTTGATTGTCGATGAAGACGCTGACGAACTCCTTCGAGGCATTGTCGTAGCCGATCAGGCCGTGGCCCTCGTACGGAGAGCCCATGAACGTGCCCCGGAACTCCTGACGGAGGTAGCGGTTGCCGAGGATCATCGTGATCGAAGCCGTGCCATCCATCGTGGTGGGCGCCGCACCCATGTTGAGGACTCCGTGGGTAGTCCACTCGCCGACGAGCGCCTTCATGCGCGCGTGCTCCTCTCCGGGCTCGGCGAGCGCATCGAATGCGGCGGCCGACCGGTTCGCGGGCGGATCGTCAGACCATGCAGAGTGCCCGACCCAGCCGATCGCGCACGCCGCGACCGCCGTCACCACGAACTCGCGAATCCTCATGTCCGTCACTCCTCCAGCGGGGAAAGAAGGTGCTACCGTGCGTGATCGAGAGCAGCGATCCGCTGCAATCGCTTCGTCAGCAGGTCCTGCTCCCGGTGATTCTGCGTCAGGGCGATCGCGCGTTCGGTCGCTTCACGCGCCGCCGTGAAATCGCCCAGCCGCATCAACAGGTCGCCGCGCACACTGTGCAGCAGGTGATAGCGCGCCAGCGCGGGATCGCCCGGTCTCGTTGCGATGGCATCGACCGCGGCGAGGCCGGCGGCCGGGCCCTGCGCCATCCCGACGGCCACGGCGCGATTGAGCGCGACGACGGGCGAGGGCGTGATGCGAAGCAACAGGTCGTACAGTTCGACGATCCTGGCCCAGTCGGTCTCCTCGGCGGTGCGGGCGTGCATGTGACAGGCAGCGATGGCGGTCTGCACGGCGTAGTACCCCTCCCCGCCGCCCAACCGTCGCGCCTGCTCGAGCGCGACCAGTCCGCGCTGGATCTGCGCGTCGTCCCACTGCGAGCGATCCTGGTCCGGCAGCAGAACCGCCTCGCCGTCGCGACCCTGCCGCGCCGCCGTGCGCGACGCATGGAGTTCCATCAGCGCCAGCAGGGCGTGCACTTCGGGCTCGCGGGGCAGCAGGTGTGCCAGCATGCGGCCGAGTCGCAGCGCTTCGTCGCAGAGCGTCGTCCGGACCCAGGAATCGCCCGAGGTCGCGGCATACCCTTCATTGAAGATCAGGTAGATGACGGACAGGACCGACGTCACGCGGCGCGCGAGCTCGTCGCCACGCGGCGTCTCGAAGGGCACGCGGGCCTCCGCGAGCGCCTTCTTGGCGCGGAAGATGCGCTGGCCGACCGTCTTCTCGGGCACGAGGAAGGCCCGCGCAATCTCCGCCGTCGTGAGACCGCCGACCAGGCGCAGCGTGAGCGCGACGTGTCCTTCTTGCGGGAGCACCGGATGGCAGGCGGTGAAGATAAGCCGCAGGATGTCGTCGTCGATGACCTGATCCAAGGCGCGGTCCATCTCCTCGCCAAGTCGCTGCTCCTGCAGGGCGAGGTCCCGGGCGATGTCTTCGTGCGCCCGTACGAGGATCTGCGCTCGGCGGAGGTCGTCGATCGCGCGCCGTCGCGCCGCCGTCGTCAGCCACGCGGCGGGATGTTCGGGGATGCCGTCGATGGGCCACCGCTCGAGCGCCGCGACGAGCGCATCCTGGGCGAGTTCTTCGGCGATGCCGACATCGCGGGTGACGCGGGCGATCGCCGCGACGAGCCGCGCCGACTCCCGCTTCCAGACCGCTTCGATGGTTCGATGGACGTCGCTCATGGTCGACGGGTTCCTTGGGGGGAGTCGACCCGGACCGTCGCTCCGTCTTCAGTTCAGTCCGTCTCCGGGGCCGGCATGAAGAGGATCTCTCGCACCTCGACGGTTCCCCCTCCCGCCTTGGCTCCCCGGCGCGCCCACGCCAGCGCCTCGTCCAGGTCAGCGACCTCGACGATCGTCAGACCGCCCACCTGCTCCTTGGTCTCCAGAAACGGCCCGTCGGTGACGAGCACGTCGCCATTGGGCTGCGGACGCAGGGTGTGGGCCGCGCCGAGTCCCCCGGAGAAGCGCCGGACGCCGGCCTTGACCATCTCGCGATTGAGGGCGTGGATCTCCTCCACCTGCGCGTCGGTCACCTTGGACGGATCGAAGTCGAGGGGGAGGTACCCCGCGATCAGATAGTGCGGCATCTCGTCTCCTGGGGCTGTGGTCGGCCGAGCGGAATGCTCTGGCCACGTAGAGCACGACGAACGGGGCAGGAGCTTTTCTACAAGGCTCCGGACGAATTGTAACGGGTCGGGGCCGGGGGTGCCCCCGGGGAACGGGCGGGCGGCGGTGGGGGCGGGCGAGGCCTGGCGGTGCGGCGAGCACCGCGAAGACGGGGCGGGGAAGGGGTTTCGTGCGGGTCGGACGGCCGCCGGCGGGCGAGCACCCGAGGCGCGGGCGGACCGCAGCCCCGGCCCCCGGGCGACGCTCACCCGTCAGGCGGCGCGTGCGCGTCGGGGCCGCGCTCGTCGAGGTGCTCGAGGGGGTCCTTTCGACGATCGCGGGGTCCGTGAAGACGGCCGCATCCGCCGGCGGCTGCAGGATGACCGAGACCTCGACGTTCGGGGCGAGGCCGATCGGGATGGAGCGGTCGCGGCAGCGGCTCGGTAGAGTTCAGGCCGCAGCTTCTCCCGCAGGATTCTCGGGTGGCGGGCGGCAATACCTCGTGCTCGTGCCGGTTCGCGAGGTTCCTGATCGGATCCCGTTCGATCCTCACCCCGTACGTTGCATGCCGTTGGTGGAGTAGGTCGATGGCCTAGTCAACGCGGCGGGGAGCGGGAGATCGGATGCGGGGGAATGGGGCGAGAAACCGGGCGGAATCCCGTCCCGGAAGCGGCCGGACGCGAGTCCGCGGGAGGTGCGGCGGGGACACGGCCCCCGGAGCCCCCTCACATCCCGGTCACACGGGCTGCGGCCGCATCCGTCGCCGGAACACCGGAGCCGCCAGCCGCCGCAGGAGACCGAGCTTCCACATGTACCAGCGGTCCTTGAACGTCCCGTCGGCGAGATACGCCGCGTCCGTCGGCTGCACGACCAGCGACACCTCGATGTTCGGGGCGAGGCCGATCGGGATAGAGCGGTCGCGGCAGCGCTCCCACATGTGCTTCATCACGCGGCGCATGTCCTCGTAGCGCGGCGGCGGCTCGTGCTCCATCGCGCTTCCCTTGAGGGGCCGGAAGACGCACACGGTCGGGAACGCGCCGACGGACGTGATCCAGTCGATCGCCTCCATCGTCCGCTCGACCGGCTCGTTGCCCGCGATGATCTCGCCGCTGCAGGAGCCCTTCGGCATCCGTCCCTGGCAATGCTCGAGCGCACGGAAGAAGGCGTCCTGCCCGAGCGCCTGCTCCTTGCCGGGGCAGAGGCGCGCGAAGACCGCGGGGTCCATGTACTCGAAGCAGAACGAGAAGTGGTCCGCGCCCGCGTCGATCAGCGCGTCGAACTCGAAGCGCGGCGCCTCGGGCGCGATCTGCACGCCGACGAGCACGCCGACGCGCCGCTTGAGCGCCTCGACGTAGGGCAGGACGATCCGCCCGGCCGCGCCGCCCTGGTAGCCGGTGTTCAGGTGCACGAACGTGACGCCCGACTCCTCCTTCGCCGCGAGCGCGGTCTCGACCACGTCTTCGACGGTCTTTCGCGACTGGAGGTTCTCGTTGAGGCCGGTCGTGCAGAAGCGGCACTCGAGGCCCTGCCGCCAGAACGTGCAGGAGACGCCCACGTAGATGGCGAGGTACGTCCCCTGCATCACGCCGATCTCGCGCATGAGCTTGCCCGACGAGGTCGGCCGGTCGTACCAGGCGGGCTCCGGGGGGACGCGTACCGTGTACGCCTCCCCCGTGCGCCGGTCGAGGAGGTAGCTGCCGCGGAAGACGAAGGGGGTGTCCCGGACGAATCGTTCCGTCACGGGGGCGTTCACCCGCACGTCCTTCCGAAGGGGAGGGGTTCCGGGGAGGACCAGCTCGAGGCCCGAGCCGAGCCCCGCGCGGGTGCGGGAAAGCCCCCGCGGAAGATCCCCGCCGATGGCGACGCCCCGGCAGTAGAGGTCGACGGCAAGCTCGCAGGGATTCAGGCGCATTCGGCCCGCCCTTTGATGGGAAGAGCGACATGGATCTCGGACTCGGTCGGAAGAAGGCCCTCGTGACCGGCGGCAGCCGCGGGATCGGGGCCGCCATCGTCCGCGCGCTCGCGGCCGAGGGCTGCGACGTCGGTTTCACGCACCTGGGTGACGGCCTTCTGGCCGGCGAGGTCGTCCGCCACGTCGAGGAGCTCGGGCGGAAGGCGTTCGTCGCGGAGTCGGACGTCGCG
Organism: Planctomycetota bacterium; assembly: GCA_036273915.1. Lineage (GTDB taxonomy): Bacteria > Planctomycetota > PLA2 > PLA2 > PLA2 > PLA2. Next base: position 18,620 of record DASUGR010000039.1, on the reverse strand, counting down.
GACTTCCGCGAGGCCGAGGCCGTCGTCCGCCAGGCGGCGGCGGCGCTCGGCGACCTCGACATCCTCGTCTGCAACGCCGGCATCACCGCCGACGCGGTCGTCTGGAAGATGGACGAGGAGCAGTGGGACCGCGTGCTCGACGTGAACCTGAAGGGCTGCTTCAACTACTGCCACGCGGTCGCGCCGGGCTTCCGCTCCCGGCGTGCGGGCAAGATCGTGAACATCACATCGATCAACGGCATGCGCGGCAAGTTCGGCCAGTCGAACTACGCCGCCAGCAAGGGCGGGATGATCGCCTTCACGAAGACGCTCGCGAAGGAGCTCGGGAGGTCCAACGTCAACGTGAACGCGATCGCCCCCGGCATGGTGCTCACCGAGATGATGCGCACGCTCCCGGGCGAGTTCCACCTGGCGGCCGAGGAGGAGGCCGTCCTCGGCCGGATCGCGAGCCCCGAGGAGATCGCGGGCGTGGCGCTCTTCCTCGTGTCCGAGCAGGCGAGGCACATCACGGGCGAGGTCGTCCGCGTCGACGGCGGGCAGTACATCTGAGGGGGCTCCGGGGGCCGGGCCGCGCCCCTGCCCCCTGCCCCCCCCTTCTTCACGCACGGCCGGCTTCCGCCAGCTTCGTGGCGCGCCGGTAGCCGAGCACGGAGGCGCCCAGCGCGCTCATGAACTGCACCATCTCGCCGGGCGGGACGTTCGCATCCCCGAGCTCCTTCCGGATCTCCTCGACCATCGTCGGGAAGCGCAGGATGCCGCCGACGAGCGTGTGCTCGGCCTCCATGCGGACCCGCTTCATCAGCTGGACCGCGCGCCCGACGAGGGAGACGATCGCGCCGTGCATGATGTCCGCCGGCGCGCAGCCCTGCGAGAGGTGGTTGATCACCTCGGACTCCGCGAACACCGCGCACACGCCGGAGATCGGGACCGCGTTCTTCGACGTCGCCGCGAGCGGGCCGATCTCGTGCGTGTCGAAGCCCATGTAGCGCGCCGTCTTCTCGATGAAGGCGCCGGTGCCCGCGGCGCACTTGTCGTTCAGGCGGAAGGAGCGGACCTTCGCCGTGTCGTCGAGGCGCGAGGCCTTCATCGTCTGGCCGCCGATATCGAGCACCGTGCGCGTGTTCGGGAAGAGGAGGTGGCAGCCGCGCGCCGCGGCCGTGAGGTCGGTCACCTTCACGTCGCAGAAGGGGACCTGGTTGCGGCCGAAGCCCGTGGCGACCGTGTAGCGGATGTCGCTCTCCGCGATGCCCGCCTCGGCGCACGCCTCGGAGAAGACCTTCTTCGAGACCTCGGGGAGCTTGAACCCCGTGCGCGCCATCGCGCGGCCGAGGACGTGCTCGCCGTCCCCGAGGACGACCGCCTTCGCGTAGGTGGAACCGACGTCGATGCCCGCGGTGAAGATCATGCCTTGCCTCCGGCCCGCGCGGGCGCGCGGCTCGCGCGGATGTGGTCGAGCGAGAAGAGCGCGGCGCCGAGCGCGCCGATGTAGTGGCTGTCCGGGCTCACGTTCAGCTTCAAGCCGAGCCCCTGCTCGAGGGTCCGGATCATGCCGATGTTTCTCGCCACGCCGCCCGTGAACGTGACCTCGGGCTCGATGCCGACGCGGCGGAGGAGCCCGATCGAGCGCGAGGCGATCGACTGGTGGACGCCGAGCAGGATGTCCTCGACCTTCCGGCCCTTGCCGAGCCAGGAGAGGATCTCCGACTCGGCGAAGACCGTGCAGGTGGTCGAGATCTTCACCGCGCGCTCGGCGCGGAGCGCGGTGGGGCCGAGGTCCCCGAGCGGGATCTCGAGCGCGGACGAAGCGGCGCCGAGGAAGCGGCCGGTGCCCGCGGCGCACTTGTCGTTCATGCAGAAGTCGCCGATCTCGCCGTGCGCGCCGACGCGGATCGCCTTCGTGTCCTGCCCGCCCATGTCGAGCACGGTGCGCGTCTTCGGGAACATGTGGACGGCGCCGCGCGCGTGGCAGCTGATCTCGGTCACCTGCGTGTTGCCGAACGTGACCTTGTACCGGCCGTAGCCGGTGCCGATCACGTACTCGACCTCCTCCTCCCGCACGCCCCCGTCGCGAAGCGCCACGGTGAATGCCTCCTGCGCCGCGGCGATCACGTTGGCGCCCGTGTCGGTGAGCGCGCGGCCGACGATCCGGCCGCCCTCGTCGATGACGATCGCCTTGGTCTGGGTCGATCCGACGTCCACTCCGGCTGCGTAGGCCATCGCTAACCTCCCGCGGCGGCCGCCTCGCGCAGACGGCGGGCGGCGAGCCCCTCGAAGAACGCGTCGGCGCGGTTCTTCATCTGCGCCTCCGAGACGACGCGGCGGTCCATCATGTCGGACTCCATGAAGAGCGTCGGGATGTCCCGCCGCTCCATCAGCGCGCGCCGGCCGTCGGCGAGCCCCGTCGAGACCGTCCGGCAGCTCTTGATGGGGTGGTAGACGACGCCGTCGATGCCGAACTCGTCGATCATCTCCTGCGTGACGCGGTCGTTCAGGAACATGGAGTCCATCGCGTCGCGGACGGAGAGCAGCGAGCCCTCCGCGAAGCTCTCGATCGGGTGGTCGAGATCGAACCGGAACCCGCGGTTCGCCCCGCCCGACGCGAACCAGAGGTAGGTCGAGCAGACGAAGCTGCCGCCCCATTCCGTGAAGAGCTCGTTGAAGCGGCGGAAGATCGGGTAGCAGGGGACGCCGACGAAGACGAGCCGGTACTTCTCCTCGTTGACCGTCCCGATGCCCTGGGCCCGCTTGAGCGTCAGCTCCTCCGCGAGCTGGCGGAAGTACTTCGCGCCCTCCGCCGACCCGCGAAACGCGTTCGAGACGCCGAGGTAGATCGTGCCGTCCGTGAGCGCGCTGAAGACCGATGGCCGTCCGCGGTTGAGCTCGAGGATCCGCGCCCACGCCTCGTTCATCTCGTTCGACCACGCGAGGTTCCGGCGCAGGCGGTCGATGTCGAACTTCTTCCCCGTCATCTCCTCGCAGAGCGCGATGAGCTCCTTGATCTGCGCTTCGACGTAGCGGCGGTCGTTCTCGAACGACCGGCTGCCGGGCGGGCTCTTGTGGTCCGCCTCGCGCGTCCCGGGGATGTCGAGCGTGAACACGCGCGTCCCGTGCATGCGCTCCCAGATCTCCGCCCACTTGACGTAGGTGTTGCAGGCGTTCGTGAGAACGGCGAGCGCGGGCTTCGGGATCCTGCCCATCGGGTGCTCGCCGCGGCGCAGCTGGACCGCGACGTCCGCCTTCACGTAGCCGCAGATGTCGGGGCTGAAGCCGTAGTCCTCGGCCTCGTTCAGGTACTCGTGGGCGACGTGCCGCACGGCCGTCTGGATCGAGTTGATCTCCGGCAGCACGAGCGGGAAGTCGAAGCAGCGGAGCACCTCGGCGAACGACCCCATGACGAAGACGTAGGCGGAGGGGCCACCGGCCCGGGCGGTGGCGTCGAGGTCCTCGAACCAGCGGCGCACGAGCTTGGCGCCTTCGGCGTTGCCTCGGCCGAGGATAGAGGGGGGCGCGGGGGGAGGAGGGTTCGACATGATCAGGCGAAGAGGAGGTTCTCGACGAACGTCTCCAGCTGGATCTCCAGCTGGTCGAAGCTCGTCATGGTTTCCTGGAACTCGGTCACGAAGTAGGGGACCTTGTGCTCGTCGAGCGCGCGGGTGTAGGCGACCTGCTCCTCGAGGCCCGGCTCGCACATCTTCGCGGCGGCGAGGATCGCCGCGTCCGCGCGGGCCGTCCGGATCCTCTCGAGGAGCATCTTCTCCTTGGGCTTCCGGAGGTCGTGCTGCACGGGGCTATACGAGGACTGCTCGAGGTAGGCCGTGGCGAGCGCCGCCACCGGATCGCCCCTCGAGGAGACGTCGGACGTGATCCAGCGGAGCCCGATCATCAGGTCGTCGTCCACGAGGTAGCAGGATTGCCCGATCATCCGGATGAGGTCGAGCGGCGGCTGCTCGCAGAACCCGCCCTCGAAGACCACCCGGATGCGGTCCTGCGGCCGGCCGCCGCGCCGGCGGATCTGCGGCAGCATCCACTCGAGGAGCTCGTTGTGCTCCTCGCGCGGGAGGACGCCGGCGAGCGCGACGAGGATGTACGCCTCGTCGGCCGCCACGAGCCACGGCGTCTCGCGCCGGAGGTCGTAGAGCTCGCGGAGGAGCGCGCGGTTCCGGTTGAAGACGGCGATCGAGCGGGAGATGTCGCCGTCCGTGACCTTCCGCCCCCGGACCCCCTCGATATCGGAGAGCAGGCGGCGGTACTCGCCCGCGAGATACGTGGGAGCATGCTTCGAGTTCGCGTTCTGCGGAAGATAGAGGATCTGGCAGGGATAGCCCGTGTTCCGCCCGAAGACCGCGGCCAGGTTGCGGGCCGCGTCGCAGATCGGGTGGCTCACGAACAGGTCGAGCTCGAGCCGCTTCGAGATCGCGAGCTCGAGCGACGTCTTCAGGATCGAGCAGAGATAGGAGCCGAAGCGCGACTCCGCCTGCATGGCGTCGATCGTCGCGCCGCGGACCTTCACGGGGAGGATCCCCGCGGCGTGCGCGAGCTCCTCCGGGAAGTAGACCTGGAAGTGGCCGAGCACCTTGCCGCCCGCCTCGCGCCAGCGGCGCACGGTCGGGAACGACGCGTCCTCGTAGAGTTCGCGGCACTCGAGGAGGGCCTCGTCGAGCGGCTTCCCCCTCCACGCGTCGAAGACGTTCATCGGTCCTCCCATCCGGGCTTGCGCTTCTCGAGGAACGCCGCGATGCCCTCGTTGGCGTCGCGGAGCTGCATGAGGTCGCGGAGGTAGCCGCGCTCGAGCTCCGGCAGGCGGTCGAGGATGCCTTCACGCACGAGCCGGGTCACGAGGCGGAGGACCGCCGCGGACTTCGGCCGGATCTGGCCGTCGAGGAATCGCTCGACCGCCGCCTCCAGCTCCCCGTCGCCGCAGAGCACGTTGACGAGGCCCGCGGCCTTCGCCTCCTCGGCGTCCATGCGCCGCCCGGTGAGGATCATGTCCTCGGCGCGGGCGCCGCCGATCTTTCCCGGCAGCGTGAGGCACGCGACCGGCGGGAAGACGCCGAGCGTGATCTCCGGCACCGCGAAGGACGCGCTCTTCTCCGCGACGACGAACGACGCGAAGGACGCGAGCTCGAACGCGCCGCCGAGGCAGAGCCCGCGCACGGCAGCGACCACGGGCACCGAGCACTCCGCGAGCGCGTGGAAGACGCCGTGGAAGGCGGGGAGGAACTCCTCCATCCTCCCCTTCACGTGGTCGGGCACGCTGGCGCCGTAGGAGAAGTGCCTGCCCTCGGCGGACAGCACGAAGGCCTTCAGGTGGCGGTCGCCCCCGTGCTCGCGGATCGCGGCGAGGAGGTCCGCGCAGAGCGCGCGGTCGATCACGTTGCCGGGCGGCGCGGAGAGGCGCATCTCGCAGGTGTCGCCGCGACGGAGGACCGCGAGGCTCATCGCGGGTCCTCCGCGCAGGGGGTCCGGGGGCAGCTTGCTTCGCGGGTCACGACACGGGCTCCTTCTCGCGCGGCAGGATCTCGCGGATCAGCTCGTCGTCGAACGCGCGCCCCTCGGCGAGGCGCCGGCGGAGGAGCAGGAAGTCGACCTCGCGGTTGCCCTTGGGGCCGAAGTGGAAGGCCGGGAACCCGGCCTTGGCCTCGGTCGCCATGTTGAGCGCGAGCCACGCGCGGTTCGCTTCGCGGTTCCGGTGCCAGTGCTCGAGCTTGTGCTTCCTGAGCGACTCGATCGTCTTGGTCGTGCAGTCCGGCATCGTGAGCGCGAGCTTCCACGCGAGCTCCTCGACCTTCGCGTCGAGACGCGAGAGGTCGAACTCGCACGCCTTCATCCGCTCCCTCGCCTCGCGCAGCGCGTCGCCGCTCTTGAGCTTGCCGTAGACGATCTTGCCCATGTCGTCGAGCCAGCGGTCGGTCGTGACCTGCGGGTTCGGGATGAACTTCTGCCCGTCGCGCAGCACGGCCACCACGTCGTTCACGAGGCCGTACTGGTGCGCCTCGTACGCCGTCCACTGCTCGCAGAGCGTGCAGCTCTCCATCGCGCGGGCGAAGCCGACGTACAGCGGCAGGAAGTCGGTCGACCCGCCGTCGGGCGCGGAGCCGTGCTTGGGGCCCGCCTGCCCGAACGACGCGGTGTCGGCGGCGACGGTGAAGTCGCAGGCCATCCCGATCTCCTGGCCGCCGGCGATGCGGAGGCCGTTCACCCGGTTGATGACGGGCTTGTCGCACTCGAGGATCGTGGTCACCATGTCGTTGAAGAGCCGCATGTACTGCCGGTACTCGAGCGGGTGGCCGGCGTAGACCTCCGCGTACTCCGCGGTGTTGCCGCCCGTGCAGAAGGCGCGGTCCCCGGTCGCGGTGAAGACCGCGCAGACGACGTCGCGCTCGACCGACGCGCGGCGGAAGGCGAGGATCACCTCCTTCACCGCGTCCGTCGTGTACGAGTTGAGCTGCTTCTGGTTGTCGAGCGAGATCCAGGCGTTGAAGAGGCCCGGGACGGCCTCGCCCGTCGGCTTCCGGAGCGGGCGCCGCTCGTAGCGGACGAGCTTGAACTCGCAGTTCGGGACCAGTTCGTGGTTCTTGAGCATGGTTAACCCTCGAAATCGGGGATGAGGACGGGACGGCGCGCGTGGCCCTTCTCGCGCAGGAGGTCGTTGAGGCGGCTCATCGGGTGGCGCTCGAGGAAGGGCTTGAGCTCGATCCGGCCGGCCTCGATGAGCTTCAGGATCGCCGGGAAGTGGTCGGGGAGGCAACCCCAGTTCCCGAACGCGGTCGCGTCGAAGGCCATGAGGTTGGAAAGGCGCAGGTTGATCTTGTCGAGCGTGAACCCGACGACGGCGAGCTTCCCGTCGTAGGTGAGGAGTGCGTAGGCCGTCTCCTGCCCGCCGGTCGTCCCGGAGCACTCGAGGACGATCCGGCCGTAGGCGGGGAGCTGGTGCTCCTTCTCGTAGGCGGTGATCGCCTGGCGGATCGCCTTCTGGTCGAGATCCCTCGCGTTGAGCGTCACGTCCGCGTACTTGCCGAGCGCCGCGAGGCGGACCGGGTCGACGTCGACGGCGGCGACGTGCGCGCCGCGCGCCTTCGCGGCCTGCGCCGCGAACGTGCCGACGCCGCCGGCGCCGACCACGACGACCATGCTGCCGCGGTCCGCGCCCGCGCGCGACGCCGCCTGGTACGCCGTGGACACGGCGTCGGCGACGATCGAGAGGTCCTCGACGTCGGGCATCCCCCTCGGCACGGGACAGAGGAACCGCGCGGGCGCGACGAAGTGGGAGGCGAAGCCGCCGTGGAAATCGTTGCCCGGCATCTTCTGGGCGCGGCAGATGTTGCCGCGGCCGCGGCGGCAGAGGTCGCAGTCCCCGCACGGCATCACGGACGGCACGATGAAGGTCTTCCCGATCAGGTCGTCGGCGCCCTTCCCGGCCGCGATCGCGTCGCCCACGATCTCGTGGCCGAGCGTCAGCGGCAGCGGCGCGTTCGGCCGCACGCCGCCGTAGAGGAACCCGACATCCGTATGGCAGAGCCCGCAGGCCCGCACGCGCAGGAGGACCTCGCCGGGCCCCGGCGAGGGGAGCGCTCCTTCCCTCCTCACGAGCGGCCGGTTGGCCTCCGTCATCTGCCAAGAGTGCATCCGTTCCGCCATGCCCCGCACGCATGCAAATGAGGGGCCCGAACGATCGTTCGTTATTCACGTGCAAGAACCTGTCGGACAGACGCTTAGGTCAACGGCAAAGCGGAGGCAAGGACCTGCGGAGTTCTCCGCGTGGGGTGCCGCGGCGGCGGGGGAAGCGAGGGGGGCGCGGGGGGAGATCTTTCGTTTCGTGCAACGATGAGATCCCGTGGAAACCGTCATCGTCGGCGCCGGATTCGCGGGGGTCTCGACCGCCTATCACCTCGCGCGGCGCGGCGCCAAGGGGATCCTCGTCCTCGAGAAGGACCCGTCCGCGGGCATGCAGGCATCGGGACGCAACGCGGGGCTCCTCCGCCAGTCCTCGGACGACCCCGAGATCGCGGCGCTCCTCCAGCGGGGGGCGCGGGCGGCGCGACGCGCGCTGCGCGAGGTGCCCGGGTCGATCCGGCGCACCGGATCCCTCATCCTCGGAAAGGGCATCGCCCGGCTCGCGGCCGGACCGCGCGCGCGCGTCGTGGAGGCCTCGACGATCGTGAAGGGACTCGAGGGACGGGCGCTCTTCGACCCGGAGGACGCGGTCATCGACCCGCAGGCGCTCCTGGGCTTCTTCCTCGACGGCGCGCGGCGGAACGGCGTCTCGTTCGCCTTCGGCGAGCGGGTCACCGCCGTCCGCACGGCCCGCGGGCGCATCGAGGGCGTCGAGACGACCAAGCGGAAGGTGGCGGCGCGGGCGCTCGTGGTCGCCTCGGGAGCCTGGGCGGGGGAGGTGGCCGCGCTGGCGGGAAGCAAGGGGATCGCGATCGAGCCGCGGCGGCGCCACCTCTTCCGCGGGGGGATCGACCGGCCCGAGGGCCGCTCGTGGCCGTTCGTCTGGAACGAGGAGAAGGGCGTCTACTTCCGGCCGGAGGGCGACGGCATGCTCCTCTCCGCGTGCGACGCGGAGCCGCATCCGGCCGCCGAGCCCGAGGTCGATCCGCAGCGCCGCGACGAGCTGGCGCGGAAGGTGGCGGACGCGTTCGGCGTCCTCGGCGAGTGGCGGCTCGGCCCGGGCTGGGCCTGCCTGCGCACGTTCGCGGAGGACGAGCGGTTCGTCATCGGCCCGGATCCCCTCGTCCGGGGTCTCCACTGGGTCGGGGCGCTCGGCGGCCACGGCATGACGTCGGCGTACGCGGTGGGGAGGCTCGCCGCGCAGGTGATCCTCGGCCGCCGCTCCCCGGGACCCTTCGACCCGCGCCGGTTCTCCCGGTAGGCCGGCCCCCGGACCCCCTGGCGCCTCCACCGCGGTGGGCGGTCTTCCGCGCGGTTTCCCCCGACCGCGACCCCGCCTCCCGCGGCCTCGACGAAACTCGGCACCGGCATGCGCGGTGCGTAACATATGCAATCGTGTATATATCGCGATATCTAATCGTGGCCGTGGCCGGGTGCGCGAGCCGGGCCACGTTCGAGGTGCCCCCGCCGCCCGGGCCCGTCGCGGCCGAGCCGCTGCGACTCCCCGCGCCGCCCGAGGGCCCGCTGACCGCGGTCGAGGCGGTCCGGCAGGCGGTCGCGCGCAACCCGGACCTCATGGAGGCGGCCGCCCGGATCGAGGCCGCGCGTGCCGGGCTCGATGCCGCGCGCGCCTCGCTCCTGCCGGTGCTCGGGGGCGACGTCTCCTACCTCGGCGGCGATGCCCCGTCGGCGTACCTCTTCAAGACCATCGACGCCCACGACCTGCCGGCCGGCGTGAACTTCAACGACCCCGGCACGTTCAGCAACTGGGAGGTCGGAACCACGCTCCGGTGGAACGTCTGGCGCGGCGGGCGGGACCGGCTGGGCGTCTGGGCCTCCGAGGCCGACGTCGCGGCGGCGCAGGCGCGGCAGGACGCGGTGAGGAACGCGCTGGTCGCGGGCGTCCTCGAGGCGATCCTCGACGTGCGCGCCGCCCGCGAGCTGAGCACCGCCGACGAGGCCTCGATCCGGTCGGTGACCGCGCAGGTCGAGGAGACCCGCGTCCGGGTCGACAGCGGGCAGTCGCTCAGGAGCGACCTGCTCTCGCTCGAGGTCCGCCTCGCGGAGGCGAAGGAACGGCGGATCCGCTCCGACGTCGCCCGGCGCCTCGCGCTCGTCGCGCTGCGGCGGCTTCTCGCGTGGCCCGAAGGCGTGCCGCTCGACGTCGCCGACGACAGCTACCCGGTGGGCGAGCTGCCCGCCACGGTTCCCGAGGCGCTCGCGGTGGCATACACGCACCGCGGCGAGGTGGCAGCCGCCCGCCGCGCCGTGGAGCGGGCGAGGATCGAGGTCGAGCGCGCCCGCCGCAGCTACCTGCCGACGCTCGACTTCGAGGCCCGCTGGTACGGGGACGACGAGCAGTGGAACTTCGCGGAGGACGGCGGCAACTGGCTCGTGGGTCTCGGGCTCTCCTTCGACTTCTGGGACGGCGGCCGCAAGCGCGCTGGCGTGCGCGCGGCGCAGGCGGCGCTCGGGGACGTCGAGGAGGCGGACCGCGGGGCGCTGCTCCTTGTCGCCCAGGACGTGGAGACGGCCTACCTGCGCCTCGAGGAGGCGCGCGCGCGGCTGGACGTCGCGGCGCAGGCGGTCGGGGCGAGCGAGGAGAGTCTCGATCTCGTGGAGAAGCAGTTCCGCGGCGGCACGGCGACCGTGACGCGGTTCCTCGAGGCGGAGTCGGCGAGGACCCAGGCGCGCACGGCGAGGATCCGGGCGGCGCTCGACGTCGAGCGGGCGAGGGTCGGCGCGTCGCGGGCCCTCGGCCGGACGGAGGTGCAGGAATGAAGCGCTGGGCGAAGGCCGTTTCCTTCCTCGGGTTGGGCGCGGCGATCGTGCTCTACGCCTCGGGCGCGTTCGGGGGGCCGCGCGTCGCGCCGGGCGTCGCGGAGGCGCCGGCCGGGCTTCCCGCGCCGGCGAATACGGCCCGCGCGGAGCGCGTGCGGGTTCCCGCGGCCGAAGAGGCCGTCGGGACGGTCCGGTCGCGGCGTCGCGTCGAGCTGTCCGCGCAGGTCGTTGCGCGCATCACCGAGGTCCGCGCGGAGGCCGGGGACCCGGCCGCGCGAGGAGCGATCCTCGTGAAGCTTGACGACCGCGAGCTCAGGGCGCGCGCGGACCAGGCGCGGCAGGCGCTCGCGGCGGCCGAGGCCGCGCGGGAGCGGGCGCTCCAGGCGAAGGCGCGCGGCGACGCGCTGCTGCAGCAGGCGAAGGCGCGCTTCGAGCGGGTCCAGGCGCTCCATCGCGGGGGCGCCGCGACCGAGCAGCAGATCGAAGATGCGGAGGCCTCGTTCCTCGAGGCCGAGGCGGGCGTGGCCGACGCCGCTGCCGCGATCGCGGCGGCCGACGCGCAGATCCAGGGGGCGAAGAACGTCGTGACCGAGGCGGAGGTCGCACTCGGGTACGCGGAGGTCGCCTCGCCGCTCGACGGCGTCGTCACCGAGAAGCTCGTGGAGGTGGGGGACCTGGCGCTGCCCGGCCGGCCGCTCCTCGTCCTCCTGGACCAGAAGGCGCTCCGCTTCGAGGCGGACGTCCGCGAGGGGCTCGTCGCCCGCGTGCGCGAGGGATCCACCCTCGCGGTGGAGATCCCGGCGGCGGGCGCCGTCGTCGCGGGCACGGTGGCGGAGGTGATCCCCGCGGCCGACCCGCGCAGCAGGACGTTCCGCGCGCGGATCGACCTGCCCTGGTCCGAAGGCCTCTACCCGGGCATGTTCGGGCGGCTCCGCCTCCCCGTCGGCGAGCGCGAGATCGTGCGCGTTCCAGCCGCCGCGCTCGTGCGCGTCGGCCAGATCCAGACCGTGGTCGTGAACGACGCCGGCGCCTGGGTGCGTCGGTACGTCACGACGGGCCGCACGCTCCCGGACGGGGCCGTCGAGGTCCTCTCCGGCCTCAAGGGCGGCGAGGAGGTCGGGGTCTGGGAGGCGCAGTCGTGAGCGATCCCGCCGCCCGCGAGGGCATCGTCCAGCGGATCGTCCGCGCGTTCGTGACCGGGCCGCTCTCGCTCCTGCTGCTCGTCGTCTCCGCGGCCGCGGGCGCGGTCGCCGTGCTCGCGACGCCGCGCGAGGAGGAGCCCCAGATCGTCGTGCCCATGGCCGATGTCTTCGTCTCCTTCCCGGGCGCGTCGGCCGAGGAGGTGGAGAAGCTCGTCGCGACGCCGCTCGAGAAACTGCTCTGGCAGGTCGACGGCGTGGAGCACGTCTACTCGATCTCGCGCCGCGACGGCGCGGTCGTGACGGTCCGCTTCGTCGTCGGCGAGGACCGCGAGCGCGCGCTCATCCGGCTGCAGAGCCGGATCGACGCGAACCGCGACCTCGTCCCGCCCGGTGTCACCGGATGGGTCGTGAAGCCCGTCGAGATCGACGACGTCCCGATCGTCGCGCTCACGCTCTGGTCGAAGGCCGCGGGGGACGACGTGCTGCGGCGCGTCGCCGAGGAGATGGCGGCGCGCCTGGACGCCGTGCCCGACCTCTCCCGCACGGAGATCCTCGGCGGCCGCCGGCGCGAGGTGTCCGTGGAGATCGACCCGGAGGCGATCGCGGGATACGGGCTGTCGCCGCTCGAGGTGGCGCGGGCGCTCCACGCCGCGGACGCCGCGGTCTCCGCCGGCGCCTTCGACCGCGCGGACCGGCGGTACCCGGTGGTCGCGGGCCCCTTCCTCGGCGACCGGCGCGAGGTCGAGGCGCTCGTCGTCGGCGTCTACGGCGGCCGGCCCGTCTACCTGAAGGACGTGGCGTCGGTCATCGACGGCCCCGAGGAGGAGCGGGGGCGCGTGCGGCTCTCGTTCGGCCCGGCCCGGGCGCCGGAGGGCATCGCGCCGGGCACGGGGTTCCCCGCCGTCACGCTCGCGCTCTCCAAGAAGAAGGGCACGAACGCCGTGGCCGTCGCCGAGGAGATCGTCGCCGAGGCGCGCCGCCTCGAGCGCGAGGTCCTCCCGGACGACGTGCGGCTCCTCATCACGCGCAACTACGGCGAGACCGCGGACGAGAAGGTAGACGAGCTGCTCGGCCACCTGACGCTCGCGATCATCACCGTGATCGGGCTCATCGCCTGGACGCTCGGCTGGCGCGAGGGTCTCATCGTGGCGGCGGCGGTCCCGGTCACGTTCGCGCTCACCTTGCTGCTCAATCTCCTCGCCGGCTACTCGATCAACCGCGTGACGCTCTTCGCGCTCGTGCTCGTCCTGGGCCTCGTGTGCGACGACCCGATCGTGGACGTGGAGAACATCCACCGCCACTTCCGGCGCGCGCGAAGGAACCCGCTCGACGACGTTCTCTTCGCCGTGAACGAGGTCCGGCCGCCGGTGATCTTCGCCACGCTCGCCGTGATGCTCTCCTTCCTCCCGATGCTCTTCATCACCGGAATGATGGGGCCCTACATGCGGCCGATGGCGCTGAACGTCCCGATCGCGATGGCGATGAGCATGCTTGTCGCCTTCACGATCACGCCGTGGATGTCGTTCCACCTCCTGAAGCCGCTGCACGGCAAGGCGGAGGCGCACGCCCGCGAGGGGACCGGCGTCGTCGCGCGCCTCTACAGGCCCGCGGTGGGGTTCCTGCTCGACCGGCGCTGGGCGCGCTGGGCGCTCGTCGCGGGGATCCTCGGCGGGCTCGCGGTGACGGGGATCATCGTGCTCTCCGGGTCGGTGCCGCTCAAGATGCTCCCGTACGACAACAAGAGCGAGCTGCAGGTCGTGCTCGACCTGCCCGAGGGCTCGACGCTCGAGGCGACCGACGCAGCGGTGGCGGAGTTCGAGCGCCATCTCGCGACTGTGCCGGAGGTGACCGACTACGCCGCGTACGTCGGCACCCCGAGCCCCGTCGACTTCAACGGCCTCGTGCGGCGGTATGCGTTCCGCAACGCGCCGAATCTCGCGGACATCCGCGTGAACCTCGTGCCCAAGGGCCGGCGGAAGCAGCAGAGCCACGAGATCGCCCTGCGGCTGCGCCGCGACCTCGAGGCGATCGCCGCGAGGACGAACGCGCGCCTGAAGATCGTCGAGGTGCCCCCGGGACCCCCCGTCCTCGCCACGCTGGTCGCCGAGGTCCGCGGCGGCGCGTCGACCTCGTACAAGGACCTCGTCGCCGCGGCGCGCGAGGTCGAGCGCCGCCTCGCCGCCGAGAGGGGCGTCGTGGACACGGACACGATGGCGGACGACCCGCACGAACGCGTGGCGTACCGGCTCGACAAGGAGAAGGCGGCGCTCCACGGCGTCGACACGAAGGACGTGGCGCGCACGCTCGGCCTCGCGCTTGCCGGCGAACCGGTCGCCACCGTGCACGAGCCGCACGAGCGGCAGCCGCTCCCCCTCGCGCTCCGCCTCTCGCGCGCACAGCGGAGCGGCGCGGAGGAGCTCGGCCGGCTCGCGGTCAAGGGGAGCGGGGGCGATCTCGTCCCGCTCGCCGAGCTCGGCGCCTTCGAGCAGGTTGCCGCGGATGAGCCCGTCTTCCACAAGGACCTCGAGCGCACGGTCTTCGTGATCGGCGAGATCGCGGGCCGCGCGCCCGCCGAGGTCGTCTTCGCGATGGAGGCCAAGGGCACGCTCCCTTCCGGCGCGGTCGCGTCGTGGAGCGGCGAGGGCGAGTGGAAGATCACGGTCGACGTGTTCCGCGACCTCGGCCTCGCGTTCGCCGGCGCGCTGGTGGCGATCTACGTCCTGCTCGTGGTCGAGACGCGCTCGTTCTTCATGCCGGTGCTCGTGATGATCGCGATCCCGCTCGGGGCGCTCGGGATCTTCCCGGGCTTCTGGCTCCTCAACGCCCTGGGCGCGGGGAAGGTGGGAGGGTTCGGGGACCCGGTCTGGTTCACGGCGACCGGCATGATCGGCATGATCGCGCTCGCGGGCATCGTGATCCGCAACGCGATCATCCTCATCGACTTCGTCCGGCACCGCGTCGCCGAGGGCGAGCCGCTGCGCGAGGCGATCCTCGAGAGCGGCGTCCAGCGGTTCCGGCCGATCCTCCTCACCGCGGCCGCCGCCATGCTCGGCGCCTGGCCGATCACGCTCGATCCGATCTTCTCGGGGCTCGCGTGGAGCCTCATCTTCGGCGTCCTCGCGTCGACGGCGTTCACGCTGGTCGTCGTGCCGGTCGCCTTCTTCGTGGTGACCCGCGGCAAGGAGAAGCCCGCGTCATGACCCGCAAGAGGATCTCTCCCGAGGCGCTCGAGGACGCGGCAAGCGTCCTCCGCGCCGTCGCCCACCCCCTCCGGCTGCGGCTGCTCGAGATCCTCGATCAGAAGGGGGAGTGCAACGTCACCGCGCTCTGCGAGGCGAGCGGCGCGACGCAGCCCGCCGTCTCGCAGCAGCTCGCGCGGCTGCGCCACGAGGGCGTCCTCGAGGCCACGCGCGAGGGATCCCAGGTTTTCTATCGTGTCGCGCGCCCCGAGGTCCTCGGCCTCCTCGAGTGCGTCCGCAGGACCGCGCGCGGCGGGAGGCCATCATGAAGCGACTCTTATGGCTGTTGTTCCTTCTGGCCGCGTGCGACGAGACCGCGGCCCCCGCACCCCCCCTTGTTTCCCCGGCATGGCTCCGGGAGCACCGCGCCGAAGTCGTGCTCCTTGACGTGCAGAGCAAGAAGGAGCTCTACGAGAAGGGGCACCTGAAGGGCGCCGTCTGGGTCGACTTCGAGCAGTTCCGCGTCGACAAGAAGCACCTCGCGTCCGCGGACGTCCTGGCGCGGAAGCTCGGGGAGCTCGGCATCGACCGGAACACGCAGGTCGTGATCTACGACGAGCTGCGCGGCCGGAACAGCGGCTACGTCTGGTACGTGCTGGAGCAGCTCGGCCACGAGAAGGTGGCGATCCTCGACGGGCACATGGACGCGTTCAAGGGCGAGCTCGAAGAGGGCCCGCCGCCGGCCGTGACGCCGAAGACATACACGCCGCGCCGCGCGCCGGAGGTCGTCTCCGCCGAGTGGGTCAGGGAGCACCTCGGCAAGGTGCCGATGCTCGACGCGCGGCCGGTGGAGCAGTACACGGGCGCGAAGCCGAAGGACGGGATGAAGGGCGGGCACGTGCCGGGCGCCTCCTCCGTCCCGTGGGACGCGTTCACCGGAAAGGACGGCCGCTACCTCGACGAGAAGGCGGCGCGCGCGAAGCTGGCGGAGCTCGTCGGCCGCGAGCTGAAGCCGGACGAGGAGGTCGTCGTGTACTGCAACACGTACCACCAGGCGGCGCACGTCCACTGGGTGCTCGCGCGTCTCGGGTTCAAGGACGTGAGGGCATTCGACACCTCCATGAAGGACTGGGAGGCGCTCGACCTGCCGCGCACGACGGGGGAGAAGCCGTGATCGCTCCGGAGAAGGGGCGTTCCTACTGGAACCCGTACGTGGCGGGCGCGGCGCTCGGGATCGTCGTGACGGTCTCGTTCGCCGCCGGCCACTACTTCGGCGCGTCGCGCGTGTTCGCCACGGCTGCGAAGTGGCTCGGCGACCGCGGGACGAACCTCAACCACTGGATGACGTGGGAGGTGATCGGCCTCTGCATCGGCGGCGCCCTCGGCGGCCTCCTGGCCCGACGGTGGGGGATGATGAGGGGGTTCGGGGGCAGGCGGCGCGTGGTCGCGGCGGTCGTCGGCGGCGGGCTCGTGATGCTCGGCAGCCGGTTCGCGGCCGGGTGCACGAGCGGGCTCGCGGTGACGGGCGGCATCCGCATGTCGGTCGGCGCCTACGTCTTCATGGGCGCGATGTTTCTCGGCGGGTTCGCCGCGGCGGCCGTCTTCCGGAGGCTCTGGTCATGATGCCCGACTGGCTCACCTGGCTCCTCATCGGGACGGCGCTCGGGTTCGTCCTCGAGAACGGCGGCCTCGCCAACCCCCGGAAGCTCACGGGCGTCTTCCTGCTGCGCGACTTCACGGTCCCGCAGGTGATGCCGACCGCGATCCTCACCGCGATGGGAGGCATGCTCGTCCTCTCGCTCTTGGGTTTCGACACCGGAAAGGCGTTCACGCCCGACACGATGTACCTGGGGCAGGCCTTCGGCGGGTTCATCTTCGGCGTCGGCTTCTACCTCGGCGGCTACTGCCCGGGCACGTCGATGGTCGCGCTCGGCTCGGGGCGGCTCGACGCGCTCCCGTTCATGGCAGGCATGATCGCGGCGTGGCACGCGTGGGACCCGATCCGGAAGCTGGACGTCCTGAGGCCCTTCTTCACGAAGGCGCCGGACGCCCGGGACACGATCCCGGAGCTGGTCGGCCTCGACCCGCGAGTCCTCGCGGCCGGGCTCTTCGCGCTCGGGGGCGCCGCGATCCTCTGGCTCTACCGCCGGAGCGTCCGGGGAGCGGCGCCGGCATGAGGCGCGGCGCCTTGGCCCTGATCCTGGTTGCGGCCTGCGGCGGGCCCGACGACGCCGAGGTCGCCGCGGCCCGCACGCGGGCGAGCGACGCCGCGGCGCAGCTGATGGGCGCGCTTTTCACCGAGCTTCAGGCGGCGCTCGCGAAGGGGCCGCCGGAGCAGGCGATCGACGTCTGCGCCGACAAGGCGCCGGCGACCGCGAAACGGATCGGCGAGGAGACGGGGCTCTCCGTCCGGCGCACGTCGCTCCGCACGCGCAACCCCGGGAACGCGCCCGATGCGTGGGAGCGCGCGTGGCTCGAGAAGGCGTCGGCGGGCGGGGCGCCGGCCGTCGACGACGCGGAGGTCGTCCGCGGCGACGGAGGGTACGAGCTGCGGTACGTGCGTGTCGTCCGGCTCGCGGAGATGTGCACGACCTGCCACGGCGCGTCCGGGAAGATCCCGCCCGCCGTGAAGGAGGCGATCGCGCGGCGCTACCCGGAGGACCGCGCGACCGGGTTCGCTCCGGGCGACCTGCGCGGCGTGGTGAGCGTCCGCGTCCTGTTTGCTGAATAGGAGGGTTCGATGCTTCTTACCCGCGATTCGAGAAAGCCGCTCGACAAGCTCGCGAAGGACCTCGAGACGGCGTGCGCGGAGCACAAATTCGGCGTGCTCGGCGTGCACGACCTCAAGGCGAAACTCCGGGAGAAGGGGCAGGACTTCACGAGGGAGTGCCGCGTCTACGAGGTCTGCAACCCGGTCGCGGCGAAGCGCGTGCTCGACACGAACCTCGAGATCTCGACCGCGCTTCCCTGCCGCATCTCGCTCTACGACGCGGGCAGGGGCGTGACGCGCCTCGCGACGCTCCGGCCGACGATGCTCCTCGATCTCTTCGGGACGCCCACGCTCAAGGAGGTGGCGAAGGAGGTCGAGGCGACGCTGGTCGCGATCATGGAGCAGGCCGCGCGCTGAGTGCGCCAGCGCTGGCGCACCCCAACGCTCGCAACCCATTACGTCGCAAGCACTTGCGGCAGCCCTGCAGGTCAACCGTTACCCTGCAAACCGCCGGAAGAGGATCGTGAAGTAGGTGGCGACCAGCGCCATCCCGGGGATCCACCACAGGAGCCCGATCCTGAGCCCGTACGCGGGCGCCGCCGCCGCTTGCGCGGTCAGGCCCAGCGAGGCGTCCGTGTTCCCCGGCAGAAGGTACGGGTAGAGGCCGAACGCGGCGCTCGCGAAGAGCGCTCCGACCAGCACGCACGACATCAGGAAGGCGCGCGGACCGCGGCCCGCGTCGAGAAGCCGGCGCACCCCGATGTACGCGGCGATCGCGAGCGCCGGGAACCCGAAGCCCCAGGGCTCCTTCACGAGGCGCTCCACGATGTGCGGCTGCACGTGGAACGACGCCGCCGTCAGCAGCGCCACCGCGACGCCCGTGGGACGGTGCAGCCGCCGCGCCACGGCCCCCCAGCCCCCCCCCGGTTCCCGCGCCATCCAGAGCGCGCCGTGGAACGAGAGCACGAGCGCCGCGACGACGCCCGCGAGCACGGTGTACCAGTCGAGCACGCCCACGCGCCCCTCCGTGCCGAAGTCGGTCCAGAACGGCGCGAAGAACCGCCCGCGCCCGTCCAGCGAGACGCCGCGGATCACGTTGCCGAGCGCCGCGCCGAGGACGATCGCGATCAGGAGGCTCGCCACGCCGAAGCAGACGCCCCAGAAGGGCTTCCACACGCGGTGGTGCACGTGCTC
>DASUGR010000038.1:0-12821 GCA_036273915.1 Planctomycetota bacterium | reverse complement strand
CCGTCCGACAGCTCCGCCATCAGCGCCTTGCGCTCGTGCATGCTCGATACCACGCGCAGGTCGGCAAGCCCCGCGTGCGCGAGCTCGCGCAGGACGAGCGCGTGCGGGATGACGCCGATCGCCTCGCCGCCGCCGCGCAGCACCGCGTCGATCACCTCGCCCATGAGCCCCGTGCCGCCCGCGCCCGTCACGAGGCCGATCCGCCGGCGCACGAGCTCCCCGCCGAGCGCGCGCGCCGCGGCGCGATAGGCCGGGTCCCCGCCCGGGTTCGACCCGCAGAAGACGCAGATCCGCATCAGTCGTCGCCGAACGGCTCCCCCTCCCCGCAGCCGCAGGGCTCGTCGCACCCTTCCCCCGCCTCGCCCGACCCGCCGTCGGCCGCCATCTCGTCGAGCACCATCGCCACGATAGTCTCCGACGTGAGCGTCGCGGTCCCCTTCAAGCTCTCGACGCCGCCCTCCGCCTTGAAGTCGTACGAGATCTCCACCTTGTCGCGCACGTTCGCCGTCATCACGATCGACTTCACGCCGGAGAACAGCGCCATCTCCGGATCCTCGGCCATCGACTTCCGGACGGCCGCGGTGCCGAGGACGGCGCACGAGAGGTGCGCCTCGCCCGCGCCGCGGAGCAGCTTCGACACCTCGGATTCCGTGGCGTCGGGCTTGCGGGCCGCGAGCATCTTCTCGAGGCTGCCGCGCGCGGTGCCGAGCAGAAGCCCTCCCTCGACGATCGCGATCTCGGGATCCGCCGGAATCGAGCCGACCGACTTGGACAGGAAGACGGTCATGCCGTCCCGCTTCGTGACGGCGTACTCGCCGATGCCCGTGAGGAACGCCTCGACCTTCGCCGCGTCGAACTTTCCGCGGGCGAGCATGTACACGTCAGGGTCGTCGAGGTCGCCGCAGAGGCCGAGCGTGACGGACTCGACGTCCTCGATCTTGAACCCGGCGCTCTCGCAGAACGCCTTGTAGTCGCACGGGCCGGCAGCCGCCGCGATGAGCGGCTCGGCGATCTGCTCGTACACCTTGGTCTTCGCGAGCGCCGCGAGATCGAGGTGGACCGCGACGCACGTGTCGGAGGGGAGGTTCTCGGGGGGTGCCGCACGAGCGGCCGCGGCGAGGACGAGGACTGTCGTGAGGGAACGCATGGGGGAATGATATCCGGGGTGAGGGGGCGCGGGGGAGCGGGGCGAGCTACTCGGACGCGTACGTCCAGACGAAGCTCTCGACCCCGCCCAGGATCGCCGCGTGCCGGTCGGGCACGACCGCCACGTCGTTCCACGGGCATGGGCTCATGAACGTCGCCGCCGCGATCTCGCGAAGGAAGGTGCCCTCGATCTCGTAGGCGACGGTCCTCGTCGGATGGTGATCGCGGTCGACGAACCGCCCGGCGACCGCGACGAGCACGTTCCCGCACCGGGCGAGGCTGATATCGCCTTCGCCGACGGGAACGGGATCGAGCACCTGCCGCGCCTCGAGGTCGACCGGGATCATCACGCCCGACTTCGTTCCCACCCATGCGCGCCCGGCGGCGGCCACGACGTCGAAGGTCACAGCATGCGGGAGCGTCAACGTAACCACGGACTTCAGGGCCCCCGGGTCGAACAGCTCGAGCTGGTCGCCCGCGGCCAAGACGAGGAGCGCGGTCTTGGCGTCGACTGCCCCCGCGATGGGCCGGTTGAGCGCGGGCTTTCCCGCTTCCCCCCAACTCGGGGGGTCCGTGTGGAAGATGCGCACCTCGGACCAGCCTGCAACGACGAAGTCCTTGCCATCCGAGAGGGAGCAGATCGCCCAGTAGTCATCGAAGCCGTGTTCCGGTCGCTCGACGGTGCAGGTCTTCACGAGACTCGGGATCGCGCGGATCTCGGCGTCTCCGCCGGGAGTCCTCGGCCAGAACCCGCTCTTCCCGTCGGGCGTGAAGGCCATCCGCCCCCAGGGGTCCTCGCTCTTCCCGACGAGGTGCAGCCCGGCGTCCAGCACGACGCGGGACTCCAGCGCGCGTTCCACGTATACGTACTTCCCGTCGGACGATGTAACGAGCGCGTTGACCTGGCCCGGCAAGGCGAGCCGCTGGAGCTTCCCCTTGCCCTCAAGCTTCGGGCCGCCCTCCGCGACGACCGGCTGCGCCGACGTGCCCGGCTTCTCCAGGGAGTCCACGGGCATCCCCATCATCGTCATCGCGTCCTCGAGCGGCATCGAGAGGCTGCCCTCGATCCGCACGCCCTTGCAGTCGAGCTTCGCCTTCTCCTTCAGGCCGAGCCCCATGAGCCCCATCTGCGTCACGACGGCGACCTGCTTCGCGAGGTCCTCGCTGTCCGCCTCGGCGCTGCAACGGATCTCCAGCTGCTCGCCCATGCGGTACGTCAGGAGGCCGGATTTCAGCGCCGCGAACGGCGCGCCCTGCGAGTCTTTCTTCAGCTCCTGCTTCAAGGCCTCGGTGGGCACGAACACGCTCCACCCGTGCGCGTCGGGCGCGGCCTCGAGTGCTCTGGAGATCGCGCACGGCCCTGCCCCTTCCTTCATCGCCGCGCGCAACGCGTCGAGGCCCTCCGCCGGTTCGGCGAAGAGCAGGACGCCGTCCTTGACCGCGAACGCGCCGGTGAACGCGCAGGTGATCTTCCCCTTGGATTCGGGGTCCAGGAACACCATCATGCCGTCCCTTTCGACCGGCTTGATGCCGCTCGGCGCGAACGCCTCCGCGAACTTCCTCGCGTCGATCCTGCCGCGGGCGATCGCGTAGACGCGCTCCTCGCCCTTCGCGAAATCGCCGCCGAGTGCGAACGTCAGCGCGTCGAGGTCCTTCCCCGGGCCGAAACCCATCCCCTCGAAGAGCCCCTCGAACCCCATCACGTCGCCCAGGAACTCCCGGATCGGCCCCTCGATCCGCCCCCACACCTCCGTCTTCCGGAGCGCGTCGAAGTCGAAGTGGTGAACGACGACGCAGTCGGCGGGCAGGCCGACCCTGGGCCCCGCGGAGGCGGCCGCGGCGAGGAGGAGGAAGGTGGCGGGCACGCGCATCCCGACAATCCTACGCCTACGCGGGCGGCGCCGTCAGCCGCGCGACCGCCACCGACACCACCGCGTCGTCCATCACGTTCGTCGAGGTGCGGAACATGTCGAGGAAGGCGTCCACGGCGAAGATCAGCGCGATGTACTGGACGTCGAGGCCCACCGCGTTCGCCACGAGCACCATCGTCACGAGCCCCGCGTCCGGCACGGCCGCGGCCCCCACGGCCGCGAGCACGGCGGTCAGGAACACGATCACCGTCGTCACCGCGCCGAGGTGGATCTCCGCCCCCGGAAGCCCCCCGAATAGCTGGATGAGGAAGATCACGGCCACGCCCTCGTAGAGCGCGGTCCCCGTCATCCCGATGGTCGCCCCGATCGGCGCCACGAAATCGACGATCTTCCGCGGCACCTTGAGCTCCCGCTCGACGCACTCGATCGTCACCGGCAGCGTCGCCGCGCTCGACCGCGTGGCGAACGCCACGGCCCACGCGCGCCGGATGCCCTTGAGGAAGAAGACCGGGCTCATCCTCCCGATCACGCGCACGAGCGTGAGGAGGAACCCGACGTGGCACGCGATGCCGAGCAGCACGGTGATCACGTACCAGAAGAGCGAGTGGAAGACCGCGGGCCCGTGCTTCGCGACGAGCGACGCGATGAGGCAGAAGATGAAGAACGGCGCGCCCGCCATGATCCAGCGCGTCAGCTGGAGCATCGCCGCGTTGCAGCCGTCGATCACCGCGATCACCGGCCCCGCCTTGTCCCGCACGAACATCAGCGCCGCGCCGAAGAGCGCCGCGAAGAAGATGATGCCCAAGCTGTTCGCGTTCGCGAGCGCCTCGAACGGGTTCGTGACGATCTGGCGGATGTTCTCCCGGATCGCCTCCTTCGGCGTGAGCTTCCGCGCGGCCTCGACCTTCCGCTCCCGCGCCGACTCCTCGCGCGCGATCTCCTCGCGCCGCTGGCTCCAGGAGGCGCGGATCTCGTCGCGGGCGCCGCGCTCGCCCGGCCGGATCGCGAGGACGACGATGAGGCCGATCATCACCGCGACCGCGGTCGCCACGAGGTAGAGGAGCATCGAGCGCCAGCCGATCGCCCAGAGCTCCTTCTGGTCGGCGAGGCTCGTGATCCCGGCGAGGATCGAGAAGAGGATGAGCGGCGCGACGATCATCCGGAGCGCGCCGATGAAGATCGTGGTCCCGAAGAGGTCGCACCACCAGACGATGCCGTCGGAGGGGCGCAAAAGGCCCAGGCCCGCGCCGAGGATCATCGCGACGAAGAGCAGGTTCTGGTGGCGCACGGGCGCGAGCTTACCGGAATCGGGGGGGCTTCGGGGGCCGGGCCGCCGCGCACCCGTTTGGTATTCTCGTTCCCATGCGGAACCGCGCTCCCCTCCTCGCGCTCCTCCTCGCCTTCGGATGCGGAAAGAAGGAGCAGCCGAAGACGACCGACGGCGGGGCCACGACGGCCGAGGCGAAGAAGCCCGTGGAGCCGGCGCAGCCCCCGGCCCCGCCCGCCCCGGACCCGGCCGAGATCAAGAAGAAGAGGGACGAGCTCAAGGCGAAGGTCGCGGAGATCGAGAAGGCGCGGAAGGACCTCGAGGCGCGCCACGCGGAGGAGAAGAAGGGGCTTCCCGACCTCTCGATGCTGCGCCGCACCTACATCCAGGCGATCGTCGACGCGCGCACGAAGGAGAACGAGCTCCAGCGGATGCTCGAGCGGCAGGAGGAGCTGAAGCGGTTCGCGGAGAGCGCCGTCAGCGACAAGCTGAAGGGGCTCCGCGAGACGCGCAAGGAGATCGTGACCCGGCAGGAGGCGATCCAGGACGCCTGGCGCAAGAGCGTCCAGGACGACCAGCTCGGCGTGGTCGAGGAGTCCCCGGTGAAGAAGGACCTCGACACGCTCCGTGCCGTCAAGGGCCAGTGGTTCGCGGCGACGCCGCTCGCGCGGCGCGGCACCGCGAAGGACGGCGAGAAGAAGATCATCAACGAGGGCTTCCGCGGCTGGCTCGGCGAGGTGCCGGACCGGAAGCGCGTGGTCGGCGCGGTGCTCGGCCTCCCGCAGGCGCCGAAGGGCAAGACGCCCGACTCCTACGACTTCACCGACCTCAAGTTCTTCCTCCTCCTCCAGCTCATGGAGCAGCAGATGGAGAAGCAGAACGTCGCCGTGGAGAAGAAGGAGCTCGTCGAGAATCTCAAGAAGCTCGACGCCATCCAGGCCGAGCTCGACGCGGTCGACGCGAAGATCCACGAGCAGGTGGTCGAGGGCGGCGACGAGTTCCAGGAGTACGAGGACATCCTCTCGCGGCTGCCGCTGGTGCAGGAGTCGGCGTCCTACCTGTCGACGCGGGTTGCCGAGCTGAGGGGCACGCTGAAGCAGATCGACGAGCTGAAGGAGCGGCAGTCGCAGGAGGAGGACGATCTCCTCCGCTCGCTCGAGCAGGCCCGGAAGGAGCTCGCGAAGCTCCGGTAGGGAGCCCGCGGCGTCTCCGCGGCGGGGCTCGGGGCCCTCAGTCGCTCGACTTGTCGAGGGCCGCGAGCGCCTTCAGCGCCGCCTCGGCGTACAGGCGCGGCTTCGGGCGCACCTGGTAGAGCGCGTCGAGCGCGATCACCACCCGGTCCTCGAGGGCCGGCGTCGGCTTCGCCTCGTGCGCCAGCACGACGAGGCCGCCCGCCTCCCCGCGGACGTAGAGGCCCCCGTCCTCCATCTTGACGGAGACGACGGTCGCCTTGACGCCGGCGAACGGGAGCGGCTCCTGCTTCTCCGTGACGCCCGCGGGGTTCAGCCCCTTGAGGCTCGCCGCCTGCGTCGCGCTCCAGTCGCCCGCGTTGTCCGGATCGGCGACGAAGAAGGCGTAGCGGCACTCGCCCTGCGGGTCGCCCGCGGCGCCCACCTCGGCAACGTAGCCGATGAGGCAGCCGGGCGCGCGGAAGTCGTTCTGGTACGCGCCCTCGAAGAGGCGCCCGGGGCCGGGGTTGACCGCGAGCCGCACCTCCTGGCCCTTGAGCACCTCGGGGTAGAGGAACCCGAGGATCGAGTCCGGGTCCGGCGGGTCCTCGAGGTCCACGGCCGCGAGCAGCTCGGGCTGGAAGAGGAGGATGCGCGGCGGCATCCGGTAGAGGCATGCGCGCACGCCGCCGGGCCCCGCCTTGAGCTGCAGGTGGTGGAGCAGGTCGAGCCCGTCCGAGTACCCCTTCTCGCTGAGCGTCACGCGGTAGGGGTCCTTCTTGTTCGGGACGTACTGCTTCAGGTAGGTGCGCACGCTGCTGAGCGTCGGGTTCGGGTGGCGCTGCATGTGCCCCTTGAAGTCGGTGGTGCGCAGCGCGACGAGCTCCGGGAACCCCTCGCTCAGGAGGAACTCGACCGTGGCGTCGTCGAGCTCGTCCTCGGAGAGCCCGTCGGAGCGGAGCGACGCCTGCACGGTGCGCCCCTCCGAGAAGAAGTTCTGGAAGTGGATCGCATGCGTCAGCTCGTGGATGAGCGTCGGCTCGAGCTCCATGATCCACTCCTCCCGCGTGCGCTTCCGGGGCTCGCCCGGCTGCCCGGGCGGCGGGTAGCCGCCGATCACCCACGGCACGACGGTCACGTCGTTGATCCCCTTGCGGTAGAACGCGAGCGCGTGCTTCGCCGAGAAGCCCCCGAACCCCTCCTCTTTCTGCAGCGCCTCCCACTGCGCCTTCGGCTGGACGCGGATCGGCACGTGCCGCCGGTACTTCATCCGCGTGAACGCCTCGATCCGCGGCATGACGCGGTCGCGGATCTTCTCGCACATCTCGACGTTCAGGGCGTCGCCCGCGGTCATGAGCTCGCCCCCCCCGTCCTGGGCGAGAGCGGCCGACGCGAGGAGGAGGAGGGTCAGGAGGCGGTTCATGGCTCAGGGGATTCTAACGGATCCCGGCGAGGAGGCTCAGGGGGTGCGGGGGCAGGCCCCTACCTCCGGACGAGGAAGAAGAGCGCGAAGTTCTTGGAGACCGCCTGGGGCGGCGCGTCGGGATCGTTCCGGTGGTACTCCCCGACGACCTTCCACTTCCCGTCCTCGGCGCGCAGGTCGAAGGTCGCCCCGCCGATCGGGTTCCGCTTGCCGCGCGCGTCCTCGACCACGAGGACCTCGACGCGCATCAGGTCCGAGAGGCGCGGCGCGGCGGCCCCGAAATCGAGGGCCACGGGCGCGGCGTCCGGCAGCGTCGGCCGCGACTCGCGCGCCTTCTTCGCGACCTCCGGGCCGTAGAAGGCCCCGATGATGTCGAAGTACTTCTCGGTCAGGGAGAGCGACGCGTTGTCCCGGAGCGCGCCGAAGCGGAGCACGTGGTCGCGAAGCGAGAGCATGGCCGCCTGCGCGTCGGAAAGGTCGGGGGCCCCGGGGGCGGGGATCGGCGGGCGCTTCAGGACCGGCGGCGGCGACAGCGGCCGGTCGACGAGCTTGCCGTCCCGCCCGCGGACCCGCATGGTCCGGATCCACCAGCCCGCGGCGTCGTGGACGAGGTCGAGCTCGGTCGCGTCCTCGCGCTCCCGCCCGCCGACGATGTAGGTGCGCTTGAGCTCGGCGGTCGCCTTGTCCCCGTCGATGCGGACGTCCTTCGTCTCGGAGCGGAACCCTCTCTGCTCCACGGCGTCGTACGCCTGCGCCTGCTTGTCGACGAGGTCCTTCGCGAAAAAGACCCGGAGGAGCGCCAGGTGCTCGTCGCGGACGAGCTCCGCGAACTTGCGCCGGACGCCGTGCTCCTCCTCCTCGAACCGCGCGAAGGACTTCGCGAGCCCCTCGGGGGTCTTCCTGTCCACCGCGTCCAGCCGGAGCTCCACCTCGAAGGTCTCGAGGCTCGTGCCCATCGCGCGGATCAGGGGGAGGTCCTCCGCCACGAGGGCCGGCGCGAGGAGGAGGAGGGTGGCCGCGAGCTTCATGAGGCCGGCCAGTCTACGCCTCGGTCCGAGACGCCGGCCGCGGCCGCCCCCCCTCGGGGTTCCCCCCGCCCCTCCCCAATAAGCCCATCCGGAAGCGCCTGTTGCCGCCTCGCCCCGCCTCGGTCCGACGGGCGGGTTCCCGGATGGGCTCGAACCCCGTGGTACCGTGGCCGCCGGGCCGCGAGAGGCGGGGCCCGGGACCGGAGAGCATCGCCACCGATCCGCTTATGGCGCCGGTGGCCGGACTCCTTCCCCGGCCTCGCCTCGCGCGGCCCCGCCCTTCGGCAGAAAACCCGGCCCCTACGGGCGTAATACCTGTCGTGGCCGGCTCTCCGGGAAACCACCGTTGCTTCATGTCGAAGAGTTCGAGCGGTTCTACGAGGACATCCAGCCCGGCCTCCTGCGTTTCGTCTCGGCGCGCGTGCGCGACCCCCACGCCGCGGCCGACCTCGTTCAGGAGATCTACGCGAAGGCGTTCCGGAACATCGAACGGTATGACACGGCGCGTCCCTTCTCGACCTGGATCTACGCGATCGCGCGGAACGCGTGCGTGGACTTCCTGCGGCGGCGCCTGCGCGACCCGCTCTCCGGCGTCGCGCCGAACGCGCCCGCGCCGCCTCCCGACCTCGACGCGCTTCCCGCGAGGGGCGACTGGGATCCGGCATCTGCCGCCGAGCGGAAGGATCTCGTCGACATCGCGCGCGAGGAGCTGGAGAAACTCCCGGACCTCCGGAGGGCGGCCGTCGAGATGAAGGTCCTCGAGGGGCTCACGTTCCGCGAGGTCGCCGAGGCGCTCGACACGCCGCTCGGCACCGTGGCGTTCTGGGTGCGCGAGTCGCTCGAGGCGATCGCCGCGCGCCTGAGGCACCTGCGATGAGGCGCGAGCGCGAGGAGCTCCTGGACTTCGTGCTCGGCGAGGGGCCGGCGCCGCTGGAGCGCGATCCCGCGGCGGAGGCGGAGCTCTTGGACGTGCTCCTTCTCGTGCGCCTCGCGGCGGCGGAGGGCTGGGGGGTCCGGGGGCAGGCGGCCCCGCGGGGCGCCCGCGCCGGCGTGCGCTGGCTCCGGCCCGCGCTCGCCGCGGCGGCGGTGTTCCTCGTGGCGCTTCTCGCGTATCTCCTGAACGGCGCGGCGCCGAAGGCCGTCTACGAGCCGGACGTAGCGCTGGGTCCGCTCCTCGCCGAGGAGACGGACGCGAACGGCATGGCCCCCGGAGCCCCCCCGGTTCCGGCGCCGACGATGCGGCTCGGGAAGGCGACGTTCTCCCCGCTGGGCGGCGCCCGCAACGACGTGCTCCGTCCCGGCGAGGAAGTCCCGCTCGAGAGCGAGCTGAGGACGCCGGCCGACACTGGCGCGCGGATCGACCTGCCGAACGGCGCCATCGTCTTCGTCGGGCCGCTCTCGACCGTGCGGCTGCGAAAGCACGATGCGGGGGGGCCGGCGGTGCGGCTGGTCGAGGGGGTGGCGGCGACCGTCGCGGGCGGGGAGCCGATCCATCTCGCGGTGCAGGAGACCGACCTCCTGCTGCGGCAGGAGAGCGGCGCGCTGCTCGTGCGGCAGATGCCGGGCGAGGCGATCGTGCTCCGCGGGGTCGCGGATCTCCTGCTGGCCGGCGGCGGGCGGTTCCGGATCCCGGCGGGCGACCGGCTGCCGGCGGCGTGCGTGCGCGAGCCGTTCTCGACGCCCGCGACGGCGACGGAGATGGACCTCGAGTGGTACCTCGCGCTGCAACACGGCGGCGGGTCGCTCGTCGACGTGCCGTGGGAACGCGCGGGGCGGTCGGAGCCGCTGCACGTCGAGCCGGGGACGATCGTCTACCTGCGGCTCGAGTCGGCGTCCAACGCCCGTTGCGAGGTGTCGTTCGGCGGCGAGCCGCGCGTGTTCGAGCTGGACGCGGACAAGCCGTTGTCGGTGCGCCTGCGCCTAGACGACCTAGGACCAGGCCCCCGCCTCTCGGTCTCCCCCACCCCCACCTCCGCGAGGTTGCTGAAGGTCAACCGTTAGGGTGCGGAGCCGACACAACCAGTTTAGCAACAAAGACTTAGCTCCACCAGGGCGCGCCAGCGCTGACGCAGCACCGGCGCGCGGTCCGTGCGCCAGCGCTGGCGCACCTGCGGCACGCTAAGCGCTTATTCAACAGCGACTTACGAGCGCGCGGCAGGTCAACCGTTGACCCGTTCGATCAGGACGTCGGGGGGGCCGAGCTGGTGGCCGGCCGGAAGCGCCTCCGCGGGGAGCAGCGGGCCGGGCGGTCGCGGCGGGAGGTTCAGCATCCCCCGCAGCTTCGCCGCGAGCCCGGGGATGAACGGCTCCGCCAACACCGACAGCGGCGGAAGGTACTGCAGCGCGCCAAAGAGCGCGCTCCCGCACGCTGCCAAGTCCGTCTTCCTGAGCTTCCACGGCGCCGTCTCGTCGAGGAAGCGGTTGCCGTCCTCCGCGAGCCCCAGGAACCCGTCGAGCGCCCGCCGGAAGCGGAACCCCTCGATCGCGTCCGCCACCTCGCGCGTGCGCGCCTCCACCTGCCCCCGGACCCCCTCCCAATCCTGCGACGAGGCAGGCACCCGCCCCTCGAAGTACTGCGCCACGAACTTGAGGACCCGCGTCGCGAAGTTGCCGAACTGGTTCGCGAGGAGGTCCGTCTTCGCCTTGAACTCGCGCCAGAGGAAGTCGGAGTCCGCCGTCTCCGGCATCGCCGCGGTCAGGTAGAACCGCGTGCGGTCCGCGCCGTACTTCGCCACGAACTCCTCGATGTCGATCGTCCACCCCTCCGACTTCGAGAACTTCCGCCCCTCGTAGTTGAAGAACTCGTTCGCCGGCACGTTGTCGGGCAGGACGTACTCGACCTCCTCGCCCTCGAGCGCCCACCACGCGAGCATCGCCGGGAAGACGATGCAGTGGAACGTGATGTTGTCCTTCCCGATGAAGTGGATGAGCCTCGCTCCCTCCTCGCCCTTCCGCCGCTGCCAGTAGCGGCGCCAGTCGCGGCCGTGCGCGCGCGCCCACTCGATCGTGGACGAGATGTACCCGATCGGCGCGTCGAACCAGACGTAGAGGACCTTGCCGTCCACGTCCGCGATCGGCCGGCCGTCGAGGCCCGCCGCCGGCACCGGCACGCCCCAGGGAAGGTCGCGCGTGATCGGCCGCGGCTCGAGCCCCTCGCCCTCGATCATCTTGTCGAAGACGAACGTCGCGACGTTCGGCTTCAGCCGCGGGCGGAGCCCCTCGAGCCACGCGCGCACGCGCGGGTCCATAGGGAACTGCGCGAGGTCGAGCTCGAACTGCCACGAGTCGCGGAGCTCGAGGAGGTCGGTCGGGTCGGTGCGGCTGCGCGGGTTCTTGAGCAGCGTCGCCTCGAGCCACGAGCCGCACTTCGGGCACTCGTCGCCGCGCGCCTCCTTGAACCCGCAGCGGTAGCACTCGCCGACCACGTACCGGTCGGCGAGGAACCGCCCGGTCCTTGACGAGAACAGCTGCTTCACGTCGCGCCGCACGACGCGCCCGTTCTTGAAGAGCCTCAGGAAGAACTCCTGCGAGAGCGCGTAGTGCGGGTCCTTCCGCGACGTCTGGCTGAAGTTGTCGAAGGAGATGCCGAGGGCGTCGCAGACGCGCTTCCAGACGGCGTAGCCGCGGTCGACGAACTCCTTGTAGGGAACTCCCTCCTTCTCGGCCGCGAGCGTGTTGGCGACGCCGTGGTCGTCGGTACCGCAGATGTAGAGGACGTCGCTGCCGATCATCCGGTGGTAGCGGACGAAGATGTCGGCCGGGAGGTAGGCGCCGACCATGTGGCCGAAGTGCGGGCTCCCGTTGGCATAGGGCAGAGCGGACGTGACGAGGATGGGACGCGACACGCGGGGATTGTACGGGGCGCCGCGCGGGGAAAGCCGCCTCGGCCGCGAAAGGGAGGGGCTCCGGGGAGGGTGGTCCCCGGAACCCCCCAGAATCGGACATGCCGAGGGCATGCCCATCCGAGAGAGAGCCCGCCCATCCGCGGGCCGCTATTTCGTGGCGAAGAAATCCTCGAGATTTCTCCCGTAGTAGGGCACGGGCGGCAGGCCTTTGTCGAAGGGCAGCCCGCCGGCCGTCCCGTCCTTGTATTCATTCCCGTACCCCGGCATTTCGTCGCGCGGGGTCGGGAATTTCGTCTTGTCGAACTCGCCCTTGAGCCTCGCGCGCCGCGCGAGGGAGGCCCCGACCGGGTGCAGGAGGTAGGGAGACGACCGGGTGGCCAGGAGGTAGCCCTCGAGGTCGGCCTGGTCGCTGCGCGCTTTCAGGCCGAAGCAGTCGCGCATGAGGGCCGGCGTGGTGTCGCCGCGGCAGATGCGGTCGAACTGGTCGTCGCTGAGCTTGTCGCGGAACCGGCCGAGCTGGCAGAACTCGCTGCTCGGGTCGACGCCCTTCTCGACCATGGTGCGGACGAGCGTGCCGAAGAGGAGGCGCTTGTCCTTGTCGGAGACGGCGGCGTCGAGGGCGGTGCGGACGAACTCGATCCGCTCGTGGCGGAGGCCGAGGAGCGTTCGCAGCTCGTCGTCCTTGAGCGCGCCGTTCACGAGCGCGAGCATGCGCTGGGTGCCGGGGGCGGCGGCGCGGAGGCTCTGGAGCATGGCGTCGGCGCGGGTCTCGCCGAACTCGCGGCCGAGGCGGAGGCGGAGCGCGTCGAGGAAGTCGACCTGCACGTATCCGGGGCCGGCGGTGCCGGAGGTGAAGAACGCCTCGCGGGTCTGCCGCCCTTGGGCGAGGGCGATGGCGGCGAGCGCGCCGAGGACGAGGGATCTGCGCATGGGCCTCTCTTCATTGACGTCCTGGGGGCGCGCGGGGATGCGTGGATTCCGGGGTGAAAGGCGGTTGCCGGCGGGGGGAGGCAGGGGGGGCGTGGGGGGCGGGGGGGGGTCGGGGGCGCGCGGAAGGGGGCGGGCGGGCGGC
>DASUGR010000037.1:0-6459 GCA_036273915.1 Planctomycetota bacterium | reverse complement strand
GCTCGGCCTCCGTGAGCGCCCGCGACGCCGAGCCCTCGAGCGAGGGATCGAACTCGCCGCGGTCGGCGAGCCAGTCGTCGAGGCTCGACTGCACGGAGGCGCGGTGGCGCGCGAGCTGCTTCCGCCCCTCCATCGGGAGCGTGAGCTGGCGCGTCTGGGAGGACTTGGCGGAGCCGCGGCGCCGGGCCATCAGGCCCCGAGCGTGGGCGCGCCGGCGTGCTACTCAATCCGCCCAGACCCGGCCGCGCTTCTGCCAGACCCGCGGCGGACGGATCCGCCGGCGCTCCCGGTCCTTCTTCACGCTCGACCGGTGCCGCGCCGGGCCCAGGGACTCCGCCGCGTCCATCGCGCCCGCCAGCGAGTCCACCAGGTCGTCGTGCGCCCCGAGCGGGAACACCAGCGCCTCCGCCACGAGCTCCCGGAAGAGCGCCCCGTGCACCCGCAGCAGCCCCTGCCGCAGTCGCGGCTCGAGCGCCTCCTGCACCCGGATCTCCTTCCGCTTCCCCGGCTGGATCCGGTGCACCGGGATCGAGCAGTCGATCTTCCGGAGCGCCTCGCCCACGAGCACCGGCATCGCCCCGTCCGCCACCGCCTCGACGTTGAGCGACGTCACCCCGAGCTCGCGGCACCGCTCCGCGCACCACTCCGCCTGGCGCTGCGGCGCCGCACGGAGCCGACCCGAGAACACCACGTCCCACACCGGCTCCTTCGGATGCTTCCCGACCACCGCGAGCGCCGCCCAGTCCGGATCGCCCTTCCGCGCCCGCGTCGGATCGCCCGCCGGGTCGAAGTACGCGACCCGCCGCACGTACGCCGCAGCCGGGAGAGGCCGCGGACCCGCGAACAGCTCCTCCGAGAACGGCTGCTCGCCCTCCGCCACGTGCCGGTTCCCGAGGCCCCGCGCCACCTCGATCGGCGAGCCGAGCCGCAGCGCGAGGCGCTCGAGCTGCTCCCGGTCCACCACGTTCGGCAGGGACCCGGACGTCTCGACCTCGCCGCCGACCCGGATCTCCCACGACAGCGCCGCGAACGGATGCTCCGAGCGCACGACGAGCCACGCCCACCCCGCGCCCTCGCGCATCGTCACCGCCGCCGCGTCCTCGACGTGGTACGCCGTCTGGATCCACACGACGAGCGGCTTGCGCGACCCGATGATCGACGGACGCGACATCCACACGCCGCGGAAGCTCCGCAGCACGCGCGCCCGCTCCGCCGGGTTCTGCACCGCGTTCTTGTTGTTCACGATGTCGTCGAGGATGAGGCACGTCGCGCGCGCGCCCGTGCCCGTCAGCACGCCGCTGCACCCGAGCGTCGGGTCCTTCGACACGCCGCTCCGCTTCACCGTGAACTCCGTCTCGCTCTGCTCGCCGCGGACGATACGCACGCCCGGGAACACGCGGCGGTACGCCGGGTGCGCCATCACCGCCCGGATCGCTCGCGCGCGGTCGCCGGCGTCCTCCTCGCTCGCCGCGACGACACGACAGAGCACGTTCTCGTCGCGCCCGATCTCCCACGCCGCCCGGAGCACCGCCTGCGTCGTCTTCCCGTGGCCGACCGGGATCATCACGCCCGCGTAGAGCCCGCGCTCGTGCGCCCAGTCCACGAACCGCCACATGAACCGGTGCAGCGGCGCCTGCACGATCGGCTCGCCCACGTCGTCCACGCCGACATACTCGGCGAAGGCGTCGAAGTCCTCTCGCGCGGAAGCGATCGCGAGGCCGTGGGCGTCCCGGAGGATGGCGTCGGTCATCGGCGCAGGACCTCGACGATGTTCTGCACGTCGCGCAGCTCGTGCACGACGCCGGCGGGGCAGAGGACCGCACCGTCATCCCAGACGACGTAGTGCGCGCGGCGGTTGATCGCCATGCACACGATTGCGAGCTTCGGCATGGGATCGGGCGGCCACGGAACCCGCTGCAACCACCGCATCTGGTCGACCTGGAAGATTAGGTCCCCGATGAGGCCGAGGTGCCGCAGCCCCTCGAGGATCGAGTAGTGCGTCAGGCCCCCGATGCCGCCGGCGGAGATCTTCTCGACGTCGAAGAGCGAAGCGACGTCCTCATAGCTCCGGCCCGCGACGGTCGCGAGGCACGCGACCCCACAATCCCAGCCGGCGCGCTGGCGGACGATCGCAAGAGACGCCATCCGCCCGAGACACTTGCACGGTCCCCGACCTACGGTAGCGTCCGGGAAGTCGCCGCGGGGGACCGAACCGTCAAACCCGATCCCCCAGCGGCCGGCGGGCGAGAGCACCCGAAGGAGATTCTACGTGCTCTCGCTCGCGCTTCCCACTAAGAACGGCGCCCCGAAGAAGCGGCACCGCGCCGACTACGCCCGACCCGTCCCGCCGTCGCGCCGCGACGCCAACGGACACCCCGACACCCTCATCGCCAGATGGAACGAGGCGCTCGTCGCGCGCTTCGGGAGGGATGTCGAACGCTGGGGACAGTGCGAGGTCGTCGAGATCTCCAAGGACATCGTGCGCTTCCGCGTCAACGCCCAGGTCCGCGCCTTCCCCGACACGCGCGCCGTCTTCCACGCCGTGCGCACGCAGTGGGGGGGCTCGAAGGCCGAGTCCTTCTGGACCCTCTACCGCGGAGGCAACCCCCGCCGCGGCCGACGCGTCCGGTGGGCCGAGCGCGTCGCGTCCGCGCCCGATCTCGAGGAGGCCGAGGTCCTCGCGCTCGAGCTCGCTCCCGTCATCCCCCCGCCGGGGTCGGGGTGGACGTTCCAGGAGTGGAGCTGGAGGCAGCCCTAGTCCTCGACGTAGAAGTTGTCGGCGCCCTCGGGGCACTCCTCGCGCAGGAGCACGAGACACCGCTTCACGCTCGCCTCTGACGTCCCGAAGCTCATCGTGGTGTGCCCGCACTCGCCGCACTCCGCGTACGTGCATTCGACATCGATGCCATTGTCGTTCTCTTCGGTACCCGTCGAGATCGCGCACCGGACTCTCACGACGCCCTCCTACCCTTGGCACAAGGGACAACCACAAAGACCATCGCATCGCGCGGAATCGAGCAGCTCGAGCGAAAACTCGCGCGCCAGACCGGCGTGCGCCCCCTCACGGACGACGCTACCGGGCTTCGGCTTGGGAGGGTTCGCCTCGATCTCCCGGTCGAGCCAGTCGCTCACCGCGCGGACCGCCTCGCGAGCGTCAGCCTCGTTCTCGACTCTTCGCTTCATGATGCCCTCCCCGACAACAACCGCTCCCGCCTCATCGTCTCCCGCACTCGCTCCCCCGTCATCCCGTTCCAGGAGTGGAGCTGGCGTCAGGACGGACCGCGGCGCTGAGTGGCCGCGCGCCAGTCGTTCGCGCCGCAGCGCGAACATTCGACAGCATCGCCGTTCGCACGGAACAGGTCGGTCGGGAACACACCGTCATGCGCCACGACAACGAGACCCGCGCCGCACTTGCAGCACTCGACGCGAATGAGCCCGCCGCCCGTAACACGCCGCCACAAGCCCCCGCGCTCGATCTCCTCGGCGTGCTCGTCGCGGATCGCGAGCCCGTGGTCATGGTGCTTCACGATGAACCTCGCCGCGAGCCCAGGCGCGTCCTCCTCGAACCGCTCGCCGGCCGGACCACGCCGCGCCAGCATCGTGTACTCGCCGCACTTCGCGCAGACCGCGTAATAGTACGTGCTCACGACGCCCTCCGCGCCGCACGACGATCCCGCTCCGTCCGGAGCAGGTACGCCGCGTGGCCCCTCAGCACGTCCGGCTTCTCCGCGTTCCGGAGCGTCCCCACGCCCCACCGCAGCGCCTCGATCCGCCGCGCCTTCTCCGCGTGCGCGACGCCCTCGGAGCGCGCGCGCCAGACGACGACGCGCCACGACATGAACTCGCTCCGAAGCCCGTGACGGTCCCGCTGCCACACCTCACGCAGGAACCGCGGGACCCGCATCGTCGCGGCCACCAACCGCAGCGCGCCGCCCGCGTGGAGCTCGACGACGCACGGACGGCGGTCCGGACCGACCTGCACCATGTACCCAAACTCCGTCTCGACCGTGTAGACCTCGGGCTCCTTCACGACGCGACCCTCCCGGAAAGAAGCCGCGCGCGCCGCAACACCCGCGACACCGCCTGCTTCGTCCACGCCCCCGACTCCCGCCTCTCCCCCATCGCGTTCAACTCCGAAGCGATCGCCGTCGGCCCGCGCTCCGCCATCGACAGGATCAGCCCCCGCACACGCTGCTCCTCCGCGTCCTCCACAAGCACCTTCCCGTCGATCCGCCACCCGTACGGACGCGCGCTCGACAACTTCGCGCCCCTCCTCCTCAGCGCCGCCATCGTCTCCCGCACTCGCTCCCCCGTCCGCTTCCGCTCCAGCTGCGCGATCGCCGCCAGCATGTGCACGAAGAACTCGCCCATCGCAGTCGACGTGTCCAGGCGCTCCTGCACCGAGTGCAGATACCACCCCCGCGCCGCGCCGTCCTTCACGAGACCAATCACGTCCTCCAGGCACCGTGACGCGCGGTCGAGCTTCGTCACCACAACCCCGCGACCGCGGCGAAGCCACCGTTCCACGCGGCGCCACCCCGGCCGGTCGAGGCTCTTCGCGCTCACGCCCTCGTCGCGCTCCACCCGCACGAGCTCATACCCGTGCAGGTCGCAGTACCTACGGATCCCCTCCTCCTGCGCCGCAAGGCTCGCGCCATCCTCCGCCTGCTCCGTCGTGCTCACCCGGACGTACCCGACAACCTTCATGACCCCTTCGGCCTCCCGACGCGCTTCGGCTTCAGCTTCCGCACGTCCTTCGATTCCCACAGCGCCGCACGACCAACCAGCCGCGCGGGCTCAACGCCGCGGCCCGACGCGAGCTGAAGCACCCGCCTCATGCTCACCCCGAGCCTCTCCGCGACCTCAGCCGTCGTCAGTAGCGCCATGCTGATAAATACTACGCTCATAGGAATCTATTTCACTAAAAAAACGGCTCGCGGACGGAGGTGGTCAGGATGGCCCATCGGACACCCCCCGGGGAAGCGACCCCCCTCCCTCCGCCTCGCCCGTGCGCTCCCGCTCGCTCTCGCCGTCCGCGCGGTGTACCTCGCGGACGCGCGGCAACGCCGGCACCTCGCCTGAGGCCCCCAGATCGCGCAGGAGACGCGCTCTGTCCGGAGGCGACAGAAGGGGCACGAGCGCACGAACGCTGCGCAGGGCGTGCTCCGCGGCCTCGGGCGTGCCTGCGGCCGGGAGGTCGAGATGCGCGTGCAGGTGCGCGTGCTCGTGTCGGGTCGGCGCGATCATGCCCTCGATGCGCGCGAGGACGCGAGCCGACGCGACGCGCTCGTTTTTCTCGCCCGTGAGGGCGACCTCGCGGAGCGTCTGCTGAACGACTTCACGTGCGGGCAGGCGCATCTGGTCGATGAGGGTGCGGACCCTAACCCGTGCTAGCACCCTTGAGGCGGTGACGCCGAGTGCCTTGTCGGTCTTGCCTTTGTAGCCGGCGGAGCGGGCGGCGTCGGTGCCGTTGTTGCCGTTGGTGAGCCAGTAGGCGACGAAGGTGCGCTCGATGGGGGTGGGTAGGTCTCTGGATGCGATGTCCTTTCCGCAGTGGGGGCACTTCACCTTGACACCTGTGCGGACGGGTACGTGTGTGCAAGCGGGAAGCGTGCACACGTACCCCCTTTAGGGGGTAGAACACTTCCCGCTTCTAAGTACTTGTCATTGCTTGACTTGTGCTTATGCGGGAAGCAACCGAGAAGCTGCACCTTCCCGCAAGCACAAAGCATTGACTTACATGCACTTACATCAAGCGGGAAGCTGAGCGGGAAGCCTTCTCGCATCGAGCTTCCCGCTTTCACGACACGAACTCCGGAGGCAGCGCACCAGTCGACCGGTAGCGCGGCGGGTTGGGCCCGTTGGCTTCCTGCACCTCGATGAATCCGTCGGCGATCCAGCGTGCGACGCTTCGGGAACCGATCGCCATGTTGATCGCCCTGGGCGTGACATCGAGGAGGTCGGCGAGGTCCTTGGCGGTGAGCCACTCCTTGCAGACGTGTAGGCGCTCGACGATGCCTTTGGCGGTCTCGCCGGGGGGGCGTCGCTTGCCGGGTGCGGCGCCGGGTCCGATCTCGGCGATGAACTCGAAGTGGAGGTTCTCGGTGATGCGGGCGACGTAGGGCTTTCCCTGCTCGTGGTCGCGGATCTTCCAGGGGTCGATCTTGACGCGTCCGGGCCCGTCGCTCTCGACGAGCACGGCGGTATCGGCGAGCCGGACCCACTGCGCGGCGCCGGCGGCCTTGTCGGCCGAGGACCCCTTCTCGCCGTGTGTGGAGGCCTTGCGGGTGTGGTGGACGAGGCAGCGGGCGATGCCGTGCTTCTTCCCGAGTTGGGACAGGAAGGTCATGACGGAGCTCGCGACGAGCCCGTCGTTGAGGTCGTCCCCGACGAGGGCGGTGGCGCTGTCGAAGACGGCGTACTTCGCGCCCGCCTCGACGAGGACCTTCTCGTACCAGT
>DASUGR010000036.1:0-10311 GCA_036273915.1 Planctomycetota bacterium | reverse complement strand
CCGGGTCGCGCGGGGAGTCCGGCGAGGACGCCGCCGGCGCCGGGGCGTGCGACGACGCGGCGCCCGTTCGTGCGGCGGAGGCGGGCGTGGAGGATCTCCTCCGGCTCCTCGACGGCCACGCGCCGAGGAAGTACCGGCTCGCGCGCCGGATCGCCGCGATCGGCGGCGACGACGCGTGGAAGGGGCTCCTCGGGCGTCTCGGCGACCCTGCGCTCCGCGCGTCGATCGAGATCGCGCTCGGCCGGTTCGCGCCGCCCGAGGTCATCGACGCGCTCAAGCGGGACATGCTGCGGTCGCCCGACGCGGCGACCCGCGCGAGCATCGCGAGGATCCTCGCCGCGCGCGCCGACCCCGGCGACGGCGCCGATCTCCGCCCGCTCCTCGCGCGCGAGCGGGACGCGGCCGTGCGCCTCGCGGCGATCGGGGGGCTCGGACGGCTCGGCGACCCGGCCTCCGCGGACGCGCTGGCCGATCTCGCACGCGCGCGCGGCCGCGAGGGCGCCGCCGCGCTCGCCGCGTTCCTGGACATCCGGAGCGCGGAAACGCTCGAGCACGTCGCGCGGCGCCGGGCCGACCTCTGCGCGGAGGCGAGGCTCGCGCTCCTGCAGGCGTCGATCCCTCTCGCATCCCCGCCCGACGCGGTCGTCGCCGCGGCGCGCGAGGGGCTCGAGGACGGCGACGGGGAGCACCGGCTCGCGGCCATCGGCGTCCTCTCGCACGCGGGCGACGCGGGCGTCGAGCCGCTGCTCGACCACGCGCTGCGCGGCACCGGCGACGAGCTCGAGCGCACCGTCAGGGCGCTCCGCGACCTCGCCTCCCCGCGCGCCGCGGAGGCGGGCCTCCGCGCGATCGAGGGCCTTCCGGCGCGTCGCCAAGAGCGCTACCGCGCGGGGTTCCTCGCGCTGCTGGGCCGGTGAGCGAGGTCCGGCCCCCCGGCCCCCTCCGATTCCGCCGCTTGCAGTGTCGCCCGCGGCGGTTCCAATACCGCGATGCGGGTCCTGGCCCTCGCGCTCCTCCTCGCCGGTTGCGCCGGCGTCGAGAGCGACATCGATCGCGCGGAGATGGGGATCTTCTTCGAGAACTTCATCAAGGGGAAGGACCGCGGCCTCGGCGCGTACTCGAAGATGATCGAGTCCCACGCGACGAAGGTGCAGAACGGGCGCTACCAGTACGTCGAGCCCGCCCACATCTCGAACTTCTACATCGACCTCGCCGCCCGCGGCCTCGGCGGGACGAAGGTGCAGAACGCTGTCTTCCTCGCCGCCGTCGTCGACCGGCTCCTGTTCGTGCTCGCCTTCGACCCGACCGGCGCCGTCCGCTCGACGGCCTGCGACCAGCTCGGCCGCGTGCTGCTCCGGCTCCCCGCGACGCCTCCGCCGGCGGGGGTCGAGGGCAACCCGGACATCCGCATCAACCAGATCGCGGACGACCTGCAACGGCTCGCCGCCGATTTCAGGGAGGGCAAGCAGGTGCCCGTCGCGGACGTCGTCGAGCGCATGCGGGCGCTCGCGCAGGAGAGCCCGCGCAGCACGATCGTCGCGCGGCAGGTGGTGCGCGTGCTCTGCACGGAGCCCATCTCGAACACGGCGACCGCGCAGGTCCGGGAGGCCTCCGAGGAGATCACGCCGCCGATGCTTCAGGGCGCGATCACCGTCGTGATGCGGAACGCCGCGGTCGGGCTCGCCGAGGAGCCGTCGGACGACTCGCCGCTCGTGCGGGAGGCCGCGATCGACGTGCTCACGCGCGTCGCGTCCGGGATCGCGCGCGAGGGGGCGATCGCGCGTCTCGGCAACGGGATCGATCCGCCCGAGACGGACCCCGACGTGCGATGCGCGCTGCTCACGTACCTCGGAAGGGTGGGGGGTCCGGGGGCGTTCGAGTGCTGCGTCGGGCGCCTCGACGACATCGACATCAACGTGCGCTACGCGGCGCAGGCCGCGCTCCAGGAGATCACCGGCGCGCGCGTCGACCCCACGTCCCCCGCGTGGCTCGCGTGGGCGGAGTCGAGGAAGCAGCAGCCGGCGAAGGCCGCCGAGTGAAGCGGTTCCTCGGCCCCGCGGCCGGGCTCGTCCTCGTCGGGGTGGCGCTCTGGATCGTCGGGTTCGAGGACCGGGTCGTCGACGCCGCCGGCACGACGCACCGCGGCCGGCTCGTCGAGGCGGGCGGCGCCGCCGTCGTGTTGCGGACCGACGCCGGGGATCTCGCGTTCGAGCCCGGCGAGATCCGGTCCGTCCGCGCGGGCCTCCTCTCCGCCTTCCGGCCGCTCGCCAGCAACCCCGCCCTGGCGCTCCTCGGCGTCGGCGCGCACCTCCTCGCGATCCTTGCCGTCCACGTGCGATGGGGCGTGCTGCTCCGCGCGGCGGGGCTCGAGACCCCGTGGCTCGCCGTGTTCCGTCTCGGCTGGATCGGACAGTTCGCCGCCTCTGTCCTGCCGGGCGGCATCGCGACCGGCGACGTCGTGAAGGCGCTCTACGTCGCGGGCGGGACCTCCGGCAGGAAGGCGCACGCGGTGACGACGGTCGCGTTCGACCGGCTGCTCGGCCTGATCGTCCTCTGCACGATCGCGCTCGCGGGCGCGCTCCTCGCCCCCGGCGCGACGCGCGTCGGCGCGACGCGCACGCTCCTCGCGACGCTCCTCGGCGGATGCCTCGTCCTCCTCGCGCTCCTCGTGTCCCCGCGGGTGCGCGCGCTGACCGGCCTCACCCGGCTCGTGCCGCGCCGGCTCTCCGCGATCGCGCGGGAGGCGGGCGAGGCGCTCGCGCTCTACGGCGGCAAGGGCCGGGCGCTTCTCGCGGCCTCGCTCGTCGCCGCCCTTTCCCAGGGGTTCATCCTGCTCGCGATCCTCCTCTACGGCAAGGCGCTCGGCGCCACGCTGTCGCTCTTCGCGATCCTCGCCGCGGTCCCGGTCGCCCAGATGGTCTCCGCGGTGCCGGGCCTCCCCGGCGGCTTCGGCGTGGGCGACCTCGCGTACGTCGCGATCCTGCCGGACGCCGGGGTCAAGGCGGGCACCGCGCTCGCGCTCTCGTTCACCTACAAGATCATCCACCTGCTGATCGCGCTCCCCGCCGGTCTCTGGCTTCGCCGCACCCGTCCGTAGTACCCTCTCGCCATGTCGCTTCTCGCGGTCGGCGCGCTCGCCTACGACACGGTCGAGACGCCGTCCGGGCGCGTCGAGGACATCCTCGGCGGCGCCGCCACCTACTTCGCGGTCGGCGCGGCGTTCTTCGGGCCTGTGCGGCTCGTCGGCGTCGTCGGCGAGGACTTCAAGCACG
This sequence comes from Planctomycetota bacterium, assembly GCA_036273915.1. Taxonomy (GTDB): domain Bacteria; phylum Planctomycetota; class PLA2; order PLA2; family PLA2; genus PLA2. Next base: position 7,039 of record DASUGR010000036.1, on the reverse strand, counting down.
AGCACCGAAAGCTCCTCGAGGAGAGCGGCGTCCTCCTCGACGGCCTCGAGGTGCGGAAGGGCAAGACCTTCCGCTGGAGCGGCCGGTACGCGGGCGACATGAACGTCGCGGAGACGATGGCGACGCACCTGAACGTGCTCGACGGCTACGAGCCGACGGTGCCCGAGGCGTTCCGGAAGAGCAAGTTCGTCTTCCTCGCGAACGCGCCGCCGAGGACGCAGGCGCATGTCCTCGACCAGGTGCCCGGGGCCTTCACGGTCCTCGACACGATGAACTACTGGATCCAGGAGGCCTGGGACGACCTGAACGCCGTGCTCAAGCGCGTGGACATGCTCGTGTGCAACGACCAGGAGGCGCGCGCGATCGCGGAGGACCACTCGCTCATCCGGGCCGGGCGAAAGCTCCTCGCGAAGGGGCCGAAGGTCGTGGTCGTGAAGAAGGGCGAGCACGGCGCGTTCCTGTGGGGGAAGGGCTTCTTCCACGCGATCCCCGCCTACCCGCTCGAGCACGTGGTCGACCCGACCGGCGCGGGCGACAGCTTCGCGGGCGGGCTCGTGGGGTCGCTCGCGGCGGCGGGCAAGGTCGACGAGCGCTCGCTGCGGCGCGCCATGATCCACGGCGCGATCGTCGCGAGCTTCACGGTTGAGGACTTCTCGTTGAGGCGCCTCCGGGCGATCGCGCGCAGGGACGTCGACGCCCGCTACGAGGAGTTCCTCGGGTTCACGGCGCACCCGTGAGGGCGTTCCTCGCGATCCCCCTGCCCCCGTCGCTCTCGGACGAGCTCGCGGGGGTGGGGCGGTCGATCGCGGGGCTCCGGGCGCAGAAGGCCGGCACGATCCACCTGACGCTCCGCTTCCTCGGCGACGTCGAGGACCCGGAGCCGGTGGCGGCCGCGGCCACCCAGGTGGCGGCCCGCCATGCGGCCTTCGATGTGTCGCTTGCAGGGCTCGGCGCTTTTCCCGATACAAAGCGCCCGCGGGTGGTGTGGGTGGGGCTCGGGGAGGGAGAGGGAGCCGCGACCGCGCTCGCGAGAGACATGGAAGACGCGGTCGCAGGCCTCGGCTACCCCCGGGAGGACCGGCCGTGGACCGCCCACATCACGCTCGGGAGGTTCCGGGACCGGCCCCCGAAGCCCCCTCCCTTCGACCCCCGGAGAGCCTTCGGCCGGTTCCGGGCGGAAAAAATCATTCTTTTTTCCTCCGTCCTCACCGGAGAAGGCGCTCTGCATGAGCCTTTTCGGGAGATGTCCCTCCTCGGTGGTACGTAACCGGGTCGCGACTTAATAACAGGCGGCCCTTTTTCCCCGCCCGCGAGGAGTGACCCATGGTTGGCCGGAACAATCTGCCCGCGCCGAAGGACGAGTCCAAGAAGCGCGCGGAGGCTTTGAACTTCGCCCTCTCCCAGATCGAGAAGCAGTACGGGAAGGGATCGATCATGCGGCTCGGCGACGGCCGCGCGTTCGGCATCGAGGGGATCTCGACGGGCGCGCTCTCGCTCGACATCGCGCTCGGGGGCTGGGGGGCGCCGCGCGGGCGCATCATGGAGATCTTCGGGCCCGAGTCCTCGGGCAAGACGACGCTCTGCAGCCACATCGTCGCCGAGGCGCAGAAGCGGGGCGGCGTGGCCGCGTTCATCGACGCGGAGAACGCCTACGACCCGGCCTACGCCAGCAAGATCGGCGTGAAGCTCGAGGACCTGCTGATCTCGCAGCCGGACTCGGGCGAGCAGGCGCTCGAGATCGCGGAGACGCTCGTGCGGTCCTCCGCGGTCGACGTGATCGTCGTCGACTCGGTCGCGGCGCTCGTGCCCAAGGCGGAGCTCGAGGGCGAGATGGGGGACCAGCACGTTGGCTTGCAGGCGCGGCTCATGAGCAAGGCGCTCAGGAAGCTCACGGGCGTGGTGCGGAACTCGAAGACCTGCCTCATCTTCACGAACCAGCTCCGCGAGAAGATCGGCGTGATGTTCGGGAGCCCCGAGACGACGCCGGGCGGCCGCGCGCTCAAGTACCACGCGTCGGTCCGGATCGACCTCAGGCGGATCGGGTCGATCAAGGAGGGCGAGACGATCATCGGCAACCGCGTCCGCGCGAAGGTCGTGAAGAACAAGATCGCGCCGCCCTTCCGGCAGACCGAGGTCGACATCTTCTTCAACCGCGGGATCTGCCGCGAGGGCGATCTCGTCGACCTCGGCGTCAACAGCGGCGTGATCACGAAGCAGGGGACCTGGTTCAGCCACGGCAAGCTCCGGCTCGGCCAGGGCCGCGACCGCGCGCGCGCGTTCCTCCAGGAGAACCCGGACGCCGTCAAGGCGCTGACCGCGGAGGTGAACGCCGCGCTCGGCGTCGGCGCCGCCTCGACCACCTCGCTCAGCGGCGGCAGCGGCGGCGCGCTGGCCGACGAGGCCGAGCCCGCCGAGGCGCGCGCGGAGTAGCTCGGTCCGGGTTCCTTCCTCCGGCAAAGCCCGCCGCTCGGCGGGGACGGGTGTTCGTAGTCATCCAGCGCGAGTTGGCGACAACCCGCAAGGGGGATCGGGCGCCAGACGTTCGCGCACGGCACCAGGGGAGGGGCCTCCGCCTCGCCCGCGGCTGGCCCGATGCATCGCCAAGCTGCACGCGGCGGGGCCCGCGTCTTCCGGCCTGCGGACGACCTGCCCGCGCGAGATGATGCCTTCCCGAATGGCCCACGGTGGGCCCATCGGCACCTGTCGAGTTGACTTAGTCATAGACTTAGCTACACTTGCAGAGCATGGCTACCGAGGTCAGCGTTCACGAGGCCAAGACGCACCTCTCCCGGCTGCTGCGGCGGGTCGCGGCGGGCGAGCAGGTGATCATTGCCCGCGCGGGCAAGCCGGTCGCGATCCTGACCGCGTTCGGCCGGCCCCGGCGCAGAAAGCTCGGCGTCGACGAGGGCAAGTTCGTGGTTCCCAAGGACTTCAACGCGCCGCTTCCGGAGGACGTGCTCGGGGATTTCGAGCGGTGAAACTGCTGCTCGACACGCAGGTGTGGCTCTGGATGCAGTCCGCGCCGGGGAACCTCGGCCCGCGCGCGCTCGACCTCGTGTCCGACCCGGAGAACGACCTCCTCCTGTCCGCCGCCAGCTCCTGGGAGATCGCGATCAAGTACGCGCTGGGCAAGCTGGGCCTTCCCGCCCCGCCGAGCGACTACGTGCCCAGCCGGATGCAGACCAGCGGCACGGAGGGCCTTGCCGTCACGCACGCGCACGCGCTGCACGTCGCGAGCCTGCCCGACCACCACCGCGATCCGTTCGACCGTCTCCTCGTCGCCCAGGCCCAGGTGGAGTCGCTGCCGGTATTGACCGCCGATCCGCAGATCGGGCGCTACGACGTCGAGGTGGTGCCGGCGTCGGCCTGATCGTGACGATCTGCCTGAACGCCAGGTGTTCGCAGTCCATGCCTCCGCTGTCGGACGGGACACGCTTGCCGCCGACGCCGGCGCGGTTATACTATGGGTATGAAAACGGCCGTCTCGCTCCCCGACGACGTGTTCCGCGCCGCCGAGGCGCTGGCCCGCCGGCTGAAGAAGTCCCGCAGCCGGCTCTACTCGGACGCGATCGCGGAGTACCTCGCCCGTCATGCGCCCGACGAGGTCACGGAAGCCATGAACAGGGTCGCGGATCACGTGCAGGAACCGACCGACCCGTTCGTCTCCGGGGCCGCGCGCCGGATCCTGGAGCGCAGCGAGTGGTAGCGGTCGCCCAGGGCGAGATCTGGTGGGCAGATCTTCCCGACCCGACCGGCTCGGGCCCGGGGTTCCGGCGTCCCGTCGTCGTCGTCCAAGGTGACCACTTGAACCGCAGCCGGATCGGCACAACCGTCTGCGTACCGCTCACGAGCAACATCGCTTGGGCCGAGGCGCCCGGCAACGTCCTCCTGCCCCTTAAGGACACGGGGCTTCCGAAGGACTCGGTCGCGAACGTGTCACAGATCGTGGCGCTGGACCGAGGCTGCCTGACGACGCGGGTGACCAAGCTCCCCAAGAAGCACCTCTCGCTCGTCATGAGCGGCATCGACGTCGTGCTCGGCCGCTGAGCCCCGTCAGCCTTCAGCGCGGGGCTGCTCCCTTCATCTCAATCTGCGCGTGATCTCCGTCGGCGATCGAGACCGCGATCGGCTCGCCCCCGTCCAGCGACAGGGCATACGTTCCGGGCGCAAGTCCCCCGGCCCACCACTTCCCCCCTTCGCCCACGGGAACCACGCGCTTCAGGCCCGTCGGGTAGGTGATCTCGACGCTCGCCCCGGGCTTCGCGTCCGAGGTCCCGCCCAGTGTGCCACCCCCGCGCACAAGCGTCACGTCGACCGTCGTCTCGCGTCCTGCGTCGACCGTGAACTCCACCGGCGCGGGCTGGTACCAGCCGGAGACTTGTAGTTCGAGGAGGCCTAGCCCCAGACCCCCGACCTCGGACTCGCGCAGCACGAACTCCGGCAGTGTCCCGGTGGTCCACCGGCCGCGCTCGCGTCTTGTCACCGGGTCGTAGAAGTGGATCCACGCCGTCTGCGCCACATCCCGTGCGGCGGGATTCGGGTGCTCGCCGCCGGTCACGCGGACACGAAGGCCGAACTTGGCGGCCGGCGTCTTCGGCGTCAGGCATACCTCGAAGCCCGCCCGTTCGAGGTCCTCCAGGGGCAGGGTGCGGGGCTCGTAGCCCTCGGCCCGGAACGTCAGGCTGAGGCCATCGACGACCGGGATGAGGCGTGTGAACGCTCCCTCGCTGAACCGCCGGTCGAAGCCGCCCTGCTGGACATTCGGGCCCTTGGGATCCCGCCACGAGCACTTGATCAGCCCGTTCGGAACGGGCCCGCCTGTCACCGCATCGAGGACGTGCCCCGAGATCTCGCGCGTGTCGCGGAAGACCGGCTTCGCCCGAAGTACGGCCGCATCGCCAGCCTTCACGTTCTGCACCGGGGCCGAGACCCACGCGCCGTGCGCAGGCGGCTCGACGATGGCGAGCGTGAAACCCGGGAAGTTGGGGTCGAGCACGGCGCCACGGAACTCGAATCGCCCCTCCGTATCCGTGACCGCGCGCCGCTCCGTCTGCATGGTGCCGCCATCGAGTCCGACGACGACGCTGGCGAGAGGCGCATCGGTCTCGTCGTCGACGACCGTGCCCGCCACCACCGCGGCCTCCTCAAGAGTCAGGCGGCACGCAAACGTGCCGTCACCGTCGAGCGTCACCGTGTTCCGCGCCCAGCGGCGCTCGTCGGCAGAAAGGGCGCGGATCTCCCACTCGCCTGCGCAGAGGCGCGTCAGCGTCGCGCGGCCCTGCGCGTCGCAGATCGTCGGGCCTTGGAGCGAGGCGAACGGATCTCCTTGGTACTGGAGGTTCGCCAAGACCAGCGGGTCGCGCACGAACGAGCGAAGGCGCGCCCCGGCCTCGGGGCGTCCCGCGGAGTCGGTGACCTCCACATCGAGGCGTACTCCAGCTCCGAGTCGGACCTCGATCGGACGAGCGAGCTCCTCCATCGCGACCTTGCGGTAGACGATGCCGAAGTCGGGGTGAACGACGAGCAGCCGCCGCTCGGTGGCGAGGTTCCCTTGGGCGTGAAGGAGGATGCCCGGGCCCATGCGAAACGACCCATCCGTCGCGGTCACCGCCTGCTTCACCCGCCCGATCCCGAACGACCAAGCCTCGCCCGTCTCGTCCAACTCCCGCACGGCGTTGAGGATGTCGAGGCCGCCAACGACAACTCGCGCGCCGCAGACTCCGCCGCCTTCCGGATCGATCACTCGGCCCGTCAGCGACCCCTCCTGTCGTCGCGCAAGGAGCTGGGCGACGCGGGTCTGGTTCCCGGCAAGATCGTAGGCCGGCGTTGCCTGGACGGAGAGCTGCCCGTCGTAGTCCTCCGCATCGAGCCAGAGCTGCTGGTGCGCGGACGAAGCGTCCGACGTCTTCAGGCCCCGCAGAGCGAACTCACCACCGGGCCCGAGGTCGGCGGACTTCGACGCGCCGAAAACCGGCGCGACGCGATAGACGACCCGGCCGTTCTCGATCGGCGCGCCCGTCCCGGCGTCCTTCACGACTCCGGCCATCGTGATCCCCGGACGGAGCGCGACATCGACCGTCCGATCCTCGCCGGGCTCGAGCAGCAGGTCGGCGACGTCCACGTCGAGCCACACCGGCGATCGGACCCTCAGCGTGTACACGCCCGGCTTGATGCCCGCGATGGCGAAGCACCCGTCTTCGGCGGTTGAGTCCTCCAGATCGTCGTCAGGGCGGATGGCCATCGTCCGCGTCACGATGAGCGACACGCCGCCCAGCCCGCGCCCCGTCGCCTGCTCGTACACCCGGCCACGGATCGCTGCCGCTGCGCTCAGTCTCACGACGATCTCCGGCTCGTTCGTGCGCAATGACGCCGTCACGTAGCCGACGCACGCCACGCGGACCTCGCGCAGCTGCGGGATCGCGACGGCGGGCAGGTCGACCACGGCGCGCCCGTACGAGTCGGTCGTCGTCGCGCCAAACACGGGGACGTCGCGCCACGTCGCCCTCACTCCGTCTCGCGCCGGCCGGACCTCGACGCGTGCACCGGCAAGCGCCTTTCCGTCCCGGTCCTCGACACGCACGCCGAGCGTTTCGCCTTGAACCGACGGGATCGGCGGTGCGATCGTTTCCGCGGGCGCCACGCGTCGGATGGCGACCGGCCTCGCCCCGGAGAATCGTTCGCCCACCCGATCGCCGCGCGTCCCCTTCCAGACGACAAGGCCGCCAGCCAGCAGGATCAATGCGATGGCGGCGACGGCGATCTTCCCCTTGAGCCCCATGATCACTCCTGTCGCCGCGTAGGCGGCCAAACTGGTCGTCCGTGCCAGGAGCGACCGTCGCCGGATCAACGGCAGCAGCGCCAGGCACCAGGCGCGCCGATCACCGGCGCTGTGCTCGTCGAGTCGCGACCGGAGCAGCGCGACCGCTCGCTTCAGTCGAGTCCGCACGGTCTCGACGGGAACGTGCTGGCGCGCGGCGATGGCGCGCGGCGAGAGATCCTCGAACCATCGCAGGAGGACCGTCGTCCGGTACGGCTCGTC
>DASUGR010000035.1:0-19250 GCA_036273915.1 Planctomycetota bacterium | reverse complement strand
AGTTCTGGTTCAGGTAGAAGCAGCGCGTGTCGAGGCACACGTTGCCGCCGATCGTGCCCATGTTGCGGAGGATCGGCGTGGAGATCGACGCGACCGCCTCGTGGAGGCCGGGCAGGTTCCTCCGCACGCGGCCATCGCGCTCGAGCGCCCGCAGCGTCTCGAGCGGGCCGATGCGGAACGTGCCGCTCCGCCACCGCTGCCCCCGGAGCCCCCCGACTTCCCTGAGCCCGACGACGGTCTCCGGCTCCACCTGGCGCCGTTTCATGTTGGGAAAGAGGTCCGTGCCGCCTGCGACGACCTGCGCCGCCGGCCCTTCGCCCGCGAGGATCTTCACGACCTCCCGGACGCTCCGCGGCGCCCGGTAGGCAAACGTCGGAAGTCGCATCATGCCTTGGCCCTCTCCTCGCGGCGCTTCTGCTTCTGCTTCCGCTCCTGGTCCACCTCGTAGCCGTCGCCGCCCTCCTCGGGCGTGCGGATGCGCACCGGCTTGCCGGCGCGCAGGTCGGGGTAGGAGCGCGGCCCCGCGCGGCGGTCCTCCCGCGAGAGCGCCTCGATCACGAGCTCGGGCGTGATCGGCACCTGGTCGACGCGCACGCCGAGCGCGTCGAAGAGCGCGTTCGCGACCGCCGGCATCACCGGCAGCAGCGGGCCCTGCCCGACCTCCTTCGCGCCGAACGGGCCTCTGTCGTCGGGGTCCTCGATGAGGATCGTCTCGACGTCGGGCATCTCCATCGACGTCGGGCTCTTGTACTCGAGCAGCGACGGGATCTTGTGGACGCCTTGGCGGCGCGGCCGGTAGGCCATCTCCTCCATGAGCGCCTCGCCGAGGCCCATGTAGACGCCGCCCTCGACCTGGCCGATCGCGAGGTTCCGGTTGATCGCCTGGCCGATGTCGTGCGCGATCCAGATCTTTCTCGGCGTGATCGTGCCCGTCTCCTCGTCGGCGGAGATCTCCACGACGCAGGCGCTGTAGCTGTAGGTGGGCGTCGGGCCCACGCCCGCGCCGCGGTAGCGGCCGGGGGATTGGGGAGGTGTATAGGAACCCGCCGTCGCGACCGTGCCGTGCGTCGCCTCGGCGCAGACCACCGCCTGGGCGAAGCTCATCCACTTCCCCTCCGGGTCCTCGGCGTCGAACACGCGGTTGTCCGCGAGGACGACGCGCGCGGCGGGCACCTCGAGCTTCTCCGCAGCCGCGCGCGCGACGAGGTCCCTCGCCCGCTCGGCCGCCTGGATCGCCGCGTTGCCCATCATCAGCGTCACGCGGCTCGAGTAGGAGCCGAGGTCGACGGGCGTCAGGTCGGTGTCGGCGACGCAGACGCGGACGTCGAGCAGGTCGACGCCCAGGATCTCCGCCACGCACGAGGCGAGGACGGTGTCGCTCCCCTGTCCGATGTCGGTCGCGCCGCAGTAGGCCGTGACGCCGCCGCCGCGGTCGAGCTTCACCATCACGCTCGAATGCGGCATCTTGTTCCAGTAGATGGGGAGCCCGGCGCCCGTGATATAGCTCGAGCACGCGAGGCCGAGCCCGTTGCCGCGGCCGAGCTTCTTCCGCCGCGCGCGCCAGCCCGACGCCTCGACGACCGCCTCGATGCACTTGCGGAGGCCGATCGTGTTGATCTGCAGCCAGTTGGCCGTGACCGAGTTCGGCGGCTGGAGGTTCCTGAGACGGAAGTCCGCCGGGTCGATCCCGAGCTTCTCGGCGGCCTTGTCGATCTGCACCTCGAGCGCGAACCGCGGCTGCGGCGTGCCGTGGCCCCGCTTCGGGCCGCAGGGCGGCTTGTTCGTGAAGCAGCGCACGCCGTCGAAGCGGTAGACGGGCACCTTGTACGTGACCGTCTGCAGCGCGCCCGTGTAGTAGGTGCTCGCGACGCCGTACGAGCCGTACGCGCCGCCGTCGAGGAGGCTCTCGAAGTGGAGCCCCGCGATCGTGCCGTCCTTCCGGAGCCCCATCCGGCTCCGCATGAGCACGGGGTGGCGGCCGCGGTGGCAGTAGAAGACCTCCTCGCGGGTGAGCGTGATCTTCACCGGCCGTCCGGTCTTCTGGGCGAGCTTCAGCACCACGATCTCGTGGTTGAAGGGGTCGCTCTTGCCCCCGAAGCCCCCCCCGTTCGGGCACGCGACGACCCGGAGGCGGGACGGCGGGATGCCCAGCACCTTCGAGGCCGCCTTGTGCAGATAGTGCGGCGTCTGCGTCGAGGACCAGATCGTGAGCCGGCCGTCCGCCTCCGGCATCGCGAGCGACGCGTGCTGCTCCATCGGCAGGTGCGTGTTGCCCTCGAAGAAGCAGATGTCCTCGAGAACGAGGTCCGCCTCCTCGAGCGCGCGCGCGACGTCGCCGAACTCCATGGAGACGCGCTTGTGGACGTTGCCGTCGTCGCCGTAGTCGTGCATCGGCGGCGTGGCGTTCGCGATCGCGTCCGCGGGGTCGAAGATCGGCGGCAGCGGCTCGTACTCGACGCGGATCCGCCGCATCGCCTCGAAGGCCGTGTCCTCGTCCAACGCCGCGACGGCCGCCACCGGATCGCCGACGAAGCGCACCCGGTCGATGCAGAGCGCGTGCTCGTCCTCGGAGACCGGGAGGATGCCGAACGGCGTGGGCAGCTCCTTTCCGGTGAGGACCGCGACGACGCCGGGCATCGCCTCCGCCTCGCTCGTGTCGACGCGGAGGATCCGCGCGTGGGGCACGTCGGAGCGGTGGAGCTTGCAGAAGAGCATCCGCGGGAGGGAGAGGTCGTCGGCGAAGCGCGTCTGCCCCGTGCACTTCGCGAGGCCGTCCACCTTGGTCGGCGACTTCCCGATGATCCGGTAGCTAGCCACGGCGCAGGTCCTCCGCGGCCATCTCGACCGCCTCGAAGATCTTCAGGTACCCGGTGCAGCGGCACAGGTTGCCGGAGAGCTCGCGCCGGATCGTCTCGCGGTCCGGCTCGGGCTCGCGGTCGAGCAGCGACTTCGCCGCGAGCAGGAAGCCCGGCGTGCAGTAGCCGCACTGCGCCGCGTTCAGCTCCGCGAAGCGGCTCTGGAGCGGGTGGGGGCCTTGGGGCCGCGCGAGCCCCTCGACGGTCGTGATCTCCTTCCCCGCGAGCTCGAGCGCGAGCGCGAGGCAGGAGAGCACCGGCTCGCCGTCGACGAGCACCGTGCAGGTCCCGCACTCGCCGAGCTCGCATCCGTGCTTCGTGCCGGTGAGGCCCATGTCCTCGCGCAGCACCTCGAGGAGCGTCCGGTGCGGGAGGAAGGAGACCTCCTGCGTCTCGCCGTTCACGCGGAGCGCGTGCGTCACTTTCGCGGGCGCCGTCTTCTTCATCGTTCGAGCCCTTTCAGGAAGAGGTCCGCCGTCCGCTCCGCCACCTCGGCGACGGAGAGCGGCCCGTCCGGCCGCCACCAGACCGCGGCCCAGTTGAGCGCGCCGAGGAGCGCCAACGCGGCGAGCTTGCCGTCCACCGCGCGGAACGCGCCTGCGCGGATGCCCTCGTCGACGACGCCGCGCACGTGCCGCTCGTACGCGTCGCGCCAGCCGACGACCTCCGCGAGCTGCGCGTCGGGCAGCGCGTGGAACTCGACGTGCGCGAAGCTCCCGCCGAGGTCGCCGAGGACGTGCGTGAGGTGCGCGAGGACGATCTGCCGCAGCTTCTCCGCGGGCGGCGCGTCGGCGGCGGCGATCCCCGAGGCGCTCTTCAGGAGGCGCTCGAGCGAGAGGCGCTGGCAGGCGTGGAGAAGGTCCTCCTTGCTCTCGAAGTAGTAGTAGAGCGCCCCCGGCGCGAGGCCGAGCCCGGTCGCGATCTCCCGCATCCCGGTCCCGCGGAAGCCCTTCCGGCGGAAGACCTCGGCCGCGCGCCGCAGGATCTCGGCCCGTTTCCGGTCCGCGCGCGGCCCGCTCGTCGTTTGAACCACCGTTCAAATAATACTGGGGGGGTCCGGGGGCCGCAATTTCCCTAGGAATACCCCCGGGGGGTATGAACACTTCGGGTCCCGGAAATGTCGATATCCCGGCGGGAGTGCGAAAGCAGCAGAAGGAAACCGCCGCCCCCGCATCGTCGGAGGCCCGGACCGGCCAGCGCGCCACGGTCACCGCCGAGGTCGAGGTGTTGGGCAAGGGGGGCACGTTCTCCGGCCAGACGATCGACCTCTCGGCGACCGGTGCGCTGCTCTGGATCACGGACGAGCGTTTCCTGCCGCCCTCCGACCTCGTCAACATGGTCGTGTTCTCCGAGCGCGTGGCGCAGGAGTTCGGCGACGGCATGATCGTGCGCCTGGCGGCGGGCCAGGTCGTGCGCGAGGCCGAGGTCGTCCGGGTCAGCCGCAAGGGCGCTGACGACGACTCCCCGATGCTCGTCGGCTGCCGGTTCGTGGCGCCGCTCCTCGGCGACGACTGGGTGCTCCTGGGCGTCGCCCCCGGGAGGGAGAAGCGCGGCCCCGCGCCGAAGCAGGGCAAAGCGACCGCGGCGTCGCCCGGGCGCGGCGAGGAGCGCCGCGCCTATCCGCGCGTCGACCGCGTGCTCGCGCTCGAGGTGCGCGGCGACTACGGGACCTACAAGGGCTACGCCATCAACGTGTCGGGCGCGGGCGTCCTCTTGACGCTCACGGGTCCGGAGTTCCTGATCGGCGACGACGCCGAGCACCTGATCCTCTTCACGAAGCGGCTCGGCTTCCTCTTCCGCAACGGCATGTCGATCCGCTTCGTCGAGGCCGGCGTGACCCTCGAGGCCGAGCTCGTCCGCGTGAGCGAGCGTTCGGAGGGCGGCGAGCTGCTCATCGTCCTCGGCGCGAAGTTCCGGCGCACGCTCTCGCCCTCCGAGTCGGCGCTCGTGCAGGCGGAGGGGGCCGTGAAGCAGGCGCTGCCCCCGCCGCCGGCCGAGGGGCCCCCCGGCCCCCCCCGGATCGCGAGGCAGGCCCCGCCCGCGCCGCCGAAGCAGGCGGTCTACCGCGGGGACGAACCGGAGCCCAGGGTGCGCATCCTGGACCTCATGCGCGAGGCGATCGAGACCGGCGCGAGCGACCTGCACCTGAAGGCGAAGAGCCCGGTGCGCCTCCGGACGGCGGGCAAGCTCGTCGACCACGGCCGCGTGCTCCCGGCCGACGAGGTCCACGCCATGGCGACCGGGCTCATGAGCGCCCGGCAGGCGGAGCGGTACGAGGCGGAGGGCGATCTCGAACTCGTGTTCGCGCTGGACAGGCTCGGGCGCTTCCGCGTGAGCGTCATGCGGGAGCGGGGCCAGACGAGCCTCGCGATCCGCTGCATCCCCGTGGCGATCCCGACGATCGACGACCTCGGCATCTCGCCGGTCTCGCGCATGCTCGCGGAGCGCCCGCGCGGGCTCGTCCTCGTCACCGGGCCGACCGGCTCGGGCAAGAGCCACACGCTCGCCGCGATGGTGGACCACGTGAACCGCACGCGCGCCTGCCACATCCTGACGATGGAGGACCCGATCGAGTTCGTGCACCAGGACGTCAAGGCGCACATCACCCAGCGCGAGATCGGCCGCGACTGCGCGGACTTCCCGAGCGCGCTGCGGCGCGCGCTCCGGCACGACCCGGACGTCATCCTCGTCGGGGAGCTGCGCGACCGGGAGACGATCGCGCTCGCGCTCACGGCCGCGGAGACCGGGCACCTCGTCTTCGCCACGCTCCACACCGCGTCGGCGTCGCAGGCCCCCGAGCGGATCGTCGACGTCTTCCCGGCGGGGCAGCAGGACCAGGCGCGCCTCCAGCTCTCGGAGTCGCTCCAGGGCGTGCTCGCGCAGATCCTCGTCGAGCGCGTCGACGGCGGGCTCGTCCCCGCGCAGGAAATCCTCGTCGCCAGCGACGCCGTCCGGTCGCTCATCCGCGAGCGCAAGACCCCGCAGCTCTACAACGTGATCCAGACGGGCAACCGCGAGGGGATGCGCACGCTCGAGGCGTCGCTCAACGAGTACGTCGCCGCGGGCATCGTGAGCTACGAGACCGCGCTCCGGAACGCGAACCTCCCCGACCAGATCCTCCGGCCCCGCGGGTCCGCCGCGGCCCCGCGCGCGGAGCCGCCGTCCCGAAACGATCCACGCCGGCCCGGATCGTGCCGGCAACGGAAGTGGCCGTGTGCTTTGCTTCGGTGGGGGGGACCGTGATGCCCGCGGAGCGAAGCGCCGTCGCCAGCGAACTCGTGAAGCAGATCGAGGGGTGGACCACCCTAGGCGACGCGTCCGAGCTCGTGAACAAGGTCCTGGAGGCGCAGTTCGGAAGCCGCCGCGACGCGGTGCGGACCTTCAAGTTCCTCGAGCTCGTCGTCCAGGGGACCGGCGGCACCTTCAAGGCGCTCGGCATCAACATCTCGAGGACGGGAGTCCTCTTCCGCATCACGGATTCGCGCTTCGTCGCCGCCGGCGAGCCCCAGCACCTGATGCCGTACACCGCGCGCGTGTGGCAGAACTTCCACGGGGGCTTCCACGTCTTCCTCGCCAACGGCGGCGTGGCGCGCGAGGCCGACGTCGTGCGCGTGAGCGGCTACTGCGGGAAGAAGTCGAGCCTCGTGCTCGTCGGGTGCCGTTTCCGCGAGCCCTTGACCGCCGCGGAGTGCGAGGCGTTGGGCCTCCCGCACGAAGAGGCGGCCTGATCCTCCTCCCCGCGCCCCCCCTCCTCGCTACGATGGGGGCATGCGACGGCTGCTCCCGATCCTCCTCCTCGCGGCGGCGTCGGCCGCGGCGGACCCCGATCCCGACACCGATGGCGACGGCCTTCCCGACCTCGCCGAGCGTTGCAAGTATGGCACCGATCCCGCGCGCGCGGACAGCGACGGCGACGGCACGCCCGACGGCGACTGGAACGAGCGGCGCGAGTACGCGTACAGCGTGCGGCTGCTCGTGCGCGTGCTGCGCCCGGCCGCGGCGATCTGCGACGACCACCAGGACGCGCGCATCGTCGACGAGGGCCCGCGTCACGCGACGCTCGAGGTGATCTGCTACCCGTTCTCGGAGGCGCCGCCCGAGGGGCGCGCGGAGGGCGGGGAGGAATGGTTGCGGCCCGGGCTCACGTCGAACTGGGACGAGGACCTGCGCGCGCGGATCGTCGCGGGACTGGGTGCGGAGGGGGTCCGGGGGAGGGAGGGGTGCGCCCGCGCCGCGGCGTGGCTGCTGCAGCACGCGCGCGATCGGGATGGCCACTTCACGACGTTCGTCACCGAGTTCGAGGGCGGGAGGCCGCGGCTCGCGCCGTGGGCGACGCCGGACGCGGCCATCGCGGGGAAGTGGAGGCGCGACCTCTTCGCGAAGGAGATGTTCCTCGCGGGCGAGCGCGGGAGCTGCACCTCGACGGCGATCTACCTCGCGGGGTGCCTGCGCGCGCTCGGCGTGCCGACGCGGCTAATCTACTGCATCCCGCCGGCCGACGCGACCGATCCGGCGCAGGTCGCGCTCGTGGGGAAGGGCATCACGCACCAGCGCGTGCGCAGGACGCTCCTCGACGCGCTCGGCGTGCTCGGCGGCTGGACATCGCACACCATGAACGAGGTGCTCGTCGACGGGCGCTGGCGGCGGCTCAACTACCAGCGGCTCGATCCGCCCCCGCTCGACCCGCACGCGTTCGGGCTGATCCTGCCCGTGCTCCGCGTGCGCGACTGGGCGGATGCCGGCATGACGGAGACGGTCGGGCGCCGGCAGACGCTCGCGGAGCGCGACGACCTCTTCCCGCACGCGAACCCGTACGTGACCCTCGAGGCGTCGGACCTCTTCGGCGCGCACAGCAAGGTCGCGAACGAGCCCGTCGCGGAGCCGGACGAGTATCGCCGGCTCACGATCGTCAAGGCGTTCTGGTACGCGGACCGCCCGCGGGGCTTCGAGATGGGCGGCCTCGACGAGAAGAGCGGCCACCTGTTCGTGCAGGTGAAGGAGAACCGGCCGGAGGGCGGGAGCACCCAGTATCAGTCGTTCTACGACGCCGTGGACAAGGAGTTCCTGCTGCGCGCCGATGGGCACGCGGACGTGGCGGTGCGCGCGGAGCGCGGCTACTGGGGCTCCGGCGTCTTCTACCTGCGGATCGAGCCGGAGGCGCTCGAGACGATGGCCGTGGACACGGCGTATGCGCTCGTCCCCCGGAACACGACGGGGGACTTCTCGTGGGCCGTCGACGGGGTCGTCGGGCTCACGCGCGCGGACGAGTTCCGCACGATGACGATCGACCGGATCGTCTGGTCGGATTCGCCGGAGCTGCCGAAGGCGATGCGCGACTCGCTCGCGGACCGGCTGGTGCTCCTCGCGCACGTCGTCGAGTGGGACGGCTTCGACAAGATGAAGCGGTTCACGGCGACGGCGGATCCGTCGTTCGTGCTCGAGGCGGAGGGGCGCCCGCCCGTGCGTCTCAGCGCGGCGACGGGTGGCATCTCGAACGGCGACGGCTCGACGCGATTCGTCGTGCTCTTCCCGGACGGCGAGCCGGCGCGCGGCGTCGCCTACACGCTGCGCGCGGCGAACGGGAAACCTCCGTACCGCTGGGACATCGCGCTGTCCGTGACCCGCTGAGCGCGCGCGGCGCCGTCGATGCGCAGCGGGTCGGCGGGCAAGCGGGGGCGGGGCCGCGGACATTCCTCGACTCCGAAGCGGGGACCGCCGAGCTGCGCACGCCGAAGGGGGCCCGCACGCACGAGACGGCGCTGCGGGCGACTCCGGGCCTCGCGCTGCCGCTCGCGCCCCTCTTCAGGCGGGAGTGACCGCGCGCTCGGCGTGGTAGCTCGAGCGGACGAGCGGGCCGCTCTCCACGTGGTCGAAGCCGAGCGCGCGCGCATAGCCGCCGATCTCCTCGAACTCCTCGGGCGTCGCGTAGCGCTCCATCGGGAGGTGGTCGTCGTCCGGCCTCAGGTACTGGCCGATCGTCACGATCCGCACGCCCGCGGCTCGCAGGTCGCCGACCGTCTCGCGCGCCTCGCCCTTGGTCTCGCCGAGGCCGAGCATCAGCCCCGACTTCGCGACGAGCCCTTTCCCGGCCGCGCGGGAGAGCACGTGGAGCGACCGGTCGTACGTAGCGCTCGGGCGCACCCGGCGCTGGAGCCGCCGCACGGTCTCGACGTTGTGGTTCAGGACGTCCGGCGCCGCGTCGAACACGAGATCCAGGTGCTCGTCCCTCCCGCGCAGGTCGGGGATCAGCACCTCGACGCCGACGCCCGGGCAGAGCCGCCGGATCTCGCGGATCGACTCCGCGAACACCCACGCGCCGCCGTCGGGGAGGTCGTCCCGCGCGACCGACGTCAGCACCGCGAACCGGAGCCCGAGCGCCTTCACGGCCTCCCCGACCCGCCGCGGCTCGTGCGGGTCGAACGCGCGCGGCACGCCGCTCTTCACCGCGCAGAAGCCGCACGCGCGCGTGCACGTGTTGCCGAGGAGCATGAGCGTCGCGGTCCCGCGGCTCCAGCACTCCCCGATGTTCGGGCAGCGCGCGGAGTGGCAGACCGTGTGGAGGCCGTGCGTCTCGACGACCTCCTCCGTGCGGCGGAACCCGGCCCAGTCCTCGAGCCGGACCTTCAGCCACGGGGGTTTCCCCCCCGGCCCCCCCTTCTTCAGAACAGGATCCACGTCTCGAAGTTCTCGAGATAGTGGCGGATCCGCTCGAGGAACTGTCCCCCGAGCGCGCCGTCCACGAGCCTGTGATCGACGCCGACGGAGAGGAACACCTTGTGGCGGATGACGATCTCGTCGTCGACGACCGCCGGGCGCTTCTCGATCGCGCCCACGCCGAGGATCGCCACCTGCGGCTGGTTGATGATCGGCAGCCCGCCGTAGCTGCCGAAGACACCCATGTTCGTGACCGTGAACGTGCCGCCCTGCGGCTCGTCGGGCCGGAGCTTGCCTTCGCGCGCGCGGCGCGAGAGATCGTTCACCTGGCGCGCGATCTCGGGGAGCGGGAGCGCGTCGGCGTTGCGGATCACGGGGACGATCAGCCCGTACGTGCCGTCGGCGTTCGGCAGCGCGACCGCCATGCCGACGTTCACGTCCGCCTTGACCGTGATCTGCCCCGCCTCGGGGTTCACCTGCGCGTTCACGTAGGGGAAGTCCCGCAGCGCGAGCGCGCTCGCCTTCAGGAAGAACGGCGTGAACGTGAGCTTCTCGCCGGTGCGCCGCTCGAACGGCTCCTTCGCGCGCTCGCGGAAGCCGACGATCCCCGTCATGTCGCACTCCGTCATGATGAAGACGTGCGCGGACGTGTGGATGGAGTGGACCATGTGCTGCGCGATGAGGCCGCGGATGCGGTCCATCGGGACGACCTGGTCGGCGGCGGGGCGCGCGACGGCGCCGCCCGGGCGCTTCGCGAGGTACGCGAGCACGTCGTCCTTCGTGACGCGGCCGTTCGCGCCGCTGCCCGCGATGCCCGCGAGCTCGGGCTCCGAGATCCCCTGCGCCTCGGCGATCGTGCGCACGAGCGGCGAGTAGAAGCGGCCGTTGGTGGTGCGCGGGATCTTCGTGGCGACGGCGGGAACCGGGGGGGGCGCGGGGGCCGCGGGGCGCGGCGGGGGCATGGGTCGCGGAGGCGGGGGGGCTACGGGGGCCGCCGGGCGCGCGACCGCGGCGGGCGCGGGAGCAGGCGCGGGCCTCGCGGCGGGCGCCGGGGCGTTCGCCGGCGCGGCGGGCAGCGTCGCGGCCGCTGTGGCGTCGACCTTCTCGCCCTCGGCGACGATCACGGCGAGCGCGGTGCCCACCTCGACCGTGCGCCCCTCGTCGACGAGGATCTTGCCGAGGACGCCCGCGGCGGGCGAGGGGATCTCGGTGTCGACCTTGTCGGTCGAGATCTCGAGGAGCGCCTCGTCCTTGTCGACGCGCTCGCCGGGCTTCTTCAGCCACTTGGTGATCGTTCCCTCGGCGATCGACTCGCCCATCTGCGGCATGACGACCTGGGTAGCCATGGCCGGCATTGTACGGATTCCTTCCCCTTTCGATCGCTGCCCGCGACAGGGGCCACCGTTGCCGTGGGGGCGCCGGCCTGCGTGGCGGGTTCGACTCTACTTGCGAGCCGGGCGGGCAGGCAGCTCCACGTCCATGCTCTGCGCGTCGCCGAGGCAAGGGAAGCGGTGGGTGGTGGGGTCGCCCATCCGGTCGATCACGACCAACGTCACATCTCCTGGCGTGATCCCCCTGAGCACGAACGCTCCCTCGGCATCGGCCACAGTCCAGGTCGGTCCCACCTCCGCCCACAACCGCCACTCCGCTGAGGGCTCGCATCCGACCGCCGCGAGTCCTACCGGAGTACCCGTCCGTCTCACGTGCCCGCGAAGCACCCGCCCAGGCCCCAAGTGAACGCTGCCCATGTCGTGCCGATCCACTGTTCCCGCAATCGCGACCCGCTCACGCCGGGGGGCGACGTCCGGTCCCGTGAAAAGGATCTCGTACGTCCCGGGTGGGAGGTTCAAGAGTGAGAAGCCTCCGTCACCGCGAGGACTCGTCGGGCGACCTCGCTCCCACAGGTCTTCGTCCAGCAGACGCCAATGGTCGATCCGCACACCACGTGGATCCGCGAGACCTTCGATGTTGCCGACAAGGGTCGTACTCGGCCGGACGGCGATCGTGATCGTGCTCCCGAAGGACTCAACGAGCATGATGGGGCCCGCCAATCCGGTTCGCGACTCGGCGTCAGCCCGAATCCACACGGGGTATGTCAACGTTCGCCACGAGCAGAGCTCAGTGAGGCCATCCCGGTTCGTTCTGCCGACCGAAGCGCTCTGCGCGGTCGCCTTGTCCGCTGCGGCGCGCACGAATCGCGTGACCGTTGAGGATGGGACGGGGCGGCCTGCCTCGTCCACGACCTGGATCCCGATGGAAGCCTGGTCCGACGCCAGCGCCAGCTCCAGCGTCACCGTCTCCGTCGGTACCTCCGGGAAGGTGACTGCTTTCGACATGACCTGCTTCTGGGCCACGACGTGGAGCACGCCGTCGGCCGGGACGTCGGCGAGCGCGAACGACCCGTCCGGCCCGGTGAAGGTCGAGACATAGACCGGCTGGGAGTCTTCCCGCTCCACCGAGAGGCGTCCTGCCCGTTTCGCGCGCATGCGTTCCGATTCGTTCGCGGCTGCCAAGTTCCCCGACGGGAGAGCCGGGACGGTGCGCACCCATGCGTCGCTGACGGGCACGCCCTGCTGCGTCACCACGTGGCCGTGCACGGTTGCGGTCCGATGCAATCGCACGATGACCGCCCGGTCATCTCCCGGAGTGGGGACGACGGCGGGGGCGTATCCGGCGCGTTTGAGGACGAGGTGCCAGCCGGTGATTCCCGTTCCGGTTGCTTCGAATCGGCCGTCGGCGTCGGTTGTCGCAAGAAGGACGCCGTCGCCCGCGCGCAGTTGCGGTCGCGGCTGCATGCGAACGGCAACGTCCGGCAAGGGGGCGCCAGTCGCGGCGTCGTACACGACGCCACGGCGGGTCGACCCGTCACGAAGCACGAGTTTCACGGGTTCGTTGCAATGCTCGACCGCTGTGGCTGCCGGGGCCAAGCCCGGTGCGTGCGCTGTGACCACGGACGTCGCGTCGCGAGCGCACAACCTCATGCTTGTTTCTTCCGTGACGGGCAGGTGAAACCCGCCATCCTCTGCCGATTGGCCTGCCGCAACGATCTCGCCGGCAACGAACATCTCGATCGTAGCGGCGACGACCGGTTGTCCTCGTGAGTCGGAGACAGACCCGCTGATGCGGCGGCATGGGATGAGCAGCACCGCTCCAAGGTCGGCGGTGGGTCTTTCGGGTGCGGCTACGTTCGCTGGCTCGAAGCCCTCGGCGACGATGGACAACGTGTTCGCGCCTTGCTCGCGCGGGATCACGAACCTGCCGTCTTTGTCGGAGATGGTCGCGGCTTCCGCCAGGGTAACGACGGCGCCGGAGACCGGCCGCGCGGCGATTACATCCACGCAGCGGCCGAAGAGCGAGTCCGCGGCTTCGCGCGCCGCCGTCGGCGAGCTGAGCGATTCGCGGGGGACCGGATCGTCGCTCCTGTGGCGGTCGATGATCCGCGGATCGGACCAACCGAGATAGAGCAAGACGCCGGCCGCGCACACCACGACTGCCCACGGCATCCACCTTCGTACGAGACGCTCGCTGCGCATCGCGTGCCTCGGTAGCCCAGCATACCGAAGGCGGTGCGCGAGGGTCAGCGGGAGTTGAGGAGGAAGACCATCTCCTCGCGGTCGACGCGGCCGGCTTCCGCCACCTCGACGCCCGCCGGCAGGTTTTTGAGCCCCTTCTCGACCCAGCTCCGTGACGTGACCACGAGCCGCGGCCCCGGCCCCGCGAGGAACCCGGCGACCTCCTTCCCGTCCGCGAGGGGCACGAAGCGGAGCCGCTTCGAGTACGCGTTGAACGCGCCGCTATAGGCGTACTGCTGCGCGCCCCTTACCGACTGCGGCAGCGCCGGGTAGATCCCGACCTCGCCCGCCCCCGCCGGCACCCGCCGGTCCATCGCCTCCGCGACCGTCCGCGGCGACTTGTAGCCGTTCGCGCGCGGCACGAACGTGAAGTCCACCGCGAAAAACCCGACGACCATCGCCCCCGCGAGCGTCCAGAGCCCGGCCGCGTGCCGCCCGCGCACGGCGAGCCGCGCGCCCAGGATCCCGAGCACGACGAGCAGGAGGCCCCCCGCGGCGAGCGGCGCCCCGCCGGGCAGCCGCATGATCGGCGCAAGCGCCTCGGCGACATAGTCCTTCGATTCCTTGTGGAAGCGCGTCCCGAAGAGCCCGAACGCAAGAAGCCCGATCCCCATCGCCGCGAGCACGCCGTGCATCACGACGTGGGCCGTCGCCGTCCGCCGCTCCGCGCGCTCCGCCTCGACCAGCAGCGCCTCGACGCCGCGCCCGACGAGCAGCGCGAACGCCGGCACGAGCGGCAGGATGTACGCGATCCGCTTGCCCGAGACCGCCGAGAACGCGAGGAGCCCGATCAGGAACCAGAGGAGCAGCATCGCGGACGCCGGCTCGTCGCGCCGCCTCCGCCACGCGCGGATCCCCGCCGGCACCGCGAGCGGCAGCCACGGGAAGAAGTTCCAGAGCGCCTCGTTGACGTAGAAGTAGAACGGCTGCTTGTGCTGCCACGAGTCCACCACGCGGCCGAACATGTGGTGGATGATCAGCTCGTGGGCATAGCCGAGCCCCGCCTTCAGGAACGCGGGAACGAGCCAGCAGGCGACCGGGAGGATCACGACGACCGGCCCCCAGAGGGGATGGCGGGGGGCGCGGGGGGAGGAAGGGGGGACGCGCGCGAGACGCCCCGCGACCGCCGCGACCACGGGCACGAGGACCCCGGGCGGCCCCTTGACCATCACCGCGAGGCCCATGCCGAGGTAGAAGAGCGCGGTCCGCTTCCCGCCCGCGAACCAGCCGTAGACCGAGAGCGTCGTGAAGAACGTGAGCGCCACGTCCAGCTCGCCGAAGCGCGCGAGCCACCCGAACTCGGGCGTCGTCGCGAGGATCGCGGCAGAGAGCAGCGCCGCGCGCCGCGAGAACCAGAGCCGCGCCAGCGCCGCGAGGACGACGAGCGTCCCTGCGCCCGCGAGCGCGCTGACGACGCGGACGCACTGCGGCCCGGCCACCTTCCACAGGACGGCGCCCAGCCAGAAGAAGAGCGGCGGCTTGTCCTGGTAGGGCTCGCCGTTGATCCTCGGCAGCAGCCAGTCGCCCGTCTCCGCCATCTCGCGCGCGATCGTCGCGTAGCGCGTCTCCAGCGGCTGCCAGACGTCGCGCGAGGCGACCGCGGGCAGGAAGAACGCCGCCCCGGCGAGGAAGAGGAGAAGCGCGTCAGTACGCAACGGTCTCGAGGATCGCCGCCTTGATGTCCTTGGGTTGCGGCGCGAACGCGTCCTCGAGCTCTTGGGCGTGGGGGACCGGCGTGTCCTTTGCGCCGAGGCGCCGGATCGGCGCGTCGAGGTGCTCGAAGGCCTTCTCCGCGATCCGCGCCGCGACCTCGCCCCCGAAACCCCCCATCTTCGTGTCCTCGTGGCAGATGACCACGCGGTTCGTCTTGCGGACGCTTTCTAGGACCGTCTCCTCGTCGAACGGGACCAGCGTCCTCAGGTCGATCACCTCGACGTCGACTCCGTCCTTCGCGAGCTCCTCGGCGACGTTCATGCCGTGGTAGACCATGCTGCCGTAGCTGACGTAGCTGACGCGGCTCCCCTCGCGAGCGACGCGCGCCTTGCCGATCGGCTCGAGCACCTCGCCCTCGAGCGTGTCCTTGAGCCGGCGGTAGAGGAACTTGTGCTCGAAGTAGAGCACGGGGTTGTCGTCGCGGATCGCGGCCTTGATGAGGCCCTTCGCGTCGCGGACCGTCGCGGGGCAGACGACCTTCAAGCCGGGCACGCGTGCGAACCACGCCTCCGGGTTCGTTGCATGGAAAGGGCCGCCGCGCGTGCCGCCGCCCGACGGGAGCCGCACGACCATCGGCACCTTCGCGCCCCAGCGGTAGTGCGCCTTCGCCGCGAAGTTGACGAGCATGTTGAAGCCGTTCGCGACGAAGTCCGCGAACTGCATCTCGGCCACGGGGCGGAGCCCCATGATCGCCGCGCCCACCGCCGCGCCGAGGATCGCGGACTCGCTGAGCGGCGTGTCGAGGATGCGCGGTCGGCCGAACTCCTTCAGGAACCCCTGCGTGACGCGGAACGCGCCGCCGTAGGTGCCGATGTCCTCGCCGAGGCAGAAGACGTCGGGATCCCTGTGCAGCTCCTCGAGGAGGCCCTCGCGGATCGCTTCGAGGTAGGTGATCTCGCTCACGGCGCGTAGACCTCGTCGATCTCGTGGGCGGGGTCGGCGGGCGGCTGCGCCATCGCGTCGTCCGTCTGCGCTTCGAGCTCCGCCTTGACCTCGTCGTCGATCCTCTTCGCCGTCCTGTCGTCGAGGATCTTCGCCTTCCTGAGGCGCTCGGCGAACGTCGCGATCGGATCGCGCTTCTCCCACTCCTCGAACATCTCCTTCGGCACGTACTTCGCGTCGTCGTGGATCGCGTGGCCGCGCATCCGCATCGTGTTCGCCTCGATGAGCGTGGGCCCCGCGCCCCCCCGCGCGCGCTCCACCGCCTCCTTCGTCACCTCGTAGACGGCGAGCGTGTCGTTCCCCTCGACCTTCATCGCCGGGATCCCGTAGCCCTGCGCGCGGCAGGCGAAGTCCTTCGCCGCGGTCTGGTACTCGATCGGCGTCGAGTAGGCGTACTGGTTGTTCTCGAGGATGAGGACGAAGGGCAGCTTGAGCACGCCCGCGAAATTGAGCCCCTCGTGGAAGTCGCCGACGTTGCTGCCGCCGTCGCCGATCCACGTGAGCGCCACGCGGTCCTCCTTCCGCATGAGGAAGGAGAGCGCGACGCCCGACATGACCGGGATCAGCGAGGCGAGCATCGAGATCGGCGCGATCACGTTGTGCTCGAGCGAGCCGAAGTGGCTCGAGCCGTCGCGCCCCTTCGTCGGGCCGGTCGCGCGGCCGAGGTAGTTGCGCAAGACCATCGTCATCGGGATGCCGTGCCGGAGCATCGAGCCGAGGTTGCGGATCATCGGGCCGATGACGTCGTCCTTCCGGAGCGCCGCGGTGCTGCCGATCGAGAGCCCCTCCTGCCCGCGCGACGAGTAGCACCCCGCCACGAGCTTGCCCTGCTTGTAGAGGGCCTCGATCCGCGTGTCGAGCGCGCGCGTGCGGAGCATGTCCCGGTAGAGCCCGAGGAGGAACTCCGCGTCGTAGCGCGCGAGGTCCGCCTGCGAGGACGCGCGGAACTCAGCTTCCAAAGACTTCCTGGAAGTGCGCGGCACAGCTCTCCTTCACCTGGTCGAGTTCCACAGGGCGCCCGAGCGCCCGCTCCATGCTCGTCACGCGGCGGTCCGCTAGGCCGCACGGGATGACGGTGTCGAACCACCGGAGGTCGCAGCTGACGTTCAGCGCGAAGCCGTGGGTCGTGATCCAGCGGCGCACGCGGACGCCGAGCGCGCCCACCTTCTCCTCGCCGAGCCAGACGCCCGTCAGCCCCTCGATGCGGCGGCCCGGAAGCCCGAAGTCCCCGAGCGCGCGGATCATGATCTCCTCGAGGTCGCGGCAGAACCGGTGGAGGTCGCGGCCGCGCGGCTCGAGGTCGCTGATCACGTACCCGACGACCTGCCCCGGGCCGTGCCACGTCGCCTCGCCGCCGCGGTCGGTCTGGACGACCTCCGCGCCCTGCGGGTCGCGCACGTGCGAGGCGTCCGCGTTGGTGCCGAGCGTGTAGACGGGCGGGTGCTCGAGGAGCAGCAGGGTGTCCGGGATGACGCCACGCTGGCGCAGCTCGAAGTGCTCGTGCTGGATCTTCAAGCCCTCGGCGTAGGTCACGCGCCCGAGGGCGAGATGTGAGGGGGCTCCGGGGGCCGTGCGCATCAGGTCGTGGTGGGACGCGGACCCCATTCTGTCACAGATGGATGGCGCGGCCGAGCGCGTCGAGCGTCGCCTCGTGGAAGGCCTCGGCCATCGTCGGGTGGGCGTGGATCGTCTCGGCGAGCGAGAACATGGTCGCCTCGCTCGTCTTCGCGGCGCATGCCTCCGCGATCATCTCGGTCGCCTCGCTGCCGAGGATGTGCGCGCCCAGGAGCTCGCCGTACTTCGCGCCGAAGATGAGCTTCACGAAGCCCTCGTTCTCGCCGGTCGCGACGGCCTTGCCGTGCGGGCGGAAGGGGTAGCGCCCGATCTTCACCTCGAGGCCCTTGCTCTTGCACTTCTCCTCGGTGAGGCCGACGCTCGCGACCTGCGGCTGGCAGTAGGTGCAGGAGGGGATCGAGGTGTAGTCGACGCCGTGGCGCGCGACGCCGGCGATGTCCTCGCAGGCGACGACGCCCTGGTGCGACGCGACGTGGGCGAGGAGCACCTTGCCGTTGACGTCGCCGATCGCGCGGATATTGGGGACGTTCGTCTTGTCGCGGTCGTCGGTCTTGATGAAGCCCTTGTCGGTCGCGATCTTCAGCTCCTCGAGGCCGAGATCCTCGGTGTTGCCCTGGATCCCGATCGCGACGAGGCACTGGTCGGCGTCGATCTCCCCCTCTCCCGCGGACACCCTCACCCCCTTCTCGGTGACCTTCAAGCCCGCCTTGACGCCGGTCATCACCTTGATGCCGATCTTCTTGAAGCTCTTCGCGAGCTCCTTCGTGACCTCCTTGTCCTCGTTGGGGAGCAGCGAGTCCAAGAGCTCGATCAGCGTGACCTCGGTGCCGAACGCGTTGTAGAAGTAGGCGAACTCGCAGCCGATGGCGCCGCCGCCGATGATCACGAGCTTTTTCGGCAGCTCCTTCGGGACCATCGCCTCGAAGTAGCTGATGACCTTCTTGCCGTCGAAGGGGACGCCGGGGAACGGGCGCGGGCGGCCGCCGGTGGCGAGGATCAGGTTCTTGAACTGGACCGCTTCCTTGCCGTACTCGAGCTTGTCCTTCGCGGCGATCCGGCCGGGGCCCTTCAGGACGTCGATCTTGTTCTTCTTCATGAGGAACTCGACGCCCTTGACGATGCGGGAGCTGACGTCACGCGAGCGCTGGATGACGCGCGCGAAGTCGATGCGGAGGTTGTCGAAGTGGAGGCCCCACTCCTCGCCCTCCTTGCGCGCGAGCCAGGCGTACTCGGCGTTCTTGAGGAGCGCTTTCGTCGGGATGCAGCCCCAGTTGAGGCAGATGCCGCCGAGGTTGTCCTTCTCGACGACGGCGGTCTTCATGCCGAGCTGGGCGGCGCGGATGGCGGCGACGTACCCGCCGGGCCCGCCGCCGAGCACGACGACGTCATATGCCTTGGCGCTCATGCGGCGCGGATTCTAGCAGGAGCGGCCAGCGGGCTTCCCGGCTCAGCGCCGTCGGAGAACGAGGTCGGTGTGGGCCTTCAGGTCGCGCATGACGGGCGCGCCGAGGTGGTCGAGGTAGATCCGGATCCCCTCTCGGCGGGCGAACCGGAACGCCGGCACGAGATCGCTGTCGCCGGTGACGACCACGATCACGTCCACGAGCCGGCGCAGGGACAGCCGGGCGATGTCGAGACCCATCCGCAGGTCCACGCCCTTCTGGCGGAGGTCGGGAAGGAGGTCGGCGGCTTGGATGGGGCGCCGCTTCTTGGCGATGGCCCGCAGCGCGCCGTCCTTCAGCTTCCAGCCGCGGGCGACGACCTCGCCGCGTCTCACCGCGAAGTCCGGCGCGGACTCGATCTCGTCGTGCAAGGATGTCATCCGCGTGAACGTCGTGCTCCGTCGCAGGTTGATCGTCGTGCCGTCAAGGGGATTGGTGACCCGGCCGATGGCGGGCGGCGCGTCGTAGTAGTGGATCCGAAGTGGGTCCCCGGCTCC